>JAUJMS010000033.1 GCA_030446745.1 Egibacteraceae bacterium | reverse complement strand
CCCGCGCCGGCGCGCAGGACCGTTGGGGTGTCGCGGGCGTCGTCAACGCGCAGGCGCCCGCGAGCGCGCTGCGCCGCACCGCCCGACCGGTGGCGCTGCGGCTGCTCGCCGACGCCGTCGAGGACGGCCACCTCACCGGCCGCGGCTACGACCGTGCCCTGCGCGTCGCGCGCACCTGCGCCGACCTCGACGGCTCGACCCTCGTCGAGCGGGAGCACGTCCTGGAGGCCTACGCCCACCGCCTCGGCCTGCGGCCGGCGAGCGGACCCGGCGCCGCGCTCGCGCCGGCGCTGCCGTGACGCCGGTGCTCACGTGACGCCGGCGCTGCCGTGACGCCGCTGCGCACCACGCCGTGGCCGCGGTGACACCCGGCTGGGCCAACGAGCTCAGCGCCGGCGCGCCGCCGGAGCTTGTCGCCGCCGCCGTGCGGGTCGCCGCGTCGACGTGGCTGCGGCCGGACCGGCTGCGGACCGTCGTCGCGGCGCAGCTGGAACGCGATCGCACGGACGCCGCCGCCGTGCTGGACGCGGTGACTGCGCAGGCGACCGCCGCGGGCGCGGCGGCGACCGACGCCCAGGCCGACGTCGCGGCCCAGGCGCTGCTCGCCGCGGGAGCGACGGTCGCCGTGGTCGGCCAGCCCGGCTACCCGGACCGGCTCGCCGACGCCTGGCCGGAGCTCGGCGCACCCCTGTGGCTGTTCGTGCGGTCGCGCGAGGGTGGATTACCGGACGGGCCCGCCGTCGCGGTGGTCGGGACGCGCCAGCCGACACTCGACGGCGTACGGACGGCCCGCGAGCTTGCCGGGCTCCTCGGGCGCAACGGCGTCACGGTGGTGTCGGGGATGGCGCGTGGCATCGACCAGGCCGCGCACGCCGGGGCACTGCACGCCGGCGGGGCGACCGTGGCCGTGCTCGGAACCGGCTTCGGTGTCGACTATCCGACGCGCGACGGGGCGGTCCGCGACGCCGTCGCGAGCAGCGGCGGCCTGGCGACCGAACTGCTGCCGGGTGTTCCGCCCGCTCCGCGCAACTTTCTGTGGCGCAACCGCATCGTCAGCGGGCTCGCCGACGTGACCGTCGTCGTGGAGGGTCGCGCGCGCAGCGGCGCGTTGCACACCGCGCGGCTCGCGGCGGCACAGGGCCGCGAGGTCATGGCGGTGCCGGGCTCGCTGTCGGCGGCGACGAGCCGGGCCCCGCTGGACCTCATCCGCGACGGCGCGACGCCCGTCACGCGCCTGTCCGACGTCGTGGAGGCCGCCGGCGTCACCGCCGCGCCGGACGGCGCCGGGGCGCTCGCCGCGGCGGTCGGCCGTCCCACCTCCGCGCTCGGCGGCGCGACGGTCGGCGACGCAATCTCGGCGGGTGCGGCGGCGCTGTCGCCGGTCGCCGCAGACGTCCTCGGGCTGCTCGGCGCGCAGCCGGCGTCGCCCGGGTCCCTCGCTCAGGGCGCCGGTCGGCCGGTCGCCGCGGTGCTCGCGGCGGTGGCCGAGTTGAGCGCCGCCGGGCTTGCCGCCACCACCCCGCGCGGCGTCGTTGCTAAAGAAAGTGGCGCGGTCTCCCGATAGGCGGCAGCGCGATCCGACGTCGAGCGAGGCGCGCATCACCTAATTGCGGCCTCGCCCGTTGAACGTGCAGTGCAACGTGCAGCACCCGAAGCTCTCGGTCAGGGGGCGTGGCGGGTCAGCAGGTGAATCGACGCCTGTGTTCTAGGCCATACCCCTGCTGCTGCTCGGTCAGGGGGCGTGGCGGGTCAGCGGGTGAATCTCGCATGAAGGGTCGCGTGCTCCGTAGCGCGCTGCTCATGCTCGGCGCCGTGGCGATGCTCGTTTCGACACTGGGCGCCCCGCGCACGTGGTAGTCGCGCCGCAGCGGGTGCCGGTTGCGGCACCGGCTGCGCGTCGGTTGTGACGATGACGACGGGAAGGCCCGTGGCGCCCTCGGCTGTGGACGGGACGGTGCCGCCGTGGCGTTGCTGCTGAGCGCTCTGGCCCTCGGCCTGGCGGCGATTCTCCTGCTCGGCGGGCGGCTGGAGCGGCTCGCCGCCGTACGGCTGCGCGGCATGGCGCTGCTCGTCGCGTCGACCGCGATCCAGCTGAGCCTCATGGTCGGCCTGGTCCCGGCGGTGCGCCCGCTGCAGGGCGGGCTCCACCTTGCCACCTACGCGCTGTCGGGCGCCTTCGTGGTGCTCAACCGCCGGCTTCCCGGCCTGGTGCTCATCGGTCTAGGCGGGCTGTGCAACGTCTTGCCGATCGCCGCCAACGGCGGCGTCATGCCCGCCTCCGCCGACGCGCTCGGTCGCGCCGGCCTTGTCGCGGCTCCACGCGGGTTCAGCAACTCGATCGCCTTGGCCGACCCGCGGCTTGCCGCCCTGGGCGACGTGTTCGCTGTGCCGGAGTCGTGGCCGCTGGCCAACGTGTTCAGCATCGGCGACGTGCTCGTGGTCGCGGGCGCGATCTGGGGGCTGTGGCGGCTGTGCGGATCCCGGCCGCTGCCCCCATCGCTGCATCAGTTCGTCGAGCTGCGCGGCAACCGCCACTTCATGCGGCTGTGGGCGGCGCAGGGGGTGTCTCACCTCGGCGACTGGGTGTTCGCCCTGGCGGTCGCGACCAGCGTCATCGACGACGCTGGCACCCGCCTGCTCGCCACGTTGCTGGTCCTGCAGGTCGGCCCCTCCGCGGTGGTCGGACTGCTCGGTGCGCCGCTGGTCGACCGGCTGCCACGCCGCGCGCTCATGATCACCGCCGACGTCGTGCGCGCCGCGGCGGTCGTGTCGCTGCTGTTCGTCGGCGAGCCCGGCGCCCGTCCATCTCGGCGCCGTCGCCGTCACGTTGGGCGTCATGGGCGCGCTGTTCCAACCGAGCTTCAGCGCCACGCTGCCCAACCTCGTGCCGCGCAGCGGGATCGTCGCCGCCAACGCGCTCGTCTCGGCGACGTTCCACCTCGCGATCATGGTCGGCCCCGTCCTCGGTGCGGTGATCGTCGCGCGCAGCGGGCTGGACGCGGCCTTCGCGCTCAACGCCGCGTCGTTCGGCGTGTCGGCGCTGCTCGTCGCCTCGGTGCGGGTGCCGGCGGCGACGGTCCAGGCCGCGGCGATGTCGCCGGTGACGGCGCTGCGCGAGGGTTTGCGCTACGCGGTCGTGACGCCGCTCGTGCGCAGCGTGCTCGTCGTCACTGCGCTGGTCATGCTCGCGTCCGCGATCCGCACGCCGCTGGAACCGACCTTCGGGGTCAACACCCTCGGCGCGGCGCCGAGCGCCCTCGGCGTGCTCGGCACAGCGTGGGGCGTCGGCATGGTCCTCGGCTCGGTCGTGGCGCCGACGCTTGGCCGTGCGCGTCCGACGCGAGCGGCTGCTCGCCGTGAGCATCGCCGTCGTCGGCGTCGCGGTCGTCACGGCCGCGCGCGCTGGGCGTCGCGCCCGTCGCCTTGCTGTGGATCCTCGGCGGCGCCGGCAACGCGCTCGGGTCGGTGGCCTACGAGTCGCTGCTGCAGGAACGCACGCCAGACGCCGTGCGCGGCAGGGTGATGGGGGCCTCCGAGGCGACGCTCGACGCGAGCTACCTCATCGGCATCCTGGCGGCCGCGTGGCTCGGCGGCGCCGGCGGGGCGCGCGCGGGTCTCGCGGTGTCCGGCGTCGTCTTCTTCGCCGCCGCGTTGGCGGGCTGGTTGCTGCTGGACCGCCGCTCGCGGCGGTCGACGGCCGTGGCGGCGCCGCCGGTCGAGCCGGCATCCGGCGCGGCTGCGGCCGAGCTGAGCGACGCCGTCGGGTAGGCGGCGCCGGCGGTAGGTTGCCGCCATCCGCCGCCGGAAGGCCCGCCATGCCCCGCAACGTCGCCCAGCAGCTGATTGCCTCGCACCTCGTCACCGGCGACATGTCGCCGGGCGCCGAGATCGGGCTGCGCATCGATCAGACGCTGACCCAGGACGCGACCGGCACGCTCGTCATGCTCGAACTCGAGGCGATGGGCCTGGACACGGTCGAGACCGAGCTGTCCGCCCAGTACGTCGACCACAACCTGCTCCAGACCGACGAGCGCAACCCCGACGACCACCTGTTCCTGCGCAGCGCCTGCCGCCGCTTCGGCATCTGGTACTCCAAGCCCGGCAACGGCGTCAGCCACGCCGTGCACATGGAGCGGCTCGGCGTTCCGGGCAAGACGATGGTCGGCTCCGACAGCCACACGCCGGCCGCCGGGTCGCTTGGGATGCTCGCCGTCGGCGTCGGCGGCCTGGAGGTCGCCATGGCGATGGCGGGCGAGCCGCTGTACCTGCGGATGCCGGCCATCTGGGGGGTGCGGCTGACCGGGGCGCTGCCCGACTGGGTCAGCGCCAAAGACGTCATCCTCGAGCTGCTGCGCCGCCACGACGTCAAAGGCGGCGTCGGGCGCATCATCGAGTACTACGGCCCCGGGGTGGACGCGCTGTCCACGATGGACCGCCACGTCATCGCCAACATGGGTGCCGAGTTGGGCGCCACGACGACGGTGTTCCCCTCCGACGGCGAGGTGCGCCGCTTCCTGGAGGCGCAGGGCCGCGGCGACGCCTGGACCGAGATCGTCGCCGAGGACGGCGCCGGCTACGACGTCGAAGAGGAGATCGACCTGTCGTCGCTCGAGCCGCTGATCGCCACGCCGTCAAGCCCCGGCAACGTCGTGCCGGTCCGCGAGGTCGCGGGCACGCCGATCTACCAGTCCTACGTCGGGTCGTCGGCCAACCCGGGCTACCGCGACATCGCCGTCGTCGCCGAGATCGTGCGCGGCCGCCACGCCGCCGACGGCGTGTCGCTGGACATCAACCCGGCGTCGCGCCAAGTCCTCGAGAACCTCACTGCGGACGGGCTGCTCATGCCGCTGCTGCGCGCCGGGGCGCGGCTGCACCAGGCCGGCTGCAACGGCTGCATCGGCATGGGCCAGGCCCCTGCGACCGGGCGGCCGAGCCTGCGCACGACGCCGCGCAACTTCCCCGGCCGGTCGGGCACCAAGGAGGACGCGGTCTACCTCGTGTCGCCCGAGACTGCCGCGGCGTCAGCCCTGACCGGCGTCATCACCGACCCTCGCGACCTCGAAGCGCGCTTGGGCATCGCCTATCCCCGCGTCGCCGAGCCGGCGCACCCGGTCGTCGACGCGGACATGCTCGAAGCGCCCCTACCGCCCGACGCGGCGGTGAAAGAGGAGCTGGTCAAGGGGCCCAACATCTCGTCGCTGCCGGACTTCGACCCGCTGCCCGACGCGGTCGAGCTGCCGGTGCTGCTCAAGGTCGGCGACAACGTCTCCACCGACGAGATCATGCCGGCCGGCCAACGGGTGCTGCCGTTCCGGTCCAACATCCCGGCGATCGCGGAGTTCGTCTACTACCAGGTCGACGAGTCCTACGTCGCGCGCGCGAAGCAGCGGACGCACCCGGGGGGTCACGCGATCGTCGGCGGCGACAACTACGGCCAGGGGTCCAGCCGCGAGCACGCCGCCATCGCCCCGCGCTACCTCGGCCTGCGCGTCGTGATCGCGCGCAGCTACGCGCGCATCCACTGGCAGAACCTCGCGAACTTCGGGATCCTCGCGCTGGAGTTCGCCGACCCGGGGGACTACGAGCGCATCAACCGCGACGACGTCCTCGCGCTGTCGGGCGTGCACGCCGCCCTGACCGGCGACGACCGCACGGTCACCGTGGCGAACACGACGAAAGACGAGCGCTACGTGCTGCGGCACCGGCTGTCGCCCCGTCAGGCCGAGATGGTCCTCGCCGGCGGGCTCATCGCGGTGTTCCGCCGACGCCTCGAGGCGCAACGCCGGACGACCCAAACGTCACAGTAGACAACAACACTTGACCGACCTCCCAGATCTGCGACAGTGGCGCGGCACGGTCGCCCACGGCCAGGAGGACGCGATGCGGGTGGCGCCCCAGCTGCCCGACGCATGGGCGCAGGCGGTTGACCGCTTCGCGAGTCACCTGCGCGACGAGCGGATGCTCGCCGCCCGTAGCGTCGACGCCTACCTGTCCGACGTGCGCCAGTTCGCCGGGTTCTGCGCCGACTTCGGCGTCGTCGACCCCGCCGAGGTCGAGCCGTTGCTGCTGCGGCGCTGGCTGGCCGCGCTGGCCGGCGAGGCGTACGCCCGTGCTTCGCTCGCACGCAAGACCGCCGCGGTGCGCGCGCTGTTCGCGTTGCTGCACGGCCGCGGGGTCGTGGCGCGGAATCCGGCGCTGCATCTTGGCACCCCCAAGCCGGAACGGCGGCTGCCCAAGGCGCTGCGCCGCGACCAGGTCGACGCGCTGCTTGCGGCGCTCGACGCCGGCACGCCGCGGGGGTTGCGCGACGTCGCTGTGCTCGAGCTGCTCTACGCCAGCGGCGCGCGCGTCGCCGAGGTCGTCGGCCTCGACGTCGACGCCGTGGACCTCGTCAGCGCGACCGCCCGGCTGCACGGCAAGGGCGACAAGGACCGCATCGTCCCGCTCGGCGAACCCGCCTGCCGCGCGGTCGAACGCTGGCTGAGCGCGGGGCGGCCGGTCTTGGCGCGGCGCAACCTCGCGCCGCCGCCGGCGCTCCTGCTGTCGACCCGCGGGGCACGGATGTCGGCGAACGAGGCCCGGACGGTCGTGTCGCACGCCGCCGCGGCGGCGGGGCTGGGGCGGGTCACGCCGCACACCCTGCGCCACAGCTACGCCACGCACCTGCTGGAGGGGGGCGCCGACCTGCGCAGCGTGCAGGAGCTACTAGGCCACGTTGCCCTGTCGACGACGCAAATCTACACTCACCTCTCGCGGGACCACTTGCGGCGCAGTTACGAGTCCGCTCATCCGCGAGCCTGATGAGGTCCACGGATGCCTTCTTCCCCAGCGCGTAGCGAGACCGGCGCCACCCGGTCGGCCTCGCGCGTCGGGCAGGGCAAGGTCTCCCAGGACCCCGCGGTCGTCGAGCTGTGGCAGCGCTACAAAGCGACCGCTGACGCCGGGGCGCGCGAACGGCTGATCCTGCAGTACTCGCCGCTGGTGAAATACGTCGCTGGTCGGGTCAGTGTGGGCCTGCCCGCCACGATCGAGCACGCCGATCTGGTCTCCTACGGCATGTTCGGGCTCATCGACGCCATCGAGAAGTTCGACCTCAGCAAGGGCTTCAAGTTCGAGACGTACGCGATCGCGCGCATCAAAGGCGCGATCATCGACGAGCTGCGCTCGATCGACTGGATTCCTCGGTCGGTGCGCGCGAAAGCCCGTGACGTCGAGAAGGCGCTTACGACGCTGGAGCTACGCCTGCGGCGCACCCCGACGGAACAGGAGCTCGCCGACGAGCTGAGCTTGGGCATCAAGGAGCTGCGCAACGTTTTGACGCAGGTGTCGCTGGTGTCGGTCGTGGCGCTCGACGAGTCGTTCTCCGGCGAGGACAGCGACCGCCAGTCGCTGGTCGACACCCTTCAGGATCCCAAGGCGATCGACCCCGAGTCGAGCTACGAGGACGTCGAGATGCGCGCGATCCTCGCCCAGTCGATCAACCGCATGTCAGAGCGCGAGAAGACGGTCCTGGTCCTGTACTACTTCGAGGGCATGACCCTCGCGCAGATCGGGCAGGTGCTCGGCGTGACCGAGTCGCGCGTGTGCCAGATGCACACCAAGGCCGTCCTCGGCCTGCGCGCGAAGATGACCGAGCGCATCGGCGACTGACGCGCCCAAGGAGGGCCATCGTGCAGCGCATCGTCGCAGCGCTGCTGCCGGAGCGGCTCGGTCGGGACTTCCGCTACGTCTGGCTGTCGTCGTCGATGGCCAACCTCGCCGACGGCGTCTTGCTGGCGGCGGGTCCGCTGCTGGTCGCCTCAATCACGCGCGAGCCGTTCGCCGTGGCGATGGCCGTGTTCCTGCAGCGGTTGCCGTGGCTGCTGTTCGGCGTGGTCGCCGGGGCGGTCATCGACCGGATGGACCGGCGCAAGCTCATGGCAGCGGTGGACGCCGTCCGCGGCCTCGTCGTGGGTGCCCTCGCTGTCGCCGTCGCTCTGGACGCGGTGAACCTGCCGGTCATCTACGTCGCGATGTTCCTCATCGGAACCGCTGAGACGTTCGCGGACAACGCGAGCAGCGTGCTGGTCGCGGTGACCGTCCCGCGCGACGGGCTAGGGCTCGCCAACTCGCGGCTGTTCGCGACGAGGACCGTGACCAACCAGCTCGCCGGCCCGCCGCTGGGGGCATTGCTGTTCGGACTTGGCGTCGCGGTGCCGTTCGCGCTGAACGCGGTCTGCCTGCTCGCGGCGGCGGCGCTCATCGCACGGATCGGGGTCCGCCCGGCCGAGACGCCGGTGGGCAGCCGACGGCTGCGTCGGGAGGTCGTCGAGGGGCTGCGGTGGCTGTGGGGGCATGCGCCGGTGCGGACGCTGGCGATCATGGTCACCGTCTTCAACGTCACGTTCGGCGCGGCGTTCTCGGTCTGGGTGCTCTACGCCTACCAGCGCCTCGGGCTCAGCGCGCTGGGGTTCGGGCTGCTCATGACGGCGAGCGCGCTGGGTGGGCTCGCCGGCGCCGCCGTCTACCGCCCGCTCGAGCGCCGCCTCGGGTACGCGACCCTCCTGCGCGTCGGGTTGATCATCGAGACGCTGACCCATCTCGCGCTGGCACTGACGATAACGCCCGTCGTCGCCGGCGCCGTGATGGCGGCGTTCGGCGTCCACGCCGCGGTGTGGGGAACGACCGCGGCGACGGTGCGCCAGCGCGCCGTCCCCGACGTCCTGCTCGGCCGGGTGACCAGCGTGTACATGCTCGGGGGGGTCGGAGCGCTCGCGCTCGGCAGCCTCCTCGGCGGCGTCCTCGCCCAACGGTGGGGCATCCTCGCCCCGTTCTGGTTCGCCGCCGCCGGCGCTGCCGTCACGACGGCCCTGATCTGGCGATCGCTCACCAACGTCGCCGAGGCGGCCGAGACGCCCGACCTCGTCGCGGCTCGCTGACGCCCGCCGCGCGACGCACTCCTCTTTCTGTGACTACCGCTTCGCCGCGTGCGGTGTGTCGTCGGCGAACAGGAACGACAGCAGCACGAAGCGCCGGCCGGCGGTCACGTCGAGGACCTCGTGCAGCAGCGAACAGCTGAACAGCAAGGCCGCGCCCGCGGCAGGCCGGTACAGGTCGGGTCCGTACTCGGGGAAGCGCAGTTGACCGCCCTGGTAGTCGTCGGACAGGTTCAGCGTGAGGGCGAAGCGGCGGTGCGCCGTGGAGGGGCTGAGGTTGTCGCGGTGCGCGGAGAAGAACCCGCGGTCGGAAGCCTCGTAGCAGACGATCTTGAAACCCTCGAACCGCGTCGCGCGGTACACGAAGGCGCGCGCGAGCTCGGGCATGACGCGCCGGCCGACCACCGCGGCGATCTCGCGGCTGCGCTGTGGGTCCGTGACGATGTGGTCACGGCGGCGCTTCAACGCGTTGCTGATCTGTTCGCCGCGCCGTCCGCCGGCGGAGGCCTCGACACCCGCTTCCTCGTGACCTTCGCGGTGCCAGACCTCGATCAGCTCAGCGCACTGTTGCGGACCGAGGACATCGGGGACCACGAGCACTGGCGCTTGTGTCGTGATCTCCCGCGGCGCGCCGGGATCCCAGGCGACCTCTTGCCGTAGCTGTGCCGCGGCCCGGGCCACGGCGTCACCGTCGACGAACGGCAACGACGCGCGCACCCGCAGGCTGCGGTCGAGCAGGAACGCGGTGGGCGAGCCTGCGGTCTTGTACGCGGCGGCGGCGCGGCCGTCGGTGTCGTGGAGGAACCCGAAGGGCAGTCCGAGCTGCGCCAGCGACGTCGGTCCGACGACATGGACGGTCAGCTCGTCGTCGCCCACCCCGCGCAGCGCGTCGGCCAGTGACTGGAGCACCGGCCCGGAGTCGTCGTCGGCCAGCACCAGCAGCGCCGGCCGTCCGCCCGCGTGGGCGTAGAACCGTGTCGGGGTTCCGTCCGCCGACGGCAGCACCATGTCCGGGGCGCGGTCACCGCGGCTCAGGCCGGCGTTGGATCCCATGTGCCCCCCTGCTTGCGAGTCGCGCAGCATAGGCGCGACCGTGCCACGGCTCGGCTCAGACGCTGCACAGGCCGCGGGAGAAATCGACCGGGCCGGGAACGACAGGCGACAGCCGGTAAGCGGCGTGAGGGCGCCGCTGTTGGCTCGCCAGGCGGCCATGAGTACATGGCTGCGGATCGAGGCGAGTCCCTCACCTTCGGTCAAAACACCTGTCGGCGCCACCGTCTCGACGCGCCGGACGCTGCGACCACGACGGCGCGTGGCCACTCCCGTCACGTATCACCGTTGCTCTCTACTGCGTAGACGCGCCTCAACGGGAGCCGCCCCTTCCATTCGGCGTCGAGCTTCTCGAAGTGATCGAGCACCAACTGGACCAATTGCGTGCCATTGATGAGCCGGAGATGCTGATGGGTCCTTTCTAGATGTCGCGCCTCCGCGGAGTAGGCGCCCAGCGTCACGAACAACCCGAGCTCGCCTCCACCGTGCGCCAACGGTCCCGCGAGCCGCTGTACGTCCGGCGCACCGATAGTAGTTGTGGTGCGCTTGCACTGCGCCTTGATGATTGGAGGCTCGATCGCCAAGGCGTCCCTGCTGGCGATCACGTCGACCCCGCCGTCACCGGTCGACTGGGTGGCCGTCGCGCGGTATCCCATGGCGGTCAAGAGCCCGGCGACGAAACGCTCGAAGTCGTAAGGGTCCATCCCCTTCAGTATTCCGACGATGAAATCGCGGCTATACGTTTCCGCTCTTTCGGCATTCGGTTCCTCCTCGGCGAGATCCAGTTCCGCCTCGTCGCTGGTGGTTGAAAGCGCGACTGGATGGACGCTGGCCGCAACGTCGTCGAACATTGGGAGGAAAATGTCGACGTT
>JAUJMS010000032.1:10562-13993 GCA_030446745.1 Egibacteraceae bacterium | reverse complement strand
CGCTTCACCGGGAGGGGGGCTCCCGCCAACGACGCGAGAGGTAGATCGGGCCGCCAGTGGGTACCTGTCGGCGGCATGCTCCTCTCGATCGTCGCCGACTACGGACCGGGTGACCTCGCCTTCGCCGAGGTCGCCCAGCGTCTGCTGCACCGGCTGCCGGACGCCACCGTCGTCGCGGTGCCGGTGCCGGCGTTCGACACGGTGTCGGCTGGGTTCTGCGTCGCGCAGCTCGCGCTGAACGCCGGCCCACCGGGCCGTGTCGTGTTCCACAACGTCGCGCCGCGCGCCGACGCCGACGACCCTCGTCCCGACAACGCCGGCGAGCCGCTGACGCTCGCGCGGCTGCCGAGCGGCGTCGCGGTGGTCGGGGCGTTCGCCGGCTTCGTCCTGTCGTTCCTGCGCGACGAGGCGCTGTCGGTGGCGGTGCTCGACGTGCCTGCGGCCGGGTCGCAGTTCCGCTCGCGCGACATCTTCCCCGACGCGGTCGCCGCCGTCGTCGCGGGTAACCCACCGCTGGGCGAGCCGATCCCGCGCGAGCGGATTCCCGCCCCGCCCGAGCGAAGCGTCGTGTGGGTCGACGGGTACGGCAACCTCAAGACGAACTGGCACGACGCCCCGGCGCCGAGCGGCACCCCGGTGCGCGTGACCATCGGCGACGTGACCGCCACCGCGACGGTCAGCGACGGGACGTTCGAGGTCCCCGACGGGGCGCTCGCCTTCGCGCCGGGCAGCTCAGGGTGGCGCACCCGCGACGGCAGCGAGCGCCCGTTCTACGAGCTGCTGTTGCGTGGCGGCAGCGCGGCCGCCCGCTTCGCCTCCCCTGCGGCCGGCATGCCGGTCACCGTCGCGGCCGCGTGACCGGCGACGCGCCGCTGACGGTCGGCGTCGAGGAGGAGTTCACCGTCGTCGACCCGGCAACCGGCCGGCTGGCCAACGGTGCCGCGCGCATCCTCGACCGGCTCGACGACCGCGACGCCTGCAGCTTCTCCAGCGAGATCCGCGCGACGATGGTCGAGACCGCCACCGCGGTGTGCGACACCCTCGACACCGTCCGCGCGCAGCTGGTCGAGTCGCGCGGCGCGGTGGTGGCCGCCGCCGAGGCCAGCGGCCTGGCGGTCGTGGCGGCAGGAACCCCGCCGTTGGGCAGCTGGCGTGACGCCGAAATGACGCCGTCGACACGCTACGGCCGGATCCTGCAGCTGCACCAGCAGGTCGTGCGCGAGCAGATCGTCTGCGGCTGCCACGTCCACGTCGGCATCGCGGACCGCGCGCTCGCGGTCGAAGTGCTCGACCGCGTCCGCCCGTGGCTGGCGGTCCTGCTCGCGCTGTCGGCCAGCTCGCCGTACTGGGACGGCTTCGACACCGGCTACGCGAGCTACCGCACGACGGTGTGGGGCCGCTGGCCCGCCGCCGACGTGCCCGAGACGTTCACCTCGCCGGACGAGTACGACACCGTCGTGGCGGCGTTGGTCGACACCGAGACGATCCTCGACGCCGGGCAGGTCTACTGGGACGTGCGGCTGTCCGCCAAGCAGCCGACCGTCGAGTTCCGCGTCGCGGACGTCTGCACCACCATCGACGAGGCGGTGCTCCAGGCCGGGCTGTGCCGCGCGCTCGCCCGCACCGCGCAGTGGGCGGCCCTGCGTGGCGAGCCGGCGCCGCGCGTGCGCCCCGAGCTGCTGCGCGCCGCCAAGTGGCGCGCCGCGCGCTTCGGCGTGTCCGGCGACCTGCTCGACGTCGTCGCGGTCCGCGCGCTGCCGGCGGCCACACTCGTCGAGCGCCTGGTTGACACGGTCCGTCCGGCGCTGGCCGAGGCGGGCGACCTCGACGCGGTGACGGCGCTGGTCGAACGCGTGCTGCGCGACGGGACCTCGGCGCAGCGCCAGCGCGACGTGCACGCCCGCACGGGGCGCGTCGACGACGTCGTGGCGGCGCTGCGCACCGAGACCGCCGCCGGTTGAGGCAGGCGCTGCCGGTCAGGCGTCGTCGGGAAGCTGTCGCGGCGCCATGGCCGCGCGCAGCTCGGCGACCTCCGCCCGCAGCGCCGCCACCTCTCGGCGCAGCGCGGCAACGTCGTCAGCGACAGACACCGCCGCACCGACGTGGGTGCCCGCCTCCGCGTCTCCCGCGGGAGGCGCCGCGGCGCGCGGCACCGCAGCGGCCGCCGGCGTCCCACCGTCGTAGGCGGTCAGCAGCGTCGCGTAGCGCACCTCCTTCTGCCCGGCTGCGCGCTCCAGCCGCACGACGAGCGGGTCGTCCGGGCGCGTCGCGAGCCGCTCGAGCGTCGCCTCGACCGCGTCGAGGCCGTCGAACGCCGCGAGGCGTTCGCTGCGGGCGCGCAGCTCGCCGGGCGTCTGCGGGCCGCGCAGCAGCAGGACGCACAGCAACGCGAGCTCCTGGCGACCCACGCCCAGCACCTCGCCGGCGCGGTGCTCGTGTTTGGTCGACCGCTCGCCGGGACGGTGGACGTAGCGCACGAGCCCGGCGTCGCGCAGGCGTGCGAGCGCGCGCTGCACCGTGCGGGCGTCGTACGCGACGACCGGGTCGCGGTTGGTCGTCTGGTTGCAGGCGGCGACCGCGGCGTTGAGCGTCAGGGGATAGTGCTGCGGCGTCGCGAGCGCCTTCTCGACCAGCGCGCCCAGCACGCGCGCCTCCTCGGCTGTCAACCGCATCGGCAGGCAGCCTACGGCAGCCGCCAGTCGACGGGCGGCGCGCCAAGACCGGCGAGCAGCGCGTTGGTGCGGCTGAACGGGCGCGACCCGAAGAACCCGCGGTCGGCCGACAGCGGGCTGGGGTGCGGGCTCTCGACGGTCGGCACGCCGGTCAGCAGCGGGCGCAGCGTGCGGGCGTCGCTGCCCCACAGCACCGCCACCAGCGGCCGGTTGCGGGCGACGAGCGCGCGGATCGCCTGCTCGGTCACCGCCTCCCAGCCCTTGCCGCGATGCGACGCCGGCGCCCCGGGACGCACCGTCAGCACACGGTTGAGCAGCAGCACGCCCTGGTCGGCCCACGGGGTCAGGTCGCCGGAACGGGGCGGGGCCGCGCCGACGTCGTCGCACAGCTCGCGGAAGATGTTGCGCAGGCTCGGCGGCAGCGCGCGCACCTCGGGCGCGACGCTGAAGCACAGGCCGACCGGGTGGCCCGGGGTGGGGTAGGGGTCCTGGCCGACGAGCAGGACGCGCACGTCGTCGAAGGGCCGGGCGAACGCGGCGAGCACCCGGTCCGGCGCCGGCAGGAACGAACGACCAGCGGCGAGCTCACCACCCAAGAAGTCGCCGAGGGCGGCGATGCGGTCGCGGACCGGGTGCAACCCCGCCCCCCCCCCCGGCCCCCCCACCACCCCCCCCCGCCCCCCACCCCCCCGCGGGCACGCTACCCGCACCGCACGCACACCCCTTGCGCGACCGGGCACCGCGGAGGTAGATGCGCGC
>JAUJMS010000032.1:0-10552 GCA_030446745.1 Egibacteraceae bacterium | reverse complement strand
CTCGGGCGGCCGATCGTGTGGGCCCTGGCCGCGGGCGGCGCGGCTGGGGTCGAGTAGTGCCTTCGCGCGCCGACGGCAGGACCGACATGGCGAAGCTCGAGTTCGACGGAGTCACCAAGCGTTACCCGGACGGGACCGAGGCGGTGCGCGACCTCGACCTCGACGTCCGCGACGGCGAGTTCCTCATCCTCGTCGGACCGTCGGGCTGCGGGAAATCCACGGCGCTGCGGATGGTGGCGGGACTCGAGGACATCTCCGACGGCACCATGCGCATCGGCGACCGGGTGGTCAACGACCTGTCACCAAAGCAACGCGACATCGCGATGGTGTTCCAGAGCTACGCGCTGTACCCGCACATGAGCGTCGCGGACAACATGGGCTTCGCGCTGAAGCTCGCGAAGGTCCCCAAGGACGAGATCCGCCGCCGGGTCCGCGAGGCGGCCGACATCCTCGGGTTGACCGAGTACCTGGAGCGCAAACCGAAGGCGCTGTCGGGCGGGCAGCGCCAGCGCGTCGCGATGGGGCGTGCCATCGTGCGGGAGCCGGCCGCGTTCCTGATGGACGAACCGCTGTCGAACCTCGACGCGAAGCTGCGCGTGCAGATGCGCGCCGAGATCGCGCAGCTGCAAAGCCGCCTGGGTGTGACCACCCTCTACGTCACGCACGACCAGATCGAGGCCATGACGATGGGCGACCGGGTCGCGGTGCTCAAGCGCGGCGTGCTGCAGCAGGTCGCCCCGCCCCAAGAGCTCTACGACAACCCCGTGAACCTGTTCGTCGCCGGCTTCATCGGCTCACCCGCGATGAACATCGCCCAGGGCTCGCTGGAACGCGACGACGGGCGCATCGTCGTCCGGCTCGGTCCGGTCTCGCTCGAGGTGCCCGACGCCGCCATGGACCGCTACCCCACGGCGCGGGGGGCGATCGGGCGCACGGTCGCGGTGGGGATGCGCCCCGAACACTTCTTCCGACCGGACGGCGCCGTGCCCGAACACCAGCGCTTCCGTGCGCGGGTCAGCCTGGTCGAGGCGCTCGGCTCGGAGATCCTCGTGCACTTCGACGTCGACGCGGCGCCGGTCGTCAGCCAGGACATGCGTGAGGCCGTCGACAACGACGACGCGATCGCAGCACTCGAGTCCTCCGCCCGCCGCGGGACCCAGCAGTTCACCGCGCGGTTCGACCCCGGCACGCCGCCACGTCCGGGCGAGGACATCGACATCGCCTTTCGCGGCGAGTACCTCAACTTCTTCGACTTGGAGTCCGGTCATGCCCTGCGTTGAGGTACCGCCCCTCCGATAGAGTCCCACTGCCGCCGTCACCAAGGAGCCTGTCATGCGCCTGCGTTCCGTTTGGGCCGTCCTCTTCGTCGCCCTGTCCCTGCTTGCAGCGGCCTGTGCTGGTGGTGGCACCGACACGACCGCCGACGCGAGCGATCCCGCGGCGACGGGCAGCGAACCGGCGGCCGGCGCGACCGGCGAGGACCTCAGCGGTCAGACCATCGAGGCGGCTGCGGTGTGGACCGGCGCCGAGCAGGAGAGCTTCGAGGCGGTCCTCGCGCAGTTCGAGGAGCAGACCGGCGCCGACGTGACCTTCACGTCGACCGGCGACGACGTCGCTGCGGTGCTCGGTACGCGCATCGAGGGCGGCGAGCCACCCGACGTGGCGATCCTGCCGCAGCCTGGGTTGCTCGCCGACCTCGCGGAACAGGACGCGCTCCAGCCGATCGAGGACGTGGTCGGGTCCCTGGTCGACGAGAACTACGCCCCGGTGTGGCGCGAGCTCGGCAGTGTCGACGGCGAGCTGTACGGCCTGTGGTTCAAGGCCGCGAACAAGTCGACGATGTGGTTCAACACGGCGAGCTTCACCGACGCCGGCGTCACGCCGCCCGCGACGTGGGAGGAGCTGCAGTCCAACGCCGAGACCCTGCTCGCGTCCGGCGTCACGCCGTTCTCGGTCGGCGGTGCCGACGGCTGGACGCTGACCGACTGGTTCGAGAACGTCTACCTGCGCACCGCGGGTGCCGAGCAGTACGACAAGCTCATTGCCCACGAGATTCCGTGGACCGACGACAGCGTCAAGACGGCGCTCGAGCGCCTGGCGGAGGTGTTCGGCGAGGAGGACTGGATCGCCGGCGGAGCGAGCGGCGCGCTGCAGACCGACTTCCCGACCTCGGTGACGCAGGTCTACGGCGACCCCAACGACGCCGCCATCGTCTACGAAGGCGACTTCGTCGCCGGCGTCATCAGCGGCGAGACCGAGGCCGAGCTGGGAACCGACGCCGACTTCTTCGAGTTCCCCGCGATCGACGGTTCACCGTCCGCCGTCGTCGGCGCCGGTGACGTCGCGGTGCTGCTCAAGGACAGCCCCGGCGGGCAGGCGCTGCTGCGCTACCTCGCCACACCCGAGGCGGCCGCCGTGTGGGCCGGCCGCGGCGGCTACACCTCGCCGAACAAGAACGTCGACGCCAGCGCCTACCCCGACGAGATCTCCGCCCGCTCGGCGGAGGCGCTGACCACGGCCGAGATCTTCCGCTTCGACCTGTCCGACCTGCAGCCCGCCGCCTTCGGCGGCACGCCGGGCCAGGGACTGTTCCAGCTGTTCCAGGACTTCCTGCGCAACCCCGACGACATCGACGCGATCACCGAGAAGATGGAACAGGCGGCGAGCAAGGCCTTCAAGTAGGGCGGCGGACGCGGCGGCGGAGTCCTCAGCGGTGGCAGAGACCTCGGTCGGCCGCCCCGCGGTGGCCACGGCCGGGCCGGCCGCGCCGGCCGAGGCGACCGCCGGCCCGCGCCGGCCCCGGTTCGGCCGTGACGCGCTCGTCACGGTTGGGTTCTTGCTCCCGGCGCTGCTGTTGCTCGGCGCGGTCGTCGTCTACCCGATCGTGTTCACCGTCGTGCGCAGCCTGTACGACGCCAACGGCGACACGTTCGTGGGCCTGGCCAACTACCAGGAGATGTTCACGTCGCCGCGCACGCTGCAAGCGCTGCAGAACAACGTCATCTGGGTCGTGTTCGCACCGAGCATCGTCACGGCCCTCGGGCTGATCTTCGCGGTGCTGTCCGAGCGCGTCCGCTGGTCCACCGCCTTCAAGGTCACCGTGTTCATGCCGATGGCGATCTCGTTTCTCGCCTCCGGCGTCATCTTCCGGCTCGTGTTCGAGGACACGCCGGAGCGGGGCCTGGCCAACGCGGCCGTGTCGCTGGTCAGCGACGTGTTCCGCGAGCCGGGGCGCTATCCGGGGGCGCAGCCGTCGGGCGACGCGCTGACCGCCACGCCCGACGGCGGCTTCGCGACCGAGGCGACGTTCCAGCCGGGCGACACGGCCGCGCTGGGACTCGTGCGCATCCCGGCGGCGCTGGTGCCCGACGACGCGCAGGAGGCGGTGGCCGCGCCGCCCACGGCAGCCGACGCCATCACCGGCACGGTGTGGCTGGACTTCACCCGCGGTGGTGGCGGACAGGCCGGCGCCGTCGACCCGAGCGAGCAGGGACTGCCTGGCGTCACGGTCGAGGCGGTGGGGCCCGACGGCACGGTCGCGGCGTCGGCGACGTCCGGTGCGGACGGTGCCTTCGCCGTCGAGGGCATGAGCGGCGGACCCTACGCGCTGCGCCTGACGCCAGGGGCGTTCCGGGAACCGTTCGGCGGCGTGACGTGGCTCGGCCCGGCGCTGGTCACCCCGGCCATCATCACCGCCTTCGTGTGGATGTGGGCGGGCTTCGCGATGGTCGTCATCGGCGCTGGCCTGGCGTCCATCCCCCGCGAGGTGCTCGAGGCGGCGCGGGTCGACGGCGCCTCCGAGTGGCAGGTGTTCCGGCGCATCACCGTGCCGCTGCTCGCGCCGGTGCTGCTCGTCGTGCTCGTCACGTTGATGATCAACGTGCTGAAGATCTTCGACCTCGTGCTCGTGCTCGCGCCCGGGTCGGTGCAGGACACCGCCAACGTCGTCGCCCTGGAGATGTACCGCGTGTCGTTCGGCGGAGCGCGCGACCAGGGGCTGGGCAGCGCGCTGGCGATCCTGCTGTTCCTGCTCGTCCTGCCCGCCATGGCGTTCAACATCAAGCGCTTCCTCGCCGAGCAGTAGGGACCGACATGGCCGTCGCCTACCCCGACCAGCCGGCGCTGCGCCGCGAGGGTGTGGCCCAGCGCGTCGTGCGGGCCGTCACGCGCGGGCCGGTGGCGCTGTTTCTCGTCTTCGTGGGGCTGCTGTGGCTGCTGCCGACGTTCGGGCTGTTGGTGTCGTCGTTCCGGACCGCCGCCGCCAACGGTGACAGCGGCTGGTGGAGGGTGTTCACCGAGCCCGCACAGCTGACCCTGGAGCCGTACCTGAAGATCCTCGACAACCCGGCGATCGTGGGGTCGTTCTTCAACACCGTGCTCATCACGATCCCGTCGGCGGTGCTCGTCACCTTCATCGCCTCGCTGGCCGCCTACGCCTTCGCGTGGGGCCGCTTCCGCGGCCGCAACGCGCTGTTCCTGCTCGTCGTCGCGCTGCTCGTCGTGCCGCTGCAGGTGGCGCTGATCCCGATCGCGCAGCTGTTCGGGTTCCTCGGGCTGTTCCGGACGCTGCCGGGCGTGATCCTGTTCCACGTTGCCTTCGGCCTGCCGTTCGCGATCTTTCTCATGCGCAACTTCTTCATCGGCCTGCCCAAGGAACTGATGGAGGCCGCCCGGGTCGACGGCGCCGGCGAGGCGACCGTCTTCTTCCGCGTCGTGCTGCCGCTCGGGCTGCCCGCCATCGCGTCGCTGGGCATCTTTCAGTTCTTGTGGGTCTGGAACGACCTGCTCGTCGGGCTGGTCTTCGCCGGCACCGACACCAAGCCGCTGACCGTGACGATCCTGCAGCAGACCCGCCAGTTCGGGTCGAGCATCGACGTCATCGCCCCCGGAGCGTTCCTGTCGATGATCGTCCCGCTCATCGTCTTCTTCGCCTTCCAGCGCTACTTCGTCCAGGGACTGCTCGCGGGTTCGGTCAAGTGAGCGCCGCGCGGGGTGCGCTGCTCGTCCTGGCCGCGGCGCTGGCGGTCGCCACCGCCGCCATCGTCGCCGTCGTGGCAGTGCGCCCGCCGGCGACCGTGCGGGTCGCGCCTGGGACACCGGTCGCGGCGCTGGCGGCGGCGCATCCGGGTGCGGTCCTCGAACTCGCGCCGGGACGTCACCCGGCGTTCACCCTCGCGACGCCCGCGACCGTACGCGCGCTGCCGGGCGCGGTCGTCGACGGCGGCGTGGTCGTCCGTGCCGACGGCGCGCGCCTGGAACACGTGGTGGTCCGCGGAGGCGAGAACGGCGTCACGGTCGCGGGGGCGCGCGGCGTGGTGCTCGACGGCGTCAGCGTCGACGGGGCGCAACAGCACGGGATCGAGGTGGTGGAGGGCACCGCGACGATCCGCGGCTGCGCGGTCACCGGCATGCCCGACCGCTACAGCCAGGCGATCGAGGTGCGCAACAGCGCCGGTCTCGGGCGCACGGTGGTCGCCGGCTGCCGCGTCGCCGGCGCGGCGGAGGGCCTGGTGGCCCATGTCAGCCGCGTCGAGCTGCGCGGCAACGCGGTGACCGCCACGACGAACCGCGCGATCGCCGTCACCGAGATGAGCGAGGGCCTCGTCGCCGGCAACACCGTGCGCGACGTGACCGGGGCGGGGGTGTACTGCGGCGACATGTCGCACTGCGAGGTGCGCGACAACGTCGTGCGCGGCGTCACCGGTGACGGCAGCGGCGTCCGCAGCCGCTCGGGGCAGGCCATCGTCGCGTGGTACTACGCCACCCTGCGCAGCGTCGGCAACGACATCGACGTCGCCGCCGACGAACCCGTCGGCGTGTACCACGGGTCGGTCGTCACCGACCGCTTCCCGCTGTCGGTGTGGGCGCCGGGATGGCGGGGCGCACTCGGCGTCGTGCCGGTCACCGCTGCAGCCCTGGCGGTGCTCGCCATCCTTCGCGTGCTGGTCGCGCCGGTGGCCCGGCGCTGGGCGGCCCGCCGCCGGCTCAGGGCGGGCGCCGCGAGCGCGGCGTACGCAGTCGCGGCCGTGACGGCCGTGCAGGGCTTCCACCTGTTCGAGCACACCGTGCAGGTGTGGCAGGTCAGCGTCGCCGACGCGGCGCACCGCGCGGGACTGCTCGGCGCCGCCGTCGACGGCGAGTGGCTGCACCTCGGCTTCAACACCGTCGTGTTCGCCGGACTCGTCGTGACCGCCGCAGCCCTGGGGCGTGTCGTGGTCCCCGTCGGACAGCGCACCGTCGTCGCGGGGTGGCTGTTCGCGGCGCTCGCCTTGCAGGGCTACCACGTCGTCGAGCACGTCGTGAAGGTGGCGCAGCACCTGACGTCCGGGGTGGCGACCGCGCCCGGGCTGCTCGGCGGCCGGGTCGGCCTGGTCGGCTTCCACTTCGCGGTCAACGTCGCCGTCACGGCGGGTCTGGTGCCCGCGGCGCTGCTCGTCGCGCACACCGCCGCCGCACGGTGGTCGCTGCGCCAGGCTCAGTCGGCGGCGGCGACCCCGGTCGGGCACGCCACGCCGGTCCCGCCGATGCCGCAGTAGCCGTTCGGGTTCTTCGCCAGGTACTGCTGGTGGTAGCCCTCGGCGTAGAAGAACGGGCCGGCGACGGTGATCTCGGTGGTGATCTTTCCGTAACCGGCCCGGTCGAGCACTCCCTGGTAGCGGTCGCGCGACGCCTCCGCCGCCGCGCGCTGGGCGTCGTCGGTGACGTAGACCGCCGAGCGGTACTGAGTGCCGACGTCGTTGCCCTGGCGCATCCTCTGCGTCGGGTCGTGCGACTCCCAGAACACGCGCAGCAGCTCGTCGTAGGAGACGACGGCCGGGTCGAACACCACGAAGACGACCTCGGCGTGGCCGGTGCGCGCCGAGCAGACCTCCTCGTAGGTCGGGTTCGGCGTGTACCCGCCGGCGTACCCGACGGCCGTGGTCCACACGCCGTCGAGGCGCCAGAACACCCGCTCCGCGCCCCAGAAGCACCCCATGCCGAAGATCGCCTGTGCCGTTCCCTCCGGGAACGGCGGCGCGAGTGGCCGGCCGTTGACCGCGTGAGTGGACGGGACCGGCAGTGGCGTGTCGCGGCCCGGCAGGGCGGCGTCCGGCGCCACCATCTGAGTCTTCGTGCGGCCGAACAGCATGGCGTCTCCAGACGTCGGGTTGGGCAACGCGACCGTACCGTGCGGTCCAGCTGCCTGCCGCCGCCAGCGCTGTGCAGGTACAGCATCGGTGCGATCTGTACGCCGCGACTCGGCGGTTGGCGGGGACGGGAGCAACCCGATGTCCCAGCGTGAGCTCGTGATCCTCGGCACCGCGGCGCAGGCGCCGACGCGCGAGCGCAACCACAACGGCTACCTGCTGCGCTGGGACGACGAGGTGGTGCTGTTCGACCCCGGCGAGGGCACGCAGCGCCAGCTCGCGTTCGCCGGGCGGTCGGCGGCCAAGATCACACGCATCTGCGTGACGCACTTCCACGGCGACCACTGCCTCGGGCTGCCCGGCGTCATCCAACGGCTGTCACTGGACCGCGTCGCGCATCCCGTCGACGTCTACTTCCCGGCGAGCGGCGAGGTGTACTTCCAGCGCCTGCGCGGCGCCGCCGCCTTCCACGAGACCACGGAGCTGCGCCCCCACCCGGTCGACGCCGGGACCGTCGCCACCGCGCGGACGTTCTCGTTGAGCGCCCGCCGGCTCGACCACCGCGTCGGCACGCTCGGGTGGCGGCTGGAGGAGCCGCCCGGGCGGCGGATGCTGCCCGACCGCCTCGCCGCGCTCGGCGTCGCCGGCGCCGACGCCGGGCGCGTGCAGCGCGATGGCGACGTTGTCGTTGACGGCCGGCGTGTGACGCTCGCCGAGGTCAGCGTGCCGCGCCCCGGCCAGGCCTTCGCGTTCGTCATGGACACCGCGCTGTGCGACACCGCCTTCGAGCTCGCCGCCGGCGCCGATCTCGTCGTGTGCGAGGCGACGTACCTGTCGCGCGACGCGGCGCTCGCCCGCGAGTACAAGCACCTGACCGCCGCCCAGGCGGCGCGCATCGCCGCCGAGGCGGGCGCGCGGCGCCTGGTGCTCAGCCACTTCTCGCAGCGCTACGGCGACGACGCGGCGTTCCTCGCCGAGGCCCGGACGGTGTTCCCCGACGTCGTCGTCGCCCGCGACCTCACAACCGTCGCGGTGCCACCGCGACGTTGGTAACCCGGCTCGGACGGGACTGGACCGCGCACCAGCTGATGCGCCCGTTGGTACGAGACGCCCAGCGCCTGGCCGATGTCGCGCAGGGTCAGGCCGGTGTCGGCCAACGCACGTGCCGCCGCGCGCACCTCGACCGCGGCTTGGAACTGCGCTGCGGCGGCGTCGTTGCGCAGCCGCGAGGCGCGCTCGAGGTGGGCCTGCACCGCTTCGGGTAGGACGACGTGCCACATGAGCTCGACGACGTCGGGCTCAACGTCAGTCACGACGGCGACGAGGTCGCGTGCCATGGCGTCGACCTCACGCAGGTGACGCGCCTGGGTGACACCGACGCCGGGAACGCGAACCAGCCAGAACCGGCCGTCGCGTTCGACAGTGGCCCGGTAGGCCGGGGGGTTCATCCTTGCCCCTGCGCGATGCGCTTGACGAGATCCCGCCGCCGCACGGCGAAATTAGTCCGCCATAGAAGTTGTCTGCCGAGACTGCGCTAGAACACCGCCTCGCCCACGAGTGGGCGCGACGGGTGGAGGCGCATGACCGACCGGCCGACCGCACCGTGGCTCATGCCGGCAGCGTTTGCTGAACCTCGAGCACCCGAGCAAACAGGTCGCCGAGGCGCTCGACACGGTCGACGACCGTCCCGGCCTCGAACGTCAGCGCCGCGGGGTCGGCATGGTCGACCGCGGCCTCGACCTCGCTCCAGGTCAGCGGCGTCGACGCCGTCGGACGGGGCCTGGCGCGCAGCGAGTATCTCGCCGTCGAGAACGACACGGGGGGGCGCCAGCGCGAGCACGCCGTCGACGACCTCCGGGAAGTAGCGCGCCATCGGCCGCCCGTTGCGGCTTCGCAGGTCGACCTCTGCCCCGTTGCGGAAGACCAGGCACCGGAAGCCGTCCCACTTCGGCTCGAAGACGTAGTCGTCGCCGGTCGGCAGCTCGTGCGCCAGACGGGCGAGCATCGGCGCCACCGGCGGCACGACCGGCAGGGTCACGGCCGGACCCGGCGGCGGGTCGACGCTGGGAGCGTCAGCGGGGCGCGTCGCCGCGCGGCGCGGCCGCCCGGTGCAGGTACACCCACAGCAGCGCGTGGCCGATGACGCCCGCGGTGAACAACGCGGTCACCGCCCACTGCTGGACGAACGCCGCGGCGATCGCGGCGACGACCGCGCCGCCGACCAGCACCGCGCGCAGCAGGTTCACCGACTCCATCGACTGCTCCTCATCTGCCGCCGCGGGGGTCCGCGCGGTCGCTTCGACGTGATGTCCAGGCTACGTCGCTGCGGTCGGCAGGACGACCGGCCTGGCGAGCGCGCCCTGCTCGCTGTCGATCTTCCGCCCGCTCGGGCGGAAACTCGGCAGCAAACCCGCGGCGCACCACCGACGGGCGCACGGCGAGCGCCGGTCATGCCCGGGCGAGCCCGTCGACTACGGTGGCGGCGGGCATGCGCCGGAAGGCGTCGGTGACCACCAGCAGCTTCAGTGAGCGGCTGCCGCCCCCCACGATGACCCGATCGTGCGCCATGACGCCGGCGTCGACGTACAGCGGCAGGTCGTCGGGCAGGCCGAAGGGCGTGACGCCGTCGGGGAGCATCCCGGTCAAGGCGACCGTCGCGTTCGCCGGCGCGAACGAGGCCTTGCGCACGCCGAGCAGGCGCCGGACGGTGCCGTTGACGTCGAGGCGTTGGGTCGCCTGCACGACGCAGGCGGCGTAGCGCGGCGGATCGCTCTTGGCGACGACGACGATGCAGTTGCCGGTCGCCTCCGGCGGGTGGCCGTACCGCTCGCAGAACGCGGCGGTGGCCGAGAACGCCGGGTCGATGCGCACGACCTCGTAGGCGACGCCGAGCGCGTCGACGGCGGCGAGCACCCGCTGCTCGATCGCCTCGGCGTCATCGGGAGTGGGCGGATGGTCCGCGGCGGGCGGGATCACGCGGCGGCCGCCCGCCGCAGGCTGCGGTACAGCACCGTCGCGTCGCCGAGGTAGTGGCGCAACGCGCGTTCCAGCCCCGCGATCGGGTGCAGGTTCTGTGGGGCGCGGGCGTCCTTGTGTGCCGTCGACGCGAACCGCGGCCACGTCGCCGTCGCGGTGTCGGCGAGCGCCACCGCCGTGTCCACCGCGAGGTCGCCGGGCGCCTCGCCGCGCACGACGCCCGCCCACGGATGCTCGGCCGCCCCGGGCAACCGCGCGTACCACGCGTAGCGCGTCTCCTTCGCGGTGGTGAGAAACAGCGGTGTGCGCTCGCCCGCGGCGCGCGCTGCAACGACCGCGGCGAGGGCGGCCGGCCGGGACGCGCGCTGGTGCGGCGTGACGTTGCCGACCGCGCCGGCGGCCGCGGGGCGGCGGAGCGGGGCGTCGCCGCCGGCGAGCTCCGCGGCGCC
>JAUJMS010000008.1:96717-125601 GCA_030446745.1 Egibacteraceae bacterium | reverse complement strand
GTCGGGCAGCAGGGTCGTGGCGAACGGCGGGGCGCCCGCGTCGCAGGCGCGGTCGAGCACCTCGGCGTCCAGCCGCAGCTCGACGCAGTTGGCCTCCCCGTCGAAGCGCGCGACCGCCTCCCAGGTCGCGCCCGCCACGGTCCCCGTCGCGATCGGCTCCCGCAGCGTCCGCGGCCCGGTCTCCTGCAGGACGTCCTCACGCAGCCCCGGGCCGAGCACCACGCCGGCCCCGACGATGCCCGCGACGACGAGCAGCGACGCGACGACGAGCGCCCGGCCCGACAGGGTGCGCTCGTTGGCGGCGTCCATGTCCCTAGGATCGCACGGTGGGCAGCGACCTCATCAGCGTCGACGACGTCGTCGCGGCAGCACAGCGCCTCGTCGGCGTCGCGCAGCACACCCCGCTGGAGCCGTCACGCGCGCTGTCGCGGCTGGCGGGGATGCGCACGCTGCTCAAGTGCGAGCACCTCCAGCGCACCGGGTCGTTCAAGATCCGCGGCGCCTACAACCGCATCGCGCAGCTCACGCCGGCGGAGCGGGCGTGCGGCGTGTCGTGCGCCTCCGCCGGCAACCACGCCCAGGGCGTCGCGCTGTCGGCGCAGCTGCTCGACGTCCGGGCGACGGTGTTCATGCCCGCCGGCGCCCCACTGCCCAAGGTGGAGGCGACCCGCGGCTACGGCGCCGACGTGGTGCTCACCGGCGACAGCTTCGACGACGCGTTCGCCGCGGCGCAGGAGTGGACCGCCGAGCACGGCGCGGTGTTCGTGCACCCGTTCGACCACCGCGACATCATCGCCGGGCAGGGGACGCTCGGGCTGGAGATCCTCGCCGACGTGCCCGACGCCGGCACCGTCGTCGTGCCGATCGGCGGCGGCGGGCTCATCGCCGGCATCGCGGCGGCGGTCAAGAGCCGTCGTCCCGAGATCCGCGTCGTCGGGGTTGAGGCGGCCGGCGCCGCGGCGTTCCCCGCGTCGCTGGCGGCGGGCCGCCCGCGGACGCTGGAGACGATGGCCACGATCGCCGACGGCATCGCGGTCAAAACCCCAGGCGAGCTGACTCTCGCGCACGTCCAGGCGTACGTCGACGAGGTCGTCACCGTCAGCGAGGAGGCGATCGCCCGCGCGGTGCTGCTGCTCGTCGAGCGCGCGAAGCAGGTCGTCGAGCCGTCCGGCGCGGCCGGTCTGGCGGCCGTCCTCGAAGGCCACCCGACGCTGGTCGAGCCCGTGGTCGTCGTGCTCGGGGGCGGCAACGTCGACCCGTTGCTGCTCGTGCGCATCATCCAGTCGGGGATGTTCGAAGAGGGGCGCTACCTCATGCTTCGGACCCGCCTGGCGGACCAGCCGGGCGCGCTGTCGTGCCTGCTCGCGGTGCTCGCCGACGCCGGCGCGAACATCGTCGCCGTCGAGCACCACCGGCTGGGCACGCGCCTCGGCGTGCAGGAGGTCGAGGTGGCGCTGGAGCTGGAGACCCGCGGACCGGAGCACATCCGCAGCGTCGTCGACACGTTGCGCCGCAACGACTACCCGGTGAGCTGACCGCGAGTCGCGGGCCCAGCCGCTCACACGGTGGCGTGGCGCTTCGCGACGAGATCCGCGATCTCGCCGACCAGGCGGGTGAGCTCGTAGTCCTTGGGCGTGTAGACCGCGGCGACGCCCGCCGCGCGCAGCGCCGCGGCGTCGGGCGCCGGGATGATCCCGCCGACGACGACCGGAATGTCGAGCCCCTCGGCGCGCAGGCCGTTGACCACCTCGGGGACCAGCGCGGCGTGCGAGCCGGACAGCACCGACAGGCCGACGACGTGGACGTCCTCCTCGACGGCGGCGCGCACGATCTGCGCCGGCGTGAAGCGGATGCCCCCGTAGCCGACCCCGACCCCGGCGCCGCGCGCGCGCACCGCCCCCCGCTCGGCGCCGGCGGAGGCGCCGTCGCGCCCCGGCTTGGCGACGCGCAACGACCCCGGCCGCCCCACCGCCGCCGCCGCCGCGGCGACGTGGCGGCGCGCCGTGGCCAGCCCCGCGCCGTCGGAGCCGCCGGCGGCGGCGAGCACCCCCGTCGGGCCGCGGTACTCGCCGAACACGGCGCGCAGCGTGTCGGTCCACTCGCCGGTCGTCGCGCCGGCGCGGGCGGCGGCGATCGACGCCGGCATCACGTTGCGCCCCGCGGCGGCCGCGTCGCGCAGCTCGCCCAGCGCCGCGGTGACCGCGCGCTCGTCGCGGCGGTCGCGGAACGCTGCGAGCCGCTGGACCTGCGCCGCCTCGGTGGCCGGGTCGATGGTGAGAAAGCCGCCCTCGCCAGCGCCGGCCAGCGGCGACGGTCCGCTCCCGGTGAAGCGGTTCACCCCGACGACGGTCTGCTCGCCGTCCTCGATGCGGCGCAGCCGCGCGGCGTTGGCACGGACGAGCTCGGCCTTCATGTACTCGACCGCCGCCACGGCGCCGCCGAGGTCGAGCACGCGCTGGTACTCCCGGCGTGCCCCGGCCGCGATGTCGCCGCTGAGCTCGGCCATGACGCGGCTGCCGTCGAACAGGTCGCCGTACTCGAGCAGGTCCGTCTCGTAGGCCAGGATCTGCTGCATCCGCAGGCTCAGCTGCTGGTCCTCGGGGCGCGGCAGGCCCAGCGCCTCGTTCCATGCCGGCAGCTGCACCGCGCGGGCGCGGGCGTCGCGGCTGAGCGTCACCGCCAGCATCTCGAGCAGGATCCGCGCGATGTTGTTCTCGGGCTGCGCCTCGGTCAGCCCGAGGCTGTTGACCTGGACCCCGTAGCGGAAGCGGCGCAGCTTCGGATCCTCGACGCCGTAGCGGTCGCGGCACACCTCGTCCCACAGCGCGGCGAACGCCCGCAGCTTCGCGATCTCCTCGACGAAGCGGATTCCCGCGTTGCAGAAGAAGCTGATGCGCCCGACGACGCGGGCGAACTCGGCGGCGTCGACCTGCCCGGCGGCGCGCACCTCGTCGAGGATCGCGGTCGCGTTCGCCAGCGCGAACGCCACCTCCTGCACCGGCGTCGCGCCCACCTCCTGCAGGTGGTAGCTGCACACGTTGACCGGGTTCCAGCGGGGGATCTCGCGCACGGTGTAGACGACGAGGTCAGCGGTCAGGCGCAGGCTCGGCGCCGGCGGGAACACGTAGGTGCCGCGCGACAGGTACTCCTTGAGGATGTCGTTCTGCGTCGTGCCGGCCAGCGCCGCCGAGTCGGCGCCCTGCTCCTCGGCGACGGCGACGTACAGCGCGAGCAGCCACGGCGCCGTCGCGTTGATCGTCATCGACGTGTTCATCTCGGCGAGCGGGATGCCGTCGAACAGCGCGCGCATGTCGTCGATCGAGCACACCGGCACACCGACCTTGCCGACCTCGCCGCGGGCGAGGACGTGGTCGGCGTCGTAGCCCGTCTGTGTCGGCAGGTCGAACGCGACGGACAGCCCGGTCTGGCCGCGCGCGAGGTTCGTCCGGTACAGCGCGTTGGACGCCGCCGCCGACGAGTGCCCCGAGTACGTGCGCATCAGCCAGGGGCGGTCCTTGGGGCGTGGGGCTGACGACATCACGGTCTCCTCGCCGCCGGCTGGTGGCGTCCCGGCGGCGCCCCATTGTCCCCGCGCCCGCCGCGCCCCGTCCAACCCGGGGCCTTGTCAGCGGTGTTGCGCTTTTGGTGCCGTCGCTGACAAGGCCCGGGGTTGGCGCCCCCCGCTAGGCTGTCGCGGCTCTGGTCGTCGCGCCGCGAGGTGGTCATGGAACCCGTGTACTCGCCGGTCATCGGCGCCGTCATCGCCGCCTACAAGATGTTGGGCTGGCAGGTCCGCGTCACCGGCGCCGAGCACCTGCCCGCGAGCGGCGCCGCCGTCGTCGCCACGAACCACATCGGTTACCTCGACTTCACGTTCGTCGGCTTCGGCGCGCACGAGCGCGGCCGCATGCTGCGGTTCCTCGCCAAGCAGGAGATCTTCGACAAGCCGGTGGTCGGGGCGCTGATGCGCGGGATGAAGCACATCCCCGTCGACCGGTTCGGCCGCGCGCAGGACGCGCTGGACCACGCCGTGGAGGCGCTGCGCCGCGGGGAGCTGATCGGCATGTTCCCCGAGGCCACGATCAGCCGGTCGTTCGTCCCGGCGGCCGGCAAGTCGGGGGCGGCGCGCATGGCGATGGCCGCCGGCGTCCCGCTGATCCCCGGGGCGGTGTGGGGCAGCCAGCGGCTGCTGACCAAGGGCCGTCCGCGCAACCTCCAGCGCAACGTCGTCGTCACCGTCGACTTCGGGTCGCCGATCCCGTACGTCGCCGGCGAAGACGCTGGCGAGGTCACCAAGCGACTGATGACCGCGATCGAGGCGCTGGTGGACCATGCCCAGCGCGACTACCCGCAGCAGCCGGCCGGCGCGGCGGACCGCTGGTGGCTGCCGGCGCACCTCGGCGGAACGGCCCCGACGGTGGCCGAGGCCGACGCGCTGGCGGCAGCGGAATCGGCGGCGCGGCGCGACCGCCGCCGCCAGGAGCGCGGCCAACAGCCACGCTGAGCCGTCCCGGCGGTCAGCCGGGGCGGACGGCGGTCGCCTGCCACACGGGGCCGACCTGGCAGATCGTCGCGACGCCCTCGGCGGCGGCGCCGGTGACGGTGACGGTGTCGCCCTCGGCCGCGACCTCGCCGCCCGGCCCGGTCAGGCGCAACGGGTCGAAGGTGACGGTGTACCCGTCGGGGTAGGCGACCTGCCAGCGCGTGCCGCCGGCGTCGAGCCACGCGCAGCCGCCTTCGAGCTGTGCGTCGCCGCCGAGCGTGCCGCTGAGCTCGCCGGTCTCGGACCCTCCGCTCTGTGTCCCGGTCGGCGCCGCCGTCGCCCCGCCACCGGCGACCGGCCCGCCACCGGGCGCGCCGCCGCACGCAGCGAGCGCGATCGCCAGCAACACGATGGCCGGCAGCACGACGATCCGCATGCGGCAGACTCCCTGGTCAGCGATGACGCAGCCACCACCGTACGTCCACGCGACGACCGCCGACGCGGCGCAGGCGTGGTTGGCCCGATGCGACGGCGTTCGCATGGTGGCGGTCGACACCGAGACCACCGGCTGGGACGCCTGGTCGGACCGGCTGCGCCTGGTCCAGGTCGCCGCCGGCGGTGACGCCCCGGTGCTCGTGCTCGACGCCGAGCGCGTCGACCCGACCGTGCTCACGCCCCTGCTCGGCGACCCGGGTGTGCTCAAGGTGTTTCACCACGCGTCGTTCGACCTGCGCTTCCTCGCCGCGGCGGGCGTGGCGGTGCGCCGGGTCGCCGACACGATGCTGGCCCAGCAGCTGCTCGACGGCGGCGAGAAGACCGCCGCCGGTGTCGGGCTCGCCGGTCTCGCGTCGTTTCGCCTCGGGCTGGCGCTCGACAAGTCGGTCCGCGAGTCGTTCGCGGACGGCGGCGCGCTGACCGGCGAGCAGCTGCGCTACGCCGCCGACGACGCCGTCGCGACGCTCGGCGTGTTCGACCAGCAGTGGCGCGAGCTCGTCGGCCACGGCCTGACCCGTGTCGCGCAGCTGGAGTTCGCGGCCCTGCCGGTGCTCGCCGACCTCCAGCTGCGCGGTGTCGCCTTCGACGCGCAGCGCTGGGAGGACGTCCTCGGCGAACTCGAGGCGGAGCTGCCCGCGTTGGAGCAGCGGGTGCAGGCGGCGCTGGTCACCGCCGACAGCCCGCGCACGCTGTTCGGTCCGGAGGCGGTCAACCTCGAGTCGCCCGAGCAGCTGCGCGAGGCGCTGCTGCGCCTCGGCGTCGACCTGTCGAGCACGCGCGAGCCGGTGCTGCGCGACCACGCCGACCATCCCGCCGTCGCAGCGCTGCTCGAGTACCGCCAGGTCGCCAAGGTGACGTCCAACTGGGGTGGCGACTGGGCGCGGCGCGTCGTGCATCCCGCGACGGGGCGCATCCACGCCGACTGGCGCCAGATCGTGGGCACCGGCCGCATCGCGTGCAGCGAGCCGAACCTGACGCAGGTCCCCAAGGACGCGCGCTATCGCTGCTGTTTCGGCGGCGCCCCGGGGCGCACGCTCGTCGTCGCGGACTACTCGCAGCAGGAGCTGCGCATCCTCGCCGCCGTGTCAGGCGACGAGGCGCTGACCGAGGTGTTCCGCCGCGGCGGCGACCTGCACCGCACGACGGCGGCCCTGGCTTTCGGTGTCGCCGAGGACGCCGTCACGCCGGCGCAGCGCGGCGCCGCGAAGGCGCTCAACTTCGGCCTGATGTACGGCATGGGCGCGGCCGGGTTCGCGCGGTCCACCGGCACGACGCTCGCGCAGGCGCAGGCGACGATGGAGCGCTACTTCGCCGCGTTCCCGGGTGTCGCCGAGTGGCTGGCCGCCGCGGAGGCGACCGGCCGGCGCACCGGCCGGGTGCGCACCGTGCTTGGGCGCGTCCGCGCGATCGACGCGTCGCAGGGCAGCACCGTCACGTTGTCGCGCAACGCGCCGATCCAGGGCGCCGGCGCGGACATGACGAAGCTCGCGCTGGCTGAGGTCGACCGCCGTCTCGCGGCGCGCTTCGGCGCCCGCGCGCCCGCTGGGGCGAGCGTCAGCAACGCCTCGGGCGTGGGTCAGCGACGCAGCACCTTGCGTCCCGACGGCCTCGTGCTCGTGGTGCACGACGAGCTCGTCGCCGAGGTACCCGCCGACGCGGCCGAGGAGGCGGCGAGCCTGGTCGTCGACGGGATGCTCGCCGCGGCAGGTGAGGTGCTCGGTGAGGTGCCCGCCGCCGTCGACGTCGCCATCCGCCCGCGCTGGGGGACCTGTAGCGACCCCACCGCCGTTGTTACTGCGCAGTAACATCACGGTGGCGCCCCACGACGACGCGACGAAGAGGACGATCCCATGGCCGACCTGCGAGACGCGGTCTACGTCGACGGCGTGCGTGTCCCGATCGGGCGCGCGGGCCCCAAGGGCTACTACGCCGCGACCCGCGCCGACGACATGGTCGTGCGCACCATCCGCGCGCTGCTCGACCGCAACCCCGGACTGGACCCAGCGCGCATCGACGACAACGTGTGGGCGGCGACGACCCAGCAGGGCGACCAGGCGCTGACGATCGGCCGGACCAGCGCGATCCTCGCCGGCCTGCCCAAGTCCGTGCCGGGCTACGCGATCGACCGGATGTGCGCCGGCGCCCTGACGTCGATCACCAACGCCGCCAACGCCATCCGCGTCGGCGCGCAGCAGCTGGTCATCGCCGGCGGCATCGAGCACATGGGCCACCACCCGATGGGCCAGGGCGCCGACCCCAACCCCCGCTTCCTCGCCGAGCAGCTCGTCGGCATGTCGGCGCTGGTGATGGGTCAGACCGCCGAGAACCTCCACGACGAGCTGCCCGACATCACCAAGGAGCGCGCCGACACCTACGCGGTCCAGTCGCAGGAGCGCGTCGCGAAGGCCCGCGCCGAGGGGGTGTTCGACAGCCACGTCGTGCGCATGGCGGTGTGGAGCGACGACGGCTGGCAGGTCGTCACCGACGACGAGCACCCCCGCCCCGGCACGACGCTCGAGGACCTCGCGACGCTGAAGACCCCGTTCCGCGCGGGCGGCCGGGTCACCGCCGGCAACGCGGCGGGCCTGAACGACGGCGCCGGCTGCGTGCTGCTCGCCAACCGCGAAACCGCCGCGGAGCTGGGTCTGCCCGCACGCATGCGCCTGGTCGACTACACCTTCGTCGGCGTCGAGCCGGAGACGATGGGCTACGGCCCGATCCCGGCGACCGAGCGGCTGCTGACGCGGACCGGCCTGGCCATCGACGACATCGACGTCGTCGAGATGAACGAGGCGTTCGCCGTCCAGTGCGTCGCGTTCCTCGACCACTTCGGGCTGCCGCTGGACAGCCCGAAGGTCAACCCCTACGGCGGCGCCATCGCGATGGGACACCCGCTGGCGATGTCCGGCGCGCGGCTGACCCAGCAGCTCGCGCACTGGTTCGACACCCACGACGACGCCCGCTACGGCCTGGTGACGCTGTGCGTCGGGCTGGGCATGGGCTGCTCGGTGCTGTGGGAGCGGATCTGATGGCCGAGCTGGTCACCGCGTTCAAGGTCGGCTACGCCGACAGCCGGCGGGTGGGGCGCCTCGCCGTCGTCACGATGGACAACGGCGCCGACTACACCAAGCCCAACACCTTCGGCGCGGGCGCGCTCGCGTCGCTGGACGCCGCGCTCGACGAGGTCGAACGCCAGCCCGACGTCAAGGGTCTGCTGCTGACCGGCAAGCCGTTCATCTTCGCGGTCGGCGCGGACCTCACCGCCTTCACCGACGCGACCGAGGAGCTCGCTCGCGAGGGCGGCCGGCGCGGTCACGAGGTGTTCGGCCGGCTGCGCGACCTGCCGTTCCCCACGCTCGCCGCGATCAACGGTGCGTGCATGGGCGGCGGGCTCGAGATCGCGCTGCATTGCGACTACCGCACACTGTCGGCGAAGGCGGCGGCGCTCGCGTTCCCCGAAGTGTTCCTCTCCATCGTCCCGGGGTGGGGCGGCACCCAGCTCGCGCCGCGACTCGTCGGCGCCGCCAACGCGCTCACCGTCATCGTCCGCAACGCCCTGGACAACAACCGCACACTGAAGCCGCAGCAGGCATCTGAGCTCGGCTTCGCCGACCGCCTCCTGCCGGCGGTCGACTTTTTCGAGGACTCGCTGGCGCTGCTCGAAGACCTCGTCTCCGGGACGACGACCATCACGAGGACCCCGCCCGTCGAGGACGACCTCGACGCGGTGGTCGACCGCATCCGGCGCTACGCCGACGACAAGGTCCACGGGGCGACCCGCGCCCCGTACGCCGCGATCGACCTCGTGGAGTTCGCCGCGCGCGGCGGCGACCTCGCCGAGGGGCGGCACCGCGAGGAGGACGCGCTCGCCGAGCTTTTGCCCGGGCGTCAAGCGCAGGCCGCCGTCTACAGCTTCAACCTCACCCAGCAGCGGGTGAAGCGCCAGCCGTGGAAGCCGGCGGCCCCGCCCCGGACGGTCACGAAGGTCGGCGTGGTCGGCGCGGGGCTGATGGGCTGGCAGCTGGGGGCGCTGTTTCTCCAGCGTTGCGAAGTGCCGCTGGTGATGAAAGACATCGACCAGGCGGTCCTCGACCGTGCCCGCCAGGCGATCGAGGGGGAACTCGACACGCGCGTCGCGAAGGGGCGGCTGAGCGCCGGCAAGGCGGCGTTTCTGAAGTCGCTCGTGACCTACACCACCGACGACGCGCCGCTCGCCGGCGCCGACGTCGTCGTCGAGGCGGTCGTCGAGGTCCTCGACGTCAAGCGGGCGATCTTCGCCGACATCGAGCGCGTCGTCGACGACGGCTGCGTGCTTGCGACGAACACCTCGTCGCTGTCGGTCGCGGCGATGGCTGCCGACCTTCGCCATCCCGAGCGCGTCGTCGGCCTGCACTTCTTCAACCCCGTCGCGGTCCTGCCGCTCGTCGAGGTGGTGCGCACGCCCGCAACCAGCGACGAGGCGGTGGCGACCGCGTTCGCGATCGCCAAGACGCTCCGCAAGTCGGCGGTGCCGTGCGCGGACACGCCGGGCTTCGTCGTCAACCGGCTGCTGACCCGCTTCATGGGCGCCTGCGGCGAGGCGGTGAACCAGGGCAACGACTTCGCCCAGGTCGACGACGCCGTCAAGGCGCTCGGCCTGCCGATGGGGCCGTTCGAGCTGCTCGGCCTCGTCGGTCCAAGAGTCGCGGCCCACGTCGCGAGAACCCTGCACGACGCCTATCCCGACCGCTTCGATCTGGACCCGAACTTCCAGATGCTGGGCGACAGCGGCCTGCCGGGGGTCTACGACTGGAGCCGCGGCCGCGTGCCGTACGACGAGGTGCGCGAGCGCTGGGAGCGCCGCGCCGGGGCGCAGCCGCTGACCGACGAGGAGATCCGCGCCGCGGCGCTGGAGGCGACGGCCGACGAGATCCGCGCCATGCTCGACGAGGGTGTGGTCGCCGATGCCCGCGACATCGACACCTGCATGCTGCTCGGCGCCGGTTGGCCGTTCTTCAACGGCGGGATCTGCAAGTACCTCGACCAGACCGGCATCAGCGAGAAGCTGTTCGGCGCCCCGCTCGTGGGCGACACCGACCGGGCGCTGGCCGGCGCCTGACTCAGCCGGCGGTCAAGCCTGGACCTCGACGCCCTTCCAGAACGCGACGTGGTCTTTGATCTCGGCCGCCTCCGGCTTGGGGTCGGGGTAGTACCACGCCGCGTCCTCGATGCGCGCGCCGTCGACCTCGATCGAGTAGTAGCTCGCCTCGCCCTTCCACGGGCAGGTCGTGTGCTGCGCGCTGTCGCTGAGGTACTCGCGCTTCACCGCCGACGGCGGGAAGTAGTGGTTGCCCTCCACGACGACGGTGTCGTCGCTCTCCGCGACCACCGTGCCGTTCCACGTCGCCTTGGCCATGTCGTCTCCTTGCCACCTGCTCGACCGTTCGCCGCAGGCAGCGTGCCCGCGTGATCCGACCGACACACCTGCCGTGGCGGCGCCCTGCCGCGGAGACGGCGCGACGGCGGCGGCGGGTAGGCTCCCCGACCCTATGAGCGCTCTGTCGCCGTCGGTCGCCTCCGAGATCGGCACCTTGCGCGAGGTGATCCTGCACCGGCCCGGGCTGGAGCTGCGCCGGCTGACGCCCGCGAACAAGGACGCGCTGCTGTTCGACGAGCTCGTCTGGGTGGCAAAGGCGCAGGAGGAGCACGACGGCTTTGCGCAGGTGCTGCGCGCGCAGGGCGTGCAGGTCCACCTGTTCGCCGACCTGCTCGCCGAAGCGCTCGCCGACGACGCGCTCCGCTTGCACCTGATCGAGGAGGTCGCCACGGCCGACGCGTGCGGCGTCGAGCTGGTCGACCGCGTACGCGGTCACCTGGGCGAGCTGCCGCTGCCGCAGCTGGTGGCCCACCTCGTCGGCGGTCTGACGGTGCAGGAGGTGCCCGGCGCCGGCGACGGCTTCGTCGGCGGCGTGCTCGGTCCCGCCGCATTCCTCCTGCCGCCGCTGCCCAACGCGGTGTTCACCCGCGACCCGTCGGCGTGGGTGGGCAGTGGGGTCGTGCTGTCGCCGATGCACAAGCCGGCACGGCGCGCCGAGCGACGGCTGTGGCGCACGATCTACCGGCACCACCCGGTGTTCGCCGGCGCCGACGACTGGATCTGGTACGGCGACGACGACCGCGACTACTTCCCGGCGACGATCGAGGGCGGCGACGTCCTGGTGCTGTCCGCCGACTGCGTCGCGATCGGCCTGTCCGAGCGCAGCCATCCCGTGGCGGCGGAGAACCTCGCCGCCCGGCTGTTCGCGGCCGGCGCGGCGAAGTGGGTGCTCGCGATCGACCTGCCCAAGAGCCGGGGAACGATGCATCTCGACACGGTGATGACCGTGGTCGACACCGACGCGGTCGTGGTGTGGCCGCGCGCGCTGCGGGTGCTCGACGCCTACCGCATCGAGCCGGGGGACGGAGGTCGAATGCGGGTCACCGCCGAACCCGACCTGCTGCGCGCGATCGCCGCCGGTATGGGCGTCGGTGCGCTCCGCGTCATCACCACCGGCGAGGACGAGGTGCTCGCCGACCGCGAGCAGTGGGACGACGGCAACAACACGCTGGCGCTGCGCCCCGGCGTCGTCATGGCCTACGAACGCAACATCGACACGAACCGCCGCCTCAGCGATGCGGGCGTCGAGGTGCTCACGATCTCGTCGTACGAGTTGCCGCGCGGCCGCGGTGGCCCGCGCTGCATGTCCTGCCCCGTCGTCCGTGAGCCCGTGGCCTCGTAGCAGGAGCCGGCCGCCGCCGCGTCGAACCAGTCCCTGAGCAATGCCAGGGAGGTCTCGATGCGCAAGGTAGTGGCGGCCGTGGCGGGCGACGCCGCGCTCGTCCCGGGGGAGCTGGGCACCGACATCGTCGGCGGCACGATCACGTCGGACCCGGCGAAGCCGACCGACCTGACGTTCGGGTTGAAGCTTGCGAGCCTGCCCGCCGGGGGCATCGGCGAGTCGATCATCTACGGCTGGGAACTCCTCGTCGACGGTGCCGTCCCTGGCGGTGGCGACAGCGGCAACCTCGAGTGGCGCCGGAGCAACGTCACCGGCCTCAGCCTGTCGGCGGCCCCCTATATCCGGTTCCGTTCGTGCGCTCCCGACCCCAACGGCCAGAACACCTGCACCGCCGGGTCGCAGCTCCCGGGTGCGATGGACGCCACCACGGCGACGCTCACGGCGACGATGAAGCTGGGTGCGCTGTCCGCGCAAGGTGGGTCGCTCGTCGGGTCCAGCGGCATCTCGGTCTACCACGGCACCGGGTTGCTCTGGTTCCCGGGCATCGCCAGCGACGACGCCGCACAGGACGTCGACTACGTCGTTCCGTCGCGAGCCGACTCCGTGCAGTTGGCGCTCGTGCCCGCCGGCGCCCCGGCTCCGGCGAGCTTCCCGGTGAAGGTCACGCCGGCGGGCAAGACGGCGACCGGCGCGTACAGTGCGTCGCTGCCGACCGACGGCCTGGCGCCCGGCGCCTACGACGTGGTCGCGCGCGCCTGCTGGGGCAGCAACTGCGGCGAGACCCGGACGCCAGTCACGCTGTCGTAGCAGGACCCCGCTCCACCGAGAGCCCGTGGGACACCCCGCGGGCTCTCGACGTTGCGCGCCTCGCTAGCCCTCCAGCGGGCGGACGGCCGTGACCTTGACCTCGAAGGTGCCCGCCGGGGCGGCGTAGGCGACGGTGTCGCCGACCTTGGCGCCCATCAGCGCCTGACCCAGCGGTGAGTTCGCGCTGACGACGCCGATGCCCTCGGGACGGTCCTCGCGGCTGCCGAGCAGGAAGGTGTCGCTGTCGCCGTCCGCGTCGACGGTCGTGACGACCATGCCCGCCGCGACGGTGTCACCCTGCGGCGCCTCGCCGACCTTCGCGGAGCGCAGCATCTCGGTGAGCTGGCGGATGCGGCCCTCCATCTTGCCCTGCTCCTCCTTCGCCGCGTCGTACTCGGCGTTCTCGCGCAGGTCGCCGTGCGCGCGGGCGATCTCGATCGCCTTCGAGGCGCGCCGGCGCCCCTCGGTGGTGAGCTCCTCGAGCTCCGCACTGAGCCGGTCGTAGGCAGACTGGGACAGCCACACGGCGTCGCTCACGGTTGGTCCTCGCTGGCGAGAGGGCGAATTCGAGGCAGTCTACGTAGTCCCGCGAAAGGTCCCCATGCCCGAGCTGCCCGAGCTGCAGGCGCACGCCGAGCGACTCACGGCCGCCTACGCCGGCGTGGTGCTCGAGCACTTCGAGCCGCTGTCGTTCACGGCGCTGAAGACGGTGTCGCCCGCGCCGGCCGCTGCCCACGGCCTGCCGCTCGAACGCGTCGCACGGCGTGGTAAGCACCTGCTGCTGGGCTTTGTGGGTGACGACACGACCGTGACGTTCGTGGTGCATCTCATGCAGGGCGGGCGCCTGCGCGACGACGTGGTGCAGCGCCCCCGGCCGCGCCAGAGCGTCGCGCGCTGGCGCTTCGCCGACCACCGGGCGGTGCTGTTCACGGAGGCCGGCACCGAGCGGCGAGCCGGGGTGTGGGTCGTCGCCGGCGACCCACTCGAGCAGCCGCCGCTGGGTGACCTCGGGCCCGAGGCGGACGCCATCGACGTCGAGACGATGACGGCGTTGCTGCGTAGGCACTCGATGCGCCTGCACACCTTCCTGCGCGACCAGCGGATCCTGGCGGGAATCGGCCGGCGCCTGGCCAACGAGGTCTGCCACCGCGCCGGCCTGTCGCCGTTCGCGCCGACGACCGGCATCGCCACGAGCAGCGCCTTCTCGCTGGTGGCGGCGATCCGCGAGGCGGTGGCCGACAGCCTGGCGGAGGAACGCGACCGCGACGACCTGTCACCGTCGCGCGAGCGGCCGTCGCGCGTCCACGGACGTGCCGGTGCGGCGTGTCCCGTCTGCGGCGACACCATCCGCGCCGTCGAGTACCGCGACTACACGGTGTCGTACTGCCCGACCTGCCAGACCGGTGGCAAGGTCCTCGCGGACAACACGACGAGCAAGTTCCTCAAGTGAGCCGCCGCCCGGCGATCCTCGCCGACCGCTCGTTCCTCGTCGCGCTGGTCATCGCCGTCGTCGTCGCGCTCGGTTTCGGCGTCATCGTGCCGGTCCTGCCGCTGTTCGCGCGCAGCTTCGGGGTGGGGCTGTTCGCGGTCACCGTCGTCGTCTCCGCCTTCGCCGGCGTGCGTCTGCTGTCCAACGTCTACGCGGGCTCGCTCGCCGATCGGATCGGCGTCCGCCGCGCGGTCGGGTTCGGCGCGCTCATCGTCGCGGCCTCCAGCCTGCTCACCGCGTTCGCCCCCACCTACGCCGCCCTCGTCGTGTTCCGCGGGGTCGGGGGGTTCGGCAGCGCGCTGTTCTTCACAGCCCTGCTGGCGCTGGTGGTGCGCACCGTCGCGCCCGGCGAACGCGGGCGTGCGGTGGGGCTGCTGCAGGGCGCCTTCCTGTTCGGCATCACGGTCGGGCCCGGCGTCGGCGGAGTCCTCGCGGAGCCGCTCGGACTGCGGTTGCCGTTCGTCGTCTACGCCGTGTTCTGCGGTTCCGCGGGGCTGGTCGCGCTCCGCTTTTTGCCCCCCGTCTCACGCGGCGACGAGCCGGCCGCGCCCGACACCGTGCGTGTCGACGACCAGGTCGCGGCGGCGCCGCCGCGCGCGCCGCGCGGCCTGGCGCAGACCTGGCGCGCCGGCCGAGCCCTGTGCCGGGACCCCGCGTTCGTCGCCGCTCTGGTGATGATGGCGGCGTCGCGCTGGGCCGCGACCGGCGTGCGCTTCAGCCTGGTCCCGGTGTTCGCGGTCGAGGTGGTTGGGACGAGCAGGGTGCTGCTCGGCGCGGCGCTCGTGGTCGCGGCGGTCACCCAGCTGCTGGTGCTGTGGCCCGCCGGCAAGGTCGCCGACACGGTCGGTCGCCGGACGCTGGGGGCGCCGGCCTACCTGCTGTTCGCCGGCATCTCGGCGCTGTTCGCGGTGTCGACGACCGTGCCGGCGTTTCTCGCCGTCATGGCGGCGTACGGCATCGGCACCGGCCTCACGTCGATCACGCCGCCCGCCGTGGTCGCCGACGTCGTCCCGGCTGAGCAGACCGGCGTCGGCGTCGGGGTGCTCAACACCGCCGGCGACCTCGGCAGCGTGCTCGGCCCGCTGCTGTCGGGGCTGCTCGCCCAGGAGCTCGGCTACGGCTGGGGCTTCGGCGCCAGCGCCGTGGTGCTCGCCGTCGGCGGCGTCGCCGCCCTGCGGATGCGCGAGACGCGGCCCGCCCGGGCAGCGTCGGTCGCCCCGGCCGCTCGCTAGACTCGCGTCGGTGCTGCCTTCCGTCGCCTACCGGCTGTACGAACGCCGGTTGCGCGCCGAGCTGCGCGGGGGCGCGCTTCCGCGCCACGTCGGCGTCGTCCTCGACGGCAACCGGCGCTTCGCGCGGGCGCGCCGGCTGGACACTGTCACCGAGGGGCACCGTCTCGGCGCCGACAAGATCCACGAGCTGCTCGACTGGTGCCACGAGCTCGGCATCGCCTACGTCACCCTGTGGCTGCTGTCGACCGAGAACCTGTCGCGCGAGGAGGCCGAGGTCAACGACCTGCTGTCGATCATCACCGACACGGTCACCCGCATCGCGACCGACCCGCGCCACCGTGAGCGACGGGTCAAGATCACCGGCGTGGGCGCGCTCGACGTGCTGCCCGACGGGCTGCGCCGGGCGCTGAAGTACGCCGAGGAAGCCACCACCGGCCACGACGGCTGCCATGTCCAGGTCGCGGTCGGCTACGGCGGTCGCCAGGAGATCACCGACGCGCTGCGGGCGCTGCTCGAAGACCGCCACGCCCGGGGCCATTCCCTGGAAGACGTCATCGACGACCTGTCGCCGGAGCTGATCGCCGAGCACCTGTACACGACCGGCACGCCCGACCCGGACCTCATCATCCGGACCTCCGGCGAGATCCGCTTGTCCGGCTTCTTGCTGTGGCAGTCCGCCCACTCCGAGTTCTACTTCTGCGACCCGTACTGGCCGGAGTTCCGCAAGACCGACTTTCTTCGTGCGCTGCGCGAGTTCGCGTCGCGCCAACGTCGCTACGGGCGCTGACCCGCGACCGCGCCGCCTCCCCCGTCACGCCCCTCGCCGCCCGTACCCTGCACCGGCCGGGTACAGCGAGGAGTCGCGTTTGACCACCACCGCCGGACGTCTGGTCTACGTGCTCGACACCTGCGTGCTGCTCGCCGACCCGCGGGCGCTGTACCGCTTCGACGAACACGACGTCGTGCTGCCGCTGGTTGTCGTGGAGGAGCTCGACCGCAACAAGACGCGCATGGACGAGGTCGGGCGCAACGCCCGCAGCGCCGTGCGCCTGGTCGAGGAGCTGCGCGAGCGCAGTGACAGCGGCCTGCGCGAGCCGGTGACCCTGCCCGGCGGCGGAACGCTGCGTGTCGAGGGCAACCACGTCGACACCCTGCTGCCGGTCTACCTCGACCCGCACAAGCCGGACCACCGCATCCTCGCGGTGGCGCTCGCGCTCGGCGGGACGCTCGTGACCAAGGACGCCGCCCTGCGCATCAAGGGCAGTCAGCTCGGCGTCGCCGTCGAGGACTACCGTGCGGACACGGTGGAGGTCGACGAGCACTACGCCGGCATCGCCGAGCTCGACGTCGACGCGGGCGACCTCGGGACACTCCACGCGGCGGGCAAGGTGACACTGGCTACGGCCGTCGCGGGCCGTCGCTCGCTCAACGAGTGCCTCGTGCTCAGGGCCGGCCGCTCGGCGTCGGGGCTGGGCCGCGTCGTCGGTGTCGACGCGGACGGCGTCACGGTCAGCCGTGTCGCGGGAACGCCGAAGGCGTTCGGGGTCGGGCCGCGCGACGTCCGCCAGACGTTCGCGCTGGACCTGCTGACGGATCCGACCGTGCCGTGCGTTTCGCTGATGGGGATGGCCGGCACCGGCAAGACGTTTCTCGCGCTGGCCGCGGGGCTCGAGCAGGTCGTCGAGGCACGCGCCTACCGACGGCTCAGCGTCTACCGGCCGCTGGTCGCGGTCGGGCGCCAGGAGGTGGGCTACCTGCCAGGCGACCTCGACGAGAAGCTGTCGCCGTGGATGGCCGCCGTCCACGACAACCTCTACTCGTTGTTTCGCCGCGACGACGCGGACGCGTGGGCCCACGACCACCGCCACGTCCAGGGCGCGGTCGACGCGCTGCTTGACCGGGGGCAGCTGGAGATGGCGGCGATCACCTACCTGCGCGGCCGCTCCATCACCGACGAGTACGTCATCGTCGACGAGGCGCAGAACCTCGAGCTGCCGACGCTCAAGGTGATCCTCACCCGGATGGCGGCGGGCTCGAAGGTGGTGTTCTGCGGGGACCTGTCGCAGGTCGACAACCCCTACATCTCCCCGTTCGGCGGAATGGCGGCGCTGATCGAGAAGCTCACGGGCACCGCCCTGTTCGGCCACGTCACGATGAGCAAGGGGGTGCGCTCGCCGCTGGCCGAGCTCGCCGCCACGACGTTCTGACGCCGGTGCCGCGGTGACGCGCCGGGTCGAGGTCGAAGATCGCGACGCAGCGCGGGTGCTGACCCTGAACCGCCCCCACGTCCGCAACGCGATGGACACCGCGCTGCTCGGCGAGCTGCTCGACGCGTTCGCCGACGCGGTCGCCGCCGACGGCGTCCGCGTCGTCGTCGTCACCGGCGCGGCGGGCACCTTCTCGGCCGGCGCCGACCTGCGCGAACCGCTCGACCACGCCGCCGGCGTCCGGCGGATGGACCTGTTCGCCGCGGTGTACGAGGCGGTCGGGACCTGCCCGAAGCCGACCGTGGCCGCGGTCGAGGGCGCCTGCGTCGGCGGCGGGGTCGAGGTCGCCGCCGCCTGCGACATCCGTGTCGCGGCGGCCACCGCGACGTTTCGCTTCCCCGGGGCGGCGCTCGGCATCCCCGTCGGCGCCGCGAAGCTCGTCGGGCTGGTGGGACTTGGCGCGGCGAAGGACCTGGTGTTCACCGCGCGCACCTTCGACGCCGCGGAGGCCCTGCGGCTCGGGTTCGTGCAGCGCGTCGTCGCCGCCGGCGAGGCGCGTGACGCCGCGCTGGACCTGGCCGGGGCGATCGCGGCGAACGCCGACGACGCGGTGCGCTTCCTCAAGCGGATGTTCCTCGGCTTCTCCGGGACGGGGGACCGCATCGCCGCGGAGAACGACGCGCTGCACGCCGTCGCGGAAGCCGGCGGCGACTACACCGCCGTCACCATGCCCGACCCCCGGCTGGCGTGGACCCAACGGACCTGGACCGACCGTCGACCCTGACGCGTGGGCAGGCCCGCCGTACGACGGTGGAACTATGCTGTCGCCTCCGCGTCGAAAGGAGCTCGTGTGAGCGACGCGCGCCAGCGGTTGGCCCCCGACCGCAACCTCGCTTTGGAGCTCGTGCGCGCCACCGAGGCCGCGGCGATGGCGGCCGGACGCTGGATGGGTCGCAACCGCAAGAACGACGGCGACGCCGCCGCGGTCGACGCGATGCGCCTGGTGCTCAACAGCGTCGAGATGGACGGCGTCGTGGTCATCGGCGAGGGCGAGAAGGACGAGGCGCCCATGCTGTTCAACGGCGAGAAGATCGGCACGGGCAACGCCCCCGAGGTCGACATCGCCGTGGACCCGATCGACGGGACGCGGCTGCTCGCCCAGGGCCGGCCCGGCTCGGTCTCGGTCATCGCCATCGCTCCCCGCGGGACGATGTTCAACCCCGGTCCGATGGTCTACATGAACAAGTGGGTGGTCGGACCCGACGCCGTCGGCGCCATCGACGTCGACGCGCCCGTCGCCGACAACCTGCGGTCGATCGCCAAGGCCAAGGGCAAGCACGTCCGCGACCTGCTGTGCGTGATGCTCGACCGCGAGCGCCACGCCGACATGGCCGCCGAGGTGCGCGAGGTCGGTGCACGGTTGCGCCTCATCATGGACGGCGACGTCGCCGGCGGCCTGCTCGCGCTGCTGCCGGAGCGCTCTGTCGACGTGCTGCTCGGGATCGGCGGCACACCCGAGGGCGTGACGACGGCGTGCGCGGCGCAGGCGCTCGGCGGCGAGATGCAGGGCCGACTGTGGGCGCGCAGCGCCGACGAACGCGCGAAGGCCGAGGCGATGGGCTTCGACATCGACGAGCCGCTAACCACCAACCGGCTCGTGTCCAGCCAGGACACGTTCTTCGCGTGCACCGGCATCACCAACGGCGACCTCGTCGACGGCGTCGACTACCGACCCGGCTCGGCCATCACCGAGTCGCTGGTCATGCGCGGCAAGTCGGGCACCGTGCGTTTCGTGCGGGCACGCCACAACCTGAACAAGGTCATGGAGTACTCCAGCATCGACTTCGACTGACGCTGATCGACCGCCACTGCCACCTCCTTCGGCGCTCCGGACCGTTGCCCATCATGACGGAGTGACAGTCGGTCGGCGGAGTCACGAGTCGAACTCGCACGCGCAGGGTCAGGACCGGATCGCCTACCGTCGACGCCCGCTTGCTGCTTTACGGAGCGGATGGCTCCACGCCAACCCGAACTCGGCCTCTTCGGCGAGCTCGTCCGGGAGACGGGCCGTTGTCTAGCTTTTGACCCGGCTCGACGAGCGCGGTGTGTGCCCCTCAGCCAGCAGGGCGTCGACCACCCTGCGAACGACCGACTCGCCCGAGGTCAGACGCCACGGAGGCTTTGATGGAGGTCGCTCAGCTGCCGTATGTCGATGGGCACGCAACGGTCATCGCGGCCGGCGTTGACGACGTCTGGGCCAGCCTCGTCGAGACGCTCGACCGCACCTTCTCACGAGCTGGTGCGGCCACCTACGCCCGCGCCGTTGGGTGCGCCGACCGGGCAGCGTCCGGCCCACGGCCGCTCGCGGAAGGTGCCACGATCCCCGGTTTTCGCGTCGTTGCTGCCCTCCCCGGATCCGACCTCGTGCTCCAGGGGCGCCATCGTTTCTCGTCCTACGCCCTGATTTTTCGCCTCACGCAGGTCGGCTCCGGCCGGTCACGGCTCCGTGCCGAGACGCGGGCCACGTTTCCCGGCTTGCCCGGTGGCGTCTACCGGCTGCTCGTCATCGGCACGGGCGCACACGTCATTGCCGTGCGGCGCTTCCTCTCAGCAATACGGCGCCGATCCGAGCGGTTCAAATGATCCCGTCAATGCCGCCGCAAAAACGTACCGCGGACGTCGGGAACCGTGGCTTCGTGAGGGCGCGCCACAACCTCGACACGGTCATGGAGTACTCGAGCATCGACGTCAACTGACGAACGGGGCGCGCGGCGTTGGTCGAGTACGCTGCGCACCGTCCGGCGTGCGAAGCTTACAACCGTCTTAACAACGGGCCCGAAGCGCGTCTCACCCGTCGGGTGGGGGTACTGCCGCTTCGGTATGAGCGGTTCCGCGTTTGCGGGATACGACGTGAAGGAGTACGTGTGATTGAGGTTCAGGTCGGAGCCGCCCTGGTGGCTGGTTTGATCGCCGGCGCGATCATGGAGGGACCGGTGTATCTGCAGAAGGCCGTCGGGCTTCCGGTCAAGCAGAACATCTTCCGGACGTGGGGGAACATGTTCGGCTTGCGCGGCGGCAGCGGGTACGTGGTCGGGTTCATCTTTCACGAGGTGCTCGCCGCTGCCATCGCCGTGGTGTACGCGGTGTTCTTCCGGCTCATCGGCGTCGAGGGAAGCTTGTTGCTGTGGGGGGTGGTTGGCGCGCTGATCCACTTCACGCTGGCCGGGCCTGTGGTGAAGATCCTGCCGTCAATCGACCCGGAGACCGGCGCAGTGGGCCAGCAGGGGTTCGCCTACCGGAACTACGGAGCGCTGGACGTGGCGACCGCGTTCATGGGACACATGGCCTTCGGCGTGCTTACCGCCGTCTTTTACGCGCTGTTGTACCCCAACGGCGGCAGCGCCCTGTTGTTCTGACGTCGCGTCGAGGCGTGTGTCCGCTTCCGTCTGCAGCGTCCCGAGGCATAACCGGCGAGCGCGGCGGGAAGGCAACCTTGTCGGCATCCGCGTGCGGCTAGCCGGTCGCGTGGCAGCGAGCTCGGTTGAGCAGATCAAACAGTCGCTGAAGCGTGGCGCCGCCGCGTTGCGCGACGCTCGCGTCCCGTTCTTGGTCGGCGGCGGACTCGCGACCTGGGTGCGCGGCGGACCCGAGTCCGGGCACGACGTCGACTTCTTCGTCAAGCCCGAGGACGCCGAGCGTGCGTGGAAGGCGCTGGAGGCGGCGGGGATGCGGCTGGAACGCCCGCCTGAGGCGTGGCTGCTCAAGGCGTGGGACGGCGAGGTCCTGATCGACGTCGTCTTCGAGCCGAGAGGCCTGGAGATCACCGACGAGGTCTTCGGCCGCGCCGACGAGTTGGAGATCCTCGCCCAGTCGATGAAGGTCCTGTCGCTCGAGGACCTGATGGTGACGAAGCTTGCGTGCCTGAGGGAGCATGAGCTGGACTACGAGCCCCACGTGGAGATCGCCCGGTCGCTACGGGAGCGGATCGACTGGAGCGACGTCCGCCGGCGCGCGCCAGACAACGCGTACGTCCGCGCGTTCTTCACGCTGGCGGAGGGCCTCGGACTGATCTCGGCCGCTGATGGCTGACGCGGCGTTGACCGTCGGCGTCGCGAGGAGTCCGGACGTGATGACCTCGCAGCTTCCGGCAGCGAACATTGAACACCCCTTTAACTCTCGTGCCAGTGGCACGCGAAGGCGCAGTGTCGGCATAGTGGGCTCCGTGGTCGCGCCGCGCATCAGCGAGACCGCTGCCGGCGACCGCCCCGCCGGTGGACGACACCCTGGCGACCACTCGACCAAGAAGGGGTACGGCCGATGACCGGTGAGCAGTTCTGGCTGGTGTCGCTGGCAGTAGCCTCGACGGTCGTCGTCGTCCTCGCGGTGCTGCTCGGTTTTGTGATCAACGTCCTCCGGCAGATCGACCGGCACGCCGCGCGCACGCACACCGCCGCGAAGCAGATCGCGCAGAACACGGTCAGTCTGTGGACACTGGAGCAGACCAACCGCGACCTCGTGGCGATCCGTGACGCGGCCCGCGGGGCCGAGCGCGCTGGCAAGGGCGGCGCCGTAGCGGCGCCGATCAGCGCGGTCACGCACAAGGTGCAGGGCTGGCTGGGCGGGTCCGAACAGCGCGACGACAAGAGCTCGTAGTGCTCACGTTGGTGGTCGTGACCGCCGCGGTGCTCGCGCTGATCCTCGTCGTCGGCCTCGTGGCGATCCTGGTCTTCGTGACGCAGATCCGCGGCTTCATCGGGGAGACGTCGGCGGCGTTGGACGCTGTGGACGAGGGAGCGACGCGACTCGCCCGGCGTTTCGAGGGCGTGCAGCAGGCCACGGCCGCAGCCGCGAGCGAGCTGTCCGCGAGCCGGACGTAGCGGGGAGGGGTCGTGGACGTCATCGCGTGGGTCGGGCTGATCATGTCGTGGGTCGCGCTCGTCGTCCTTCTGAAGCTCGTCTTTCTCGTGCTGCGCGTGCTGAAGCAGATCCGGCGCCTCGCGGAGATGACGCGGGACGCCGCCCGCCGCCTGGCGGACAACCTGGGTGACGAGGAGGTGTTCGCGGAGTTCGAGCTGCTCGTGGCAGAGCTGCCCGCCGCCGTCCGAGCGCTTCCCCGCGGCGCTGTTGCGGCACGCCCGAACGTCAGCTCGGTGTCGCCCGGGATCGCGGGTCGGTTCCCGTGACCGGCCTGCTCACGGTCCTGTCGGTGCTCGCGGCGTGGGCGTTGCTCGGCGTGCTGGCCGTCGGGTTGTTGCTGGTGTTCAAGTCGTTGCAGAGCATCCGGCACTGGTTCGAGAAGAACGCCGTGAGCGTGCGCGCCGTGGAGCACCAGACGGTGGACCTCGCACCGAGGGCCGCGGTGTTGACGGCGTCGCTGCGTGAGACCCTCGAGGCCCTGCGCACCGCAGCCGCATCACCCACCGACCGTCAGTCCGGCGAGGAGCCTCCATGGAGAACATGATCTCGGTTCCGCTGCACGCACGGGTGAACCAGCCGCTGGAGGGCGAGCGCAGCGGCTCGCTGCCCGACCAGGTCGGCAACGTCGCCGGAGCGCACAACGACGAGCTGCACCAGCGGCTGCTGGAGACCGGTGGGCGGATGGACACCCTCGGTCCCTTGAAGAAGGTCTACGTCTTCTGGCTGCCGGGGATGAGCTGCGACGGCTGCAGCGCGTCTCGACGATCGGCGCGACGGAGCCGAGCCTGGAGGAGCTGCTGACGGGCGCGTTGCCCGGCGTGCCGGTGATGGTGCTGCACCACTACCAGTTCCAGATGGAGTCCGGCGACCACTTCATCCACCTGCTCAAGCAGGCCGAGGAAGGTGGGCTGGACGCGCCGTACGTCATCGTCTACGAGGGCTCGATCCCGGATGAGAACCTCACCGTGGGCGCCGAGCCGTGGGCGGGAGAGGGATCGCTGCCGCTGTGGGCGCCGGCCGACCAGCGCCAGCGCCGCTCGACCTCGAGTGGGTGCGACGCCTCGCGCCGGAGGCGGCGGTCACGATCGCGATCGGGACGTGCGCGACCTGGGGTGGCATCCCCGGGGCGCTCGGCAACCCGACCGGCGCCATGAGCATGCAGGACTTCCTCGGCAAGGACTACCGCAGCGCGCGCTCGGCCTGCCGGTGATCAACGTCCCGGGGTGCCCGCCGATCGGCGACGACTTCACCGAGACGGTGACGCTGCTGCTGCGGTTCATGAACGGCCAGGGTCCGCTGCCGGACTTCGACGAGCTGGGGCGTCCGGCGTGGCAGTTCGGCGACACGGTGCACATGCACTGCACCCGCGGGTCGTGGTACGAGGAGGGCCACTTCGCCCGGGAGTTCGGCGGCAAGGAGTGCCTGGCCGAGATCGGCTGCTGGGGACCCGTCGTGAACTGCCACATCACCGAACGCGGGTTCATCGGCGGCAAGGGTGGCTGCATGGTGGCCGGAGGCATCTGCATCGGGTGCATGTCGCCGGGCTTCCCGGACAAGTTCACGCCGTTCAACAAGCGCCCGCCGCAGACGACGCCCGCGACGACGCTGTCGCGCTTCCACGGCACGCTCGTCAGGCCGCTGCGCCGATCGACCCAGCTCGAGCGCAACCGCGAGCCGCGCTGGAAGGCGGACACCACGACCGGCTGGGCGCCGCAGTACGACAACGTACCGATCTTCCACCGCTCGTTCGAGTACTTCTACAGCCGGATCCAGTACTTCCGCTCGCAGCTTCCGGGGCGCCACGAAGTGGACGAGGAGAAGTACCCCAGCGGCTACGTCGTCCCTCCGGAGGCCGCGTACGGCAAGCACTACGCGCAGTGGCTGCCGGACCGCCGGGCCGAGGAGGCCAAGAAGCGCGGCACCTACCAGCGGCCCGGACTGTCGCCGCAGGCCGACGGGTTCGAGACGCCCTTCAACACGACCAGGAGTAGCCACGGATGTGCTTCCAGAACCTGCCCGTCGAGTTCGACGCGCAGGGCAACGCCCGACTCAAGGAGGGCGTGGCCGACCCGTACGCCTACCAGCGGCGCGACCTCGACCGTTCGAAGGTCGAGAAGCTGCTGGCCAGCAACGGCCACGTCAAGGACATCAACCTCGACCCGGTGACCCGGGTCGCCGGGGCGCTGGCGTTCCACTGCGTCGTCGACCTGGAGCAGCGCACCGTCCACGAGGCGCACACCGTCGGCACGCTGTTCCGCGGGTACGAGGTCATCTTGAAGGGCCGCGACCCGCGCGACGCGCAGTACATCTCCAGCCGCGTGTGCGGGGTCTGTGGCGGCGTGCACTCGGTGGCGTCGTCGCTGGCGATGGAGATGGCGTTCGGCATCGGCGTCCCGCCCATGGGCGGGTCATGCAACATCCAGCTCGCGCTGGACTTCCAGGTCGACAACCCGGTGCACCTCTACCTGCTCGCCGGGCCGGACTACTCGCAGGTCGTCGTCGAGCGCACCACCCCGTCGCTGTGGGAGCGGGCCAAGAAGACCGAGACGCGGCACGCCGACATGCACGGCTTCCGCACGATGGCCGACCTCATGAAGGCCTTCAACCCGCTGACCGGCAAGCTGTACCTCGAGGGCCTGCAGATGACCCGGCCGGCGAAGGAGGCGTACTCGATCCTGTTCGGCAAGTACCCGCACCCGCAGACGGTCGTGCCGGGCGGGGTGACGACGACGGTGTCGCTGCAGGTGCTCAACGACGAACCTGCGGATCGTCCGCACCCTCGACTACGCCAAACGCGGCGTGTTCATCTTCGACGACCTCACCGAGTTCTTCTACGACGCCGACCCGAAGTACAAGCAGGTCGGCACGCGCGCGAAGAACATGATCGACACCGGGATGTGGGACGACCCGTGGGCCTACGACGGCACCTACGCCGGTGCCGCCGAGTGGGGCGAGCGGCGGTGGGCGACGCCGGGTGTGGTGATGGACGGGAAGCTGATCACGACGAACCTGCACCACATCAACATGGGGCTGGAGGAGTTCGTCGAGCACTCCTACTACGACAGCTGGGAGAACGACGGCTACCCGTACCCGACCGACCCCGCGGGCAACCCGCTCGGGCCGAACCACCCGTGGAACAAGGAGACCAAGCCGCGCTCGGACGTACGCACCTGGAAGGACCGCTACACCTGGAGCACCGCGCCGCGCTGGGACCGCCAGGTCGTCGAGGCCGGCGCCTACGCGCGGATGTGGACGACGGCCGCGGCGGGCATCATGCCGCACAACCGGTTCCTGGAGGCGACGGGGACGAGCATCAAGATGGACGTCCCGCAGACCGCGTCGCTGCCGGCGATGGAGCTGGAGTGGAAGATCCCAGAGACGTGGAACGCCTTCGAGCGCAACCGCGCCCGCGCCTACCACGTCCTGTACTCGCTGCTCGTCGGCTACGAGAACGTGCAGATGGCGTTCGACCTGATGGGCCAGGGCGAGAACAAGGTCGCGACCATGACCGAGTTCCGGATCCCGCGACGAGCGGCGGGGCGTCGGGTTCTGGGGAGCCGGGCGCGGCTTCCTGACCCACCACCTGACGATGGACAAGGGCGTCCTGACCAACTACCAGATCATCACGCCGTCGACCTTCAACGCCTCCCCGGTCGACCCGTTCGGCCAGCCCGGCCCGTACGAGGAGGCGGTCGTGAACACCCCGATCCTGGAGGAGTTCGAGTCGGGCGAGACGTTCACCGGGATCGACGTCTTCCGTGCCATCCGGTCCTTCGACCCGTGCATGCCGTGCACCGTGCACGTCGCCAACGGCGACAACATGATCATCCGCGACGCGACCACGTGCGCGTGCGGCGCCGAGTGATGCTCTCGACAGCCCAAGCCGACCTCGCAGGGCCTGAGCGTGTCCTGATCGGCGGCGTCGGCTACCGCTGGTTCGGTGACGGGTCATTCGCGCTGCTTGCCTCGGACGCGCTCGCCGCGCTCGAATGGCCGACCGGCGTGGACGTGCTGGACCTCGGCTACGGCGCGCTGCACGTGGCGCTCGACCTCACCGACGTCGACCCGCCGTACGAGCGGGTCGTCTTGCTCGCGGTGACCGAGCGCGGCCGCGAACCGGGGCAGCTGTACCGGTTCCGCTCTCCGCCGGCGGTGCCGGATCTCGAGGACGTCCAGGCACGGATGTACGAGGCCGGTGCCGGGGTCATCGACCTCGACCACGTCCTCGTCATCGGCCGCCACTTCGGCGCGCTGCCCGACGACGTCGTCGTCGTGGAGTTCGAACCGCAACCGGGTACGACGGGGCGGTCCTGAGTCCGCAGGCCGAGGCACTGCTCCCTGAGGCCGTCGAGCTGGTCCGCCGGGAGGTCTTGCTGCCCGCCGGCGTCACGAACGTTTGACTCGAGGAGGCAGACCCGTTGGACTCCCTTTGCTGTACAAGCCGCACCCGTCGCTGTTTCCGGTCATGCTCCTCGGTGGGTTCACCGGTACCGTGATCCTCACCGCACTGATCCGGCTGTTGGCCGCACTCGAGGTGACGGTGGTGGACCTGCCTCAGCTGATGGGCGACGTCTTCTCGAGCGACCAGCAGACGGCGTTCACGGCAGGGCACACGATCTTCCTGGCGGCCGGGATCCTCGTTCTTCCGCTGTTCCTCGCCGCCCTCTGGCCGTTCGCGCCCGGCGACCGGTTCACCTTCCGCGGCGCGCTCATCCGGGGGCGTTGTTCGGCCTGACCCTGTTCGTGCTCGCCGGGATCCTGCTGCCGCTGCTCGGGGTGCTCAGTCGGCTCCCGAGCGTGGGTGCCCTGCAGCCGGGCCCTTCGCCGTGGGTCTCGGCCTGTCCGGGGCGCCGCAGCTGCTGCTCGGCACCCAACTCTACGCGCTGACCGCGGCGATCGTGGCGGCGATGCCGCAGGGGCTCCAGCCGATGGACGCGGTCGGCTGGGGCTGGTGGTCCCACGGGAGCGGGGAGTCGCCGTGACCCAGGGACCGAGACCGCTGAGCCCGAGGTCGACGCGGCGATGCAACGGCTCGACGACCTGGTCACGTCCATCGAAGAGCACCCTGACCCCGGTCTGGCCGATCGTCTCGTCGAGGTGCTGCGCGCCGTGGACGTCCTGCACCGCGGTGCCCTGCACCGGGTCGGCGCGCTGCTCGACGCCCATGGGCTGCGCGAGCAGGCGCTGGGCGACCCGGACGTCGCGCTGCTGTTCGGGTTGTACGAGGCGCAGGACGAGGACGACGACATGCGGTCCCGCTCGGAGGCCGCCGTCGCCGACATCCGGCCGGTCGTCGAGTCGCACGACGGCCGGCTCGAGGTCGTCGCCGCAGAGGACGGCGTGGTGACCATCCGCCTGCTGGAAGGCGGCTCGTCGTGCTGGGGTTCCTCCCCGACGCTGCAGGCGTACGTCGAGGACGCGCTCCGCGCGGCCCTTCCGGAGTTCGTGCGGATGGACGTGTCGGACGTGCCGGCGCACCCACCGTCGTCCGAGAGCCCAGCGCCGGTGCTCATCCCGGTGTCGGCCATCGGGCAGCGCGGACGAGGGGCGATGCTGCCAGGTGGGTGTGGAGGCGGCGGGTGCGGCTCCTCAGGAGGTGCAGGCACTGGTTACGGCCGCGACGGGCAGGTTCGGACGGATCGACACCTGGGTCAATGCGGCCGTTGTGTCCCTGGACCCGGATACCTCGCAAGCGTGGAGGAGCGATGACGAGCACGCCCGTCCGCGAGCCGACCCCTTGAACGCCGGCGCTGAACAGCGGAGCACGGGCGCGCCGGTGGACGGAGCTGCGCCCGAGGCGGCGCCACGCGAAGCGGCGGAACCGGCGACGCGGCTTGGGCGCCGCCTGCCAGGGCGCTGGTCGGGCGCGCCGCGCCAGGGTCGTGGCCGGCGCTGGAACCGCCGGGTGCTTGGCGCGGGCGGCGTGGTGATCGTGGTGATCGTGGCGCTCGGGGTGGGTCTGTGGCTCGGTTCGATGGCGGTCGGCGCGAACGCTCCGAGCGCGAACGCTCCGAGCGCGCTGTCGAACGCGGCCTCGCCTGCCTTCGTGCCGTATGAGGACCCGCAAGGCCGGTTCAGCCTCTCCCACCCGAGCGGTTGGCAGCAGGAATCGTCGTCGACCTCGCAGGCGGCCCTGCTGCTGCGGACCGATCCGACTTCGCAGAACTCCATGCTCGTCCGGGTCGTGCCACTGGACGAACCTGTGCGGCCCGAGCAGCTGGCCGATGCCCAGAAACTCACCGACAGCCTCGTGCAGGCGAGCGACGTCAACGTTCTTGTGGTCCGGCAGATCACGCTGAACGGCGTACCGGGCTACTACTACCTCTACACCTTCGGCCAGCCCGGCAGCGACCGCTTCGGTCTACACGCGCACTACTTCCTGTTCAGGGGGTCCACGATGCACGTGCTGGTCTTTCAGGCACTGCCCGACACCGAGTTCGTCGACCTGGCGCCCGCCTTCGACGCGGTTGCCCGCTCCTACCGGGTGCGATAGTTC
>JAUJMS010000008.1:0-96617 GCA_030446745.1 Egibacteraceae bacterium | reverse complement strand
GGGTCGCCGTCACCGTCGGGGTCGCCGTCACCGTCGGGGTCGCCGTCACCGTCGGAGTCGCCGTCGGAGTCGGAGGTGGGGCCGTCGCCGGCCGACTCGAGCGGTTGCAACCACGGCCCTGGATGAGATCGCTGCGGCAGATCGAGACCGCGTGCTCGTCGACCTCGTTCACCGAGAACAGAACGTTGTCCAGGTCGGGCTCGAGCTCGTTGAGCAGTGCGATGACGGCGTCGGTGTTCTTGTTGATGTTGTTGACGCCGAACGGCGCCTCGCCGCGGGCGATCGTCCGCGTGACCGGCAACAGCGCCGCAAAGCGCTCGTTGATGCCGCCAGCGCTGCCATGGATGGAGGCCGCGGTGCGCTCGATGCTGCTCACCGTGCCGGCCAGTTCCTCGGCTGTCGTGTCGATGTCGCCGCTGAGAGCGGCGATGTCGCGCACCTCATCGTGAACGGCCACGGAGCTCTGCTCGATGGACCGTGCCCCGCCGCGGATGCCGCCAACCGTCCGATCGAGCTCGGTGGCCTGGCCCTGCACTGATGTCGTCTCCTGCATGATCTCGCGAGTGATCGCGGAGGTTCGGTCGAGCAGCCGGATCTGCTTGGTGTTGCGTTCGACTGGCTGCAGCCCGCTGTCGATGGCAGCGGCGGTGGCCGCGATGTCCAGAGCGCTGACGACGGTGCGCGTCAGCTCGAAGACGGCGACCGCCACGAACGCGAGTACCAAAGCCAGGTGGAGCCGGGGGAAGCCGCCGCCACGCCTGTCCGGCCCCACCGCACGGCGTAGCCGGCTCAGCATGGCGGGAACCCCCCGAGCGGCTGCAGCGTGGGTGACTCGCAGATGCTCTCGAGATGTCCGTCGACCTCGCCCAGACTGTCCACGATGTTGCTCGTGTCGCGCCGGACCGGGACGAGCCGGCTGTTGGTGACGGCGACCCGCTCGTAGATGCCCTCGGCACCCTCGCTCACCCGACCTGTGCACACCGACCCGGCAGACGACTCGCGGGACGGACACGCGTCCCGCCGGTCGAGCCTGTTCGGCGGGGCTTCGGCATCCTCCAGTGTGAGCTCGACCCTGCCGGCGAGGTCGTCGACCGAGCCCAGCAGCGAGCCGGTGTCCCGCAGCGACCCGTTGGTGCCCTGCAACGACCCGTTGATGCCGCGCAGCAGGTCGTCGGTCGAGACCAGCGACTCGCGGACCTCTGGCAGCGTCTCTGCCGTGCCGGCCAGCGCGTCATCGCTGATCTGAAGGCTGCCGTCGACAGCCTCAAGCGACCGGTTGACCTCCCCGAGCCGGCCGGGAACCTCCTTCAGGTTCCCGTCGACGGCCGCCAAGTGGCTGTTCACGGTGTTGACCTGGCCGGGAAGGATCGACACGTTTGCGCGCACCGCCCGGACCGCCTGCTCAGCTACGGCCATGTTGGCGTTCACCTTGCTCAGCGCCATCGCGATCAGGATCAGGTAGGCGACGATGACGAGCGTGGCCACGACAAGCAGCGCGATCCACACCCGCAGCCATCGCCTGAGGTAGGCGAACCTGGCCTCGACCTCGCCCGGGTCGCGCGACGTGGGCAGGCTCAGCGTGGACATCGCCCTCACCGCCCGTTCTCGTCGACACAGTGCCGGGCGTTGTCGCGTGCCCCGCCGGTGCCATTGACCTCGCGGTCGATGCACGCGGCGAGCTGATGCGCGCGACGTGCTTCGCCGACAATGTTCCTTGTGTCGCCGCGGACGGTGTCGACGACCCGGATCGTGTCGTTCAGGTTCAGGTTGATCAGCCTGATGTCCTCGTTGATCCGGCCGGCGACGTCGAGGATGGCCGCCGCCTGCTGGTTGATGCTGGCGGCGCTGAGGTTGATGCCCTTGACGGTGCCGTCGATCCCTTGTGCTGTGGCGAGGATGTCCGTCGCGTCCGTCTCGATGCTCGCCGCCGCGCCGTTGATGTCCTGCGCCGACTCGTTGATCGAGCGTGCGGAGCCGCTGATCGACGTCACCGTGCCGTCGATGCCTTGTGCCAGCCGGATTGTGTTCGACAGCTGCGCATCGAGGGGCTTGGCGGAGCTCAGGATCGACGCGGCCAGCTCGTTCGTGCGCTCGAGCAGCCGGATCGCGCTCGTGTCCTCGTCGATCCCGCGCGTGCTCGCTGCGATGTCGGCGGCGTGACCGTTGATGCTCCGTGCCCGCGACGCGACGGTGTTGAGCAAGCCGGCGGCGACGACGAGCACGACAATGACGACGACGACCAGCAACAGATCAGCGGTAGGACGACTCCTGCTCGACCCCTCCGATCGTGGAAAGACTGCCACCAGACGCTCCTCATCAGCTCACCCAGGAGAGCAGCACGGACTGCGCGTGTCCGGTTGGCTTGCTCGATCGAACGTGGTCGGCCACTCGCACAGTCGCCGTGCTGTCGACTGTCGCGGATCTGGGGAATACCCGGCCGAAGGGGGCTGAAAACTGACCAGGTTCACGCGATCTGCGTGAGTTGAGACTGAGCCTCGGGTCTTCACCGACCCGAGGAGAGAGGTGTATGGGGTGCAGGACTGGGCTGAGGTGAACCGGTTGCACCACCGGGAGGGCTTGTCGCAGTCGGCGGTCGGGACTCGACTGCGAATGAGCCGTTCACCGGGATCGACGTCTTCCGTGCCATCCGGTCCTTCGACCCGTGCATGCCGTGCACCGTGCACGTCGCCAACGGCGACAACATGATCATCCGTGACGCGACCACGTGCGCGTGCGGCGCCGAGTGATGCTCTCGACAGTCCAAGCCGACCTCGCAGGGTCTGAGCGTGTCCTGATCGGCGGCGTCGGCTACCGCTGGTTCGGTGACGGGTCATTCGCGCTGAACGCCACCGACGAGCTCGCGTGCCTTGACTGGCCGCACGGCGTGGACGTGCTGGACCTCGGGTATGGAGCGCTGCACGTGGCGCTCGACCTCCGCGTTGGCCACCGAGCCTACGACCGCGCTATCCTGATAGGGAGCGCGGTCGCGAACCCGGCCGGCTCTACCGTTTCCGCTGCGATCCAGCCGCGCCTGACATCGAGGACGTCCAGGCACGGATGTACGAGGCCGGTGCCGGGGTCATCGACCTCGACCACGTCCTCGTCATCGGCCGCCACGTCGGCGCGCTGCCCGACGACGTCGTCGTGGAGCTCGAGCCGCAACCGGGTACGACGGGGGCGGTCCTGAGTCCGCAGGCCGAGGCACTGCTCCCTGAGGCCGTCGAGCTGGTCCGCCGGGAGGTCTTGCTGCCCGCCGGCGTCACGAACGTTTGACTCGAGGAGGCAGATCCGTTGGACTCGCCTTTGCTGTACAAGCCGCACCCGTCGCTGTTTCCGGTCATGCTCCTCGGTGGGTTCACCGGTACCGTGATCCTCACCGCACTGATCCGGCTGTTGGCCGCACTCGAGGTGACGGTCGTGGACCTGCCTCAGCTGATGGGCGGCGTCCCGATGGACGCGGTCGGCTGGGGCTGGTGGTCCCACGGCAGCGGGGAGTCGCCGTGACCGCCGCGCCGCGTCCCCTGCCGCCCGAGGTCGACGACGCGCTCGGACGGCTCGACGACCTCGTCCGCATGATCGAGGAGCACCCCGACGCGACGGTGCATGAGACGGTGTTGGAGATGCTGCGCGCCGTCGACGCCATCCACCGCCCAGGGCTGCAGCATCTCCGCGCGTTGCTCGAGGCGCGGGCGCTGCTGGATGACGCCGTACGTGACCCGCACGTCGGGCTGCTGTTCGGGCTGTATGAAGAACAGGAGGATGACGCGTGGTCGCGCGCGGAGGCGGCCCTGGACAGCGTTCGGCCCTACATCGAGTCGCACGGCGGCAAGGTCGAGATCGTCGCGGCGGAGGGTGGCGTGGTGAACATCCGCCTGCTCGGTGCGTGTGAGAGCTGCTCGGGGTCTTCCGCGACCCTACGCGGCGTCGTGGAAGCAGCGCTGCGCGCGCAGCTGCCCGAATTCGTGCGAATGAACGTCTCGCAACCTCACAACCAAACGGCGCCGCCCGTCCTCATCCCCGCCTCGAGCCTGACGCGGCGCAGTGCGCTCGACCACGAGCCTGCCCAACCGACCGGCGCAGGCGCAGCACGCGACGGCCATGGCTGCTCCAGCTGTCGTTGACCCGTCGCAGCGCGTTCTCGTCGCCTGTGTCGGCAACGTCCTCCGCGGCGACGACGGGTTCGGGATCGCCGTTGCGGCACGGCTGCATGACGTTCTGCCGGAGGGCGCTGACCTGATCGAAACCGGCATCGGCGGTTTGGGCATCATCCATCACCTGATGGACGGCTACGGCGGCCTGATCATCGTCGACGCCGTCGAACGAAACGCACCACCCGGGACGACGTTCGTCCTCACGCCCGAGGTACCCGTCGTGGCCACGCCGACGTTCGATGAGTGGCGCGCCCAGGTGTCTGACTTCCACCTCGCCGAGCCGTCACGCGTCTTGCGACTCGCGCGGGCAGCCGGCGTATTGCCGGAGCACGTGCTGCTCGTCGGATGTCAGCCGCACACGTGCGAGGATTTCGAGGAGGGACTCAGCACGCATGTGGCACGTGCGGTGCCGGTCGCCGCGAGGCGCGTGATCGACCTCGCCTGCGAGCTTCTGACGCGGACCTCGGGGCGACGTGCCTGACCTTCTGGCCGCGGGTTTGGCGGGCCTCCTCGCCGCTCAGCTGATGGAGGTGCCGGCGTACGTTCAAAGGAGCCTCGGCCTGCCCGTGCGGCAGGACATCTTTGCCGAGGCCGGGGCGATGCTTCGCGCGCCGCACCGGTGGCGGCGCGTCGTGGGGTGGGTCGGCCACGCCACGACCGCCGTGGTCGTTGCGATGCTCTACGCAGCGCTGTTCGAATCGGTCGGCGCGAAAGACAGCCTCGTGGTGTGGGGTATCGCCGGCGGTCTGGCGCACTTTGCGATCGGTGGATTGGTCGTCGGGGCCTTCCCGCTGCTGCATCCCGGCATGCCCGAGCGCGTCGCCGCGCCTGGCGTGTTCTATTGGCGCTACGGCGCCCTTGATGTGGTGACGTTCCTCGGTGGCCATCTGGTGTTCGGTGCGCTGGTCGGGCTCGTGTTCGGCGCCCTCACGCAACGGGGGTAACGCGGCGCCAGCGATCTGCGGGCGCGCCCACGCAGCCGCGCGGTGGGTGACGGTGCCATGCGGCGTCGCTTCGCCTACAGCGGCCTCCTCCCATGGACCCGTGATGCGCTCGGCGACTGCAGGCCGCGGGTCGTTCATCCTCCGTTCACCTGCGCGCCAGGGCGGCGACACCTCGGTGCCCGACCATGGGGGCGTGTCCCGCGCCGTTCCGCGCCCCAGCGCCCGCGCCGCCGCCTGTTCCGCCAGCCGCAAGCCGGCGTTCACCTGCGCTCCGCCTCGCCGCCATCCGTCCTGCCTACGGTGGCCGCGTTGCTCCCCGCGACGGGCGCTGGGCCCGTCGCCGAGGCAAGGAGACTTCGTGGGAACCAACTGGCGGATCGCGGTACTGGGCGCGGCACTCGCCGTGCTTGCGGCGGCGTGCGGCAACGCGCCGGACGACGGCGCGGCGGACAGCGGCGGCGGCGCTGCAGCCGAGGACGGCGGCGAGGCGCTGTCCGGGGCGATCGAAATCGACGGCTCGTCGACCGTCGCCCCGCTGACCGACGCGGTGGCCGAGGAGTACAACGACGAGCAGCCGGACGTCCGCGTCAACGTCGGCGTGTCGGGCACCGGCGGCGGGTTCGAGCGGTTCTGCGCCGGCGAGACCGACATCTCCGACGCCTCGCGTCCGATCAAGCCGGAGGAGGCGGCGCTGTGCGAGGAGGCGGGCGTCGAGTTCACCGAGCTCAAGGTCGGCACGGACGCGCTGACGGTCGTGACCAACCCGGAGGCCGACTTCGTCGACTGCCTGACCGTCGACGAGCTCGCCACGATCTTCGGTCCCGAGGACCCTGCGACGACCTGGCAGCAGGTGCGTGCGGAGTTCCCGGACGCGCCGCTGGAGGTCTTCGCGCCCGGGACCGACTCGGGCACCTACGACTTCATGGTCGAAGACGTGCTCGGCCTGGAGGAGTCGCGGCAGGACTACAGCGCCGCCGAGGACGACAACATCATCGCCCAGGGCGTCATCGGGACTCCGAACGCGTGGGGGTTCTTCGGCTTCGCGTACTACCAGGAGAACCAGGACCAGGTGAAGGCGCTCGCGCTCGACGGCGGGAACGGGTGCGTCGCGCCGAGCGTGGAGACCGCCCAGGACGGCAGCTACCCGGCGACCCGGCCGCTGTTCATCTACGTCAACAACGAGTCGTTGCAGCGCCCCGAGGTCGCCGACTTCGTCGGCTACTACCTCGACAACGTGCAGTCGCTGATCACCGACATCGGCTACGTCCCCGAGACCGAGGCGGCGATCAACGAGGCCAAGCAGGCGTTCGAGGCCGCGACGCGCAGTGACCGTGTACCACGAAAGGCAGCCGTGACGACGACCACCGAGACCCGCGCAGCGGCGGCGCCCAGTGCGCCGCCGCTGCGCGCGGCCGCGCTACGGCGAGAAGGCGATCCTGCTTGCGCTGGCGACGTGCGGGGCGGTGTCGATCTTGACGACCGTCGGGATCGTGTTGGTGCTGTTCGTCGACGCCGTGTCGTTCTTCCGGCAGGTGTCGGTCGTCGATTTTCTCACCGACACCGCCTGGCGCCCATTCGGTGGCGTCGACAGTGGGCGCTTCGGCGTCCTGCCACTGGTCAACGGCACGCTGCTCGTGACGGTCATCGCGATGGCGGTCGCCGTCCCGCTCGGCCTCGGCGCCGCGGTCTACCTGTCGGAGTACGCGCGCCCGCGGGTGCGCGGCATCCTCAAACCGGTGCTCGAGGTCCTCGCGGGTGTCCCGACCGTCGTGCTGGGCTACTTCGCCCTGACGTTCATGACGCCGGTGCTGCGCGCGCTCCTCGGCGCGAACACCGTGAAGATCTTCAACGCTGCCAGCGCCGGCATCGTCATGGGGATCATGATCGTGCCGACGATCGCCTCGCTGGCCGAGGACGCCATGAGCGCCGTGCCGTCGAGCCTGCGCGAGGGTGCCTACGGCCTCGGCGCCACCAAGCGCCACGTCGCCGTGCGGGTCGTGTTCCCCGCCGCCCTGTCCGGCGTCGTCGCTGCGGTCATCCTCGGGCTCGGCCGGGCGATCGGCGAGACCATGATTGTGGCGATCGCGGCGGGCAACCTGCCGCAGTTGACGGCCAACCCGTTCGACCAGATCCAGACGATGACCGCCTACATCGTGCAGGCAGTCAGTGGCGAGGCGCCCCGCGGTTCGCTGACGTACCAGTCCATCTTCGCGGTCGGCGCGCTGCTGTTCGTGCTGACGTTCGGCATCAACATCGCGGCCCAACGCTTCGTCCGCCGCTTCCGCGAGGTCTACTGATGACGATGCACACGCCGCAGGTCAGCGCCCGGCGGGCCGTTGCCGCGCTCGACGCGCCGACCTCGCGCGGTTTCCGCGAACGGGCCTTCGCCGGGCTGCTGTTCGCGGCGACGATCGTCGGCGTCCTCGTGCTGGCGGTGCTGCTCGTCGACGTCGTCGTCGACGGCGTCGGCCGCCTCCGTCCGGAGTTTCTCGGGCGCTACGCCAGCCGTTTCCCCGACCGGACCGGCATCCGCGCCGGCTTGACCGGGTCGCTGTCGCTGCTCGTGCTCGTCGCGCTCGTCGCGTTCCCGCTGGGCGTCGGCGCCGCCATCTACCTCGAGGAATTCGCGCCGGACAACCGCTTCACCCGGCTGATGGAGGCGAACATCGCCAACCTCGCCGGCGTGCCGTCGGTCGTGTACGGGCTGCTCGGCGCGGCGGTGTTCGTCTACATCCTGCAGATGGGGCGCAGCTTGATCTCGGGCGCGCTGACGCTTTCGCTGCTCGTCCTGCCGGTCGTGATCGTCGCTGGGCGCGAAGCGCTGCGCGCCGTCCCCCGCGGCATCCGCGACGGGGGACTCGCGCTCGGCGCGACCCCGTGGCAGGTCACCGCGCGCCAGGTGCTGCCCGCCGCCTTGCCCGGCATCATGACCGGCGTCATCCTGGCGCTGTCGCGGGCCGTCGGCGAGACCGCCCCCGTGCTGCTCGTCGGGGCGCTGTTCAGCCGGCGGGCGTCCAACGAACCGTGGAGCGTGCTCGAAAGCTTCAGCGCACTGCCGGTCGAGATCTTCAACTTCGTCAGCCGCCCGCAGGAGGCGTTCAAGGTCGAGGTCGCCTCAGCGGCGATCCTCGTCCTGCTCGCGCTGCTGCTCGTCATGAACAGCGTGGCGATCCTGCTGCGCAACCGCTTCCAGAGGAGATGGTGATGGAGCGAACGGCCGTGCCCGCCCCGGTTCCGGCCCCGCCGGCCGAGGTGCTCCGGGTGCGCCACGAGGGCTCGGTCGCCCCCGTGCCGGATCCCGCCGAGGCGCTGGCGGTGTTCGACGTGCGCGACCTTTCCGTGTGCTACGGCGACCGCCCCGCGATCCGCGACGTCACCATGCAGATCCGCCAGGGCGAGATCACCGCGCTCATCGGCCCGTCGGGGTGCGGGAAGTCGACGCTGCTGCGCAGCTTCAACCGGATGAACGACCTTATCCCGAGCGCCCGGGTCGAAGGAACGCTCAGGTACTACGGCCAGGATCTGTACGCCCGCGACGTCGACCCCGTCGTCGTGCGCCGCCGCATCGGCATGGTCTTCCAGAAGCCCAACCCGTTCCCCAAGTCGATCTACGACAACGTGGCGTTCGGGCCGAAGGTCAACGGCATGGACGTCGACCTCGACGGGCTGGTCGAGACGAGCCTGCGCCGTGCCGCACTGTGGGACGAGGTCCGCACCAAGCTGACGGCGAGCGCCTACAGCCTGTCCGGCGGACAGCAGCAGCGGCTGTGCATCGCGCGAGCGATCGCCGTGAACCCCGACGTCATCCTGATGGACGAGCCGTGCTCGGCGCTGGACCCGATCGCCACCGCGCGGATCGAGGACCTCATGCGCGAGCTGCAGGAGTCCTACACGATCGTCATCGTCACCCACAACATGCAGCAGGCGGCGCGCGTGTCGGACCGCACCGCGTTCATCACGACCGAGGTGGACAGCGACGCCGGCGACCACCGCTCCGGGCGCCTCGTCGAGTTCGACCGGACCGAACAGATCTTCCGCAACCCGCAGCACTCGCGCACCGAGGACTACGTCACCGGGCGCTTCGGCTGAGGTGACCGCTCCGCTGCGGCGCCGGGCCGCCGCCGAGGCGACGGGCACGGCGATGCTGCTCGTCGGCGTCGTCGGCTCCGGCACCCTCGCGACGCAGCTGTCCGACGACACCGGCGTCGCGCTGCTCGGCAACGTGGTCGGCACCGCCGGCGCCCTGGCCGCGGCGATCTTCGCCGTTGGGCACGTCTCGGGGGCGCACCTCAACCCAGCGGTCAGCGTCGCGGTGGCGGTCACCGGCGGGCTGGGCCGGCGCGAGCTGGCGGCGTACGTGGCCGCCCAGCTCGCCGGCGCCGTCGCCGGGGTCGCCGCCGCGAACCTGATGTTCGGGCTGCCCGTGCTGCAGCTCGCGACGACGGTGCGGCGTGGACCCGGAATGCTGCTCGCCGAGTTCATCGCGACCGGCGGCCTGGTCCTCGTCGTCTGGGCGGTCGCGCGCCGCGGTGGCGATCGCGGCGCCGCGGTCGTGCCGCTGTGGATCGCCGCCGCGATGTACGCCACCAGCTCGACGTCGTTCGCCAACCCCGCCGTCACGGTGGCGCGCACGCTGACGGACACCTTCACCGGCATCCGGCCACTCGACGCGGTCGCGTTCGTGCCGGTGGAGCTCGCCGCCGCCGTGGCGGCGACCGGCCTCGCGCGCTACCTGTTCGCGGACCCGCTGCCCAGCGACGAGGCGCTCATCCCCGCAGAGGACGGCTGACGTGCGCTCGCCGGATGCGCCCGACGTGCTGTTCGTGTGCGTCCACAACGCGGGCCGGTCGCGCATGGCCGAGGCGCTGTTCACCCGCGAGGCGGCCGGGCGCTACACCGCGGCGTCCGCCGGCACGGAGCCGGCACCGCGCCCGCACCCCGAGGTCGTCACCGTGCTCGACGAGATCGGTGTCCGGCTCGACGACGGACCGGGGCGGCTGCTCACCCCCGAGCTGGCGGAAGCGGCGGGGCACCTGGTCTCCATGGGGTGTGGTGTCGACGCGGCGTGCCCGGCGCTGACGACGCCGATGCGCGACTGGGCGCTGCCCGACCCGAAGGGTCGGTCCGTCGAGGCGGTCCGCGCGATCCGCGACGACGTCCTCGCGCGCGTCCGCACGCTGTTGGCCGAGCTCGACGCCGAGCGCGGCGGGACGCACACGACGTGAGGTCAGCAGCGGGCGCCGGCCGCGACGCGCCACCGGCTGAGGCGCCACCCCCGCGGTCGCTGCTGCGCGACTCCGGGTTCCGGCGGCTGTTCGCCGCGCAGACGGTGTCGCGCTGGGGTGACACCTTCAACGTCGTGGCGCTGGCCGTGCTCGTGTTCGACCGCAGCGGCTCCGGCGCCGGTGTCGCCGGTGTCGTCGCCGCCGAGATCGCGCCCGTGCTCGTCGCCGGGCCCATCGCCGGGCTGCTCGTCGACCGGTTTCCGCGCGTCCGCGTCATGGTGGCCGCGGACCTGTGGCGCATGGCGCTCGCGCTGACCCTGCCGTTCGTCGACCACCGCCTCGCGGCGATCTACCTCGTCGCCGTGGGACTGTCGCTCGGCGCCGTGACGTTCAACCCGGCGTCGCAGGCTGTCCTGCCCGGACTCGTGCCGCCGGAACGCCTGGTCGCCGCGAACAGCGCCCTGTGGTCGGCTGCGGTGGTCTCGCAGATCGCGCTCGCGCCGCTCGCCGGCCTTCTCGTCGCCGCCGTCGGCGCGGGCGCCGCCTTCGTTGTCAACGCCGCGACCTTCCTCGTCTCCGCCGTGCTGCTGTGGCGGCTGCCGGAGCCGCGCGACACCGCCGCGGTGCCGACCACGCCGCGGCGCTGGACCGAGCAGCTACGCGAAGGGCTCGTCGCGCTGACCGCCCGACCGTTGCTGCGTGTGTTGGCCGGCGTGCAGCTGCTCGCCGCGCTGTCCGCCGGCGCAACGAGCGCGTTGCTCGTCGTGCTCGCGGACGAGGCGCTGGGCGGCGGTGCCCGCAGCTTCGGCGTGCTGCTCGCCGCCATCGGTGTCGGCGCCGCCGCCGGTCCCGCGCTGCTGAGCCGCCTGACGCGCGACCCTGGCAAGGCATGGCTGATCGCGGGACCGTACGCGCTGCGCGGCGCCGTCGACCTGGTGCTGGCCGCGGCGCGGTCGCTGCCGGTGGCTGCGGGGGCGCTCACCGTCTACGGCGTCGGCACCTCCACCGGTGCGGTCACGTTCACCTCACTGCTGCAGTCGCGGACGGCCGCCGGCGAGCGCGGCCGCGTGTTCGCGGGATTCGACGTGTTGTGGCAGACCGGCCGTCTGGTGTCGCTGGGCCTGGGCGGGCTGGCCGCCGACGCCTTCGGGATCCGCGCCGTGTACGCGCTCGGCGGCGCGCTGCTGCTCGTCGCCGCCGCCGTCGGCGGTGCGCGTCTCGGACCCCTGCTGCGGCCGGAGGCGTAACGCCGGCGCGTATCCTCGCCGGGATGGCCGCCCCGCCCGAGACCCCGCAGGCCGGCGCGGCGGCGCCCTTGACCGAGGCCGAGGTCGACGCCTGGCGGGCGCGGTTCCCGACGGTCGCTCGCCGCACGTACCTCATCAACAACTCGCTCGGGGCGATGCCCGCGTCGGTCCCCGCCGCGTTGGCGAGCTACGCGCAGCAGTGGCAGGAGCGCGGCGTCGAGGCGTGGCGTACCGAATGGTTCCCGAAGGTTCGGTCGGTCGTCGCGCTGCTCGAGGGGCTACTCGGGGCACCGGCGGGCAGCGTCGTGGTGCACCAGAACGTCGCCACGCTGACCGCGATGCTCGTCAGCGCGCTGGACTTCAGCGGGCGGCGCAACCGCATCGTCATGGCAGACCTCGAGTGGCCGTCCCACGGCTACCTCGCTGAAGGACAGCGCGCACTCGGCGCGGAGGTCGTCACCGTCCCGACCGACGGGCTTGCCGTCGACACCGAACGGCTGCTCGCCGCGATCGACGAGCGGACCGCGGTCGTCGTGGTCAGCCACGTGCTGTTTCGCAGCTCGGCGATCACCGATGTCGCGGCGGTCGCCGCGCGGGCGCACGAGGTGGGTGCCGTGTGCCTGGTCGACGGCTACCACGCCGTCGGCCACATGCCGGTCGACGTCACCGCGATCGGCTGCGACGCCTACGTCGGCGGCAGCGTGAAGTGGCTGTGCGGGGGGCCGGGGGTCGGCTACCTGTACCTGCGCCCCGAGCTGTCCGCCACGCTGGCGCCCCGCGACGTCGGCTGGCTTGGCCACGCCCGGCCGTTCGGCTTCGAGCCGGCGTGGGAGCCGGCGGAGGGCGCGATGGGCTGGCTCGGCGGGACGCCGGGGATGCCGGCGCTGTACGCCGCCGCCGAGGGCTACGCCGCGATCACCGAGGCGACGCCCGCGCGCATCCGCGCCACGTCCGTCCGTCTGACCACCGCGCTGGTCGAGGGGGCGCTGGCACGCGGCTTTGCGGTGCGCAGCCCCGTCGCCGCGGACCAGCGCGCGGGCTCGGTGACGATCGACCTGGGCGACAAGTCCGAGGCGGCCAGCCAGCGGCTCATCGACGCGGGGATCATCGTCGACTTCCGGCCCCGCGCGGGCATCCGCGTGGGCGCCCACTTCTTCAACACCGTCGCGGAGTGCGAGTCGCTCCTCGACGCGCTCTCGGGCTAGGCCTCGGTGGACGTCGAGTTTCCGCCTCCCCGGGTGGAAACTCGCCGTGAGCACTAGGCGACCGGGGAGTTCGAGGCGAGCTCCACCGACTCGCCGGTGACCGCGAAGATCACCTGCTCGCCGATGTCGACGGCGTGGTCGCCGAGCCGCTCGAGGTAGCGGGCGACGAGCACCATGCGCATCGCCCAGTCCAGGCGCGTCTCGTCGGCCGCCGCGAGGCGCACGAGCCGCTTGAACAGCCCCTTGTTGAGCTGGTCGAGCGGTTCGTCGAGCTCGGGCAGCGTATGGACGAGCTCGAGGTCGCGGCGCGCGAGCGCCTCCAGCGACCGCCCGATGACCCGCCGGGCGTGCTGGCCCATCTCCTGCAGCTGCGCCATGAGCTCGGGGTCGTCGGAGAAGTCCTCGACCAGAGCGACGAACTTGCCGATGTTCACGCACAGGTCGCCCATCCGCTCGAGGTGGATGTTGGCGTGCATGAACGCCGACAGCAGCCGCAGCTCGCTCGCGACCGGCGCGTGCAGGGCGATGGTCGTAAGCACGCCCTCTTGGATCCGCTGGTAGGCGGCGTCGATCCGGTCGTCGGCGCGAATAACGGCGGCGGCGCGCTGCTGGTCGTGGTTGCCGAGCGCGGTCATCGCCTCGGCCAGCATCTCCAACACGCGGTTGCCCATCGCGATGAGGTCGTCTTCGAGATCGGTGAGGCGGTCGCGGTAGTCGCGGCGGAGCTCGGGCATGGCGTCGGGCCTGTTCGTCAGCGGCTTGGCCACCGATCCTACGGCGGGGGTCCGTGAACCTCAGGGGAACGCCGGATGATCTTTCGTCGAACAGCTCCGTGCACGCCGGCGCATGCGGCGGGCGTGGCGTCGCTCGTGCCTACACTCGCCGCCGTGCCGAAGATCCTCGTCGTCGAAGACGAGCCGTCGCTCGTCGACGCGCTGGACTACGGGCTGTCCGCGGAGGGCTTCGAGGTCGTGACCACCGGCGACGGCCACGACGCCGTCGCGCTGTTCGCGCGGGAGCGCCCCGACCTGGTCCTGCTCGACCTCATGCTGCCCGGCCTGCCCGGCACCGAGGTGTGCAAGCGGATCCGGGCGACGAGTGCCGCCCCGATCATCATGCTGACCGCCAAGGACGCCGAGATCGACAAGGTGGTCGGGCTGGAGCTGGGCGCCGACGACTACGTCACCAAGCCGTTCTCCATGCGCGAGCTCGCGGCGCGCGTGCGGGCGGTGCTGCGGCGCGGCGGTGACGTCGACGGCCTGGACGGCGGCGCCCCGCTGGAGGTTCGCGGGATCCGCATCGACCCGGAGCGCTACGAGGTCTCGGTGCGCGGGTCGGCTGTCGAGCTGCCGCCCAAGGAGTTCGCGCTGCTCGAGCTGCTCGTCGGCAACGCGGGGCGGGTGCTGACGCGCGACGTCATCATCGATCGGGTGTGGGGTGCCGACTACGTCGGCGACACCAAGACCCTCGACGTGCACATCAAGCGACTGCGCAGCCGCATCGAGGAGGACCCCCATGACCCGCGGCTGATCGTCACGGTGCGCGGCGTGGGCTACAAGTTCGCCGACTCCTGACACGGCGGTGCCGCGTCGTCGGCCTGCGACGCTGCGGTGACACTGGAACGATGACCCCTGAGTCCTGGCCCGACTGAACGATGCGACGCGTCGTCCTCGTCGTGCCGTTGGCCACGGCCGCCGCCGCCGTGGCGGGTGCGCGTGCGGCGCCCCGCGTCGCGGTCGCCGTCGCCGCCGGCCTGCTCGTCGGGGTTGCGGCGGCCGGCGCCATCGTCACGGTCGTCGACCGCCGCCTCGCTCGCACCACCGACGCGCTCGCCAGCGCGGTGAGCGGGGGCACGGTGCCGTCGCCCCCCGACCGGTACGACGCGACACGAGCGGAGCGACGCCTCGACGCGGGGGTCGCCGCGGTCGTGACCGCGCTGCGCAGCCGCGACGAGGCGCTGGCGCGCCAGCGCGCCCGCACGGAGCGAGTGCTCGAGTCGCTGCCGACCGCGGTGCTGCTGTTCGGTGAGGCGGGGCTGACCTACGCCAACGCCGCGGCGCGCACGCTGTTCGGCGCCGGCCGCGACGACGCGCGCACACCGCTGCAGGTGCTCGGCGTGGAGGGCCTCGCCGGCGCGGTCGACGAAGCCCGTGCGGGGACCGCCACGGTGGACGTCGAGGTCGAGCGCGACGACCGCCGGCTCGTCGCACGCGCGTCGGCGACCGGGGCCGACGGCGTCGCGCTCGTCGTGTCCGACGTCACGGAGTCGCGCCGGCTGGAGGCGGTGCGCCGCGACTTCGTCACGAACGCATCACACGAGTTGAAGACGCCCGTCGCCGGCATCCAGGCGCTGTCCGACTCGCTCGCCGTGGCCGTCGGACGCGACCCCGACCGCGTCGCCGGCATGGTCGGGCGGCTGCGCGCCGAGGCAGCCCGGCTGGCGCAACTCGTGCGCGAGCTGCTCGACCTCGCCCGCCTGGAGGAGGACGCCGCGGCCTCGACGCTGCGCGAGCGCGTCGACGTCGCCGCGATCGTGCGCGAGCAGGCGCAACGGCTGACGGCGGCCGCCGACCGGCGCGGCGTGACGGTGCGCGTCGAGGCCGACGCCGGCGCACGGGTCATCGCCGACCCCGGCGACCTGCGGCTGATCGCTGCGAACCTGCTCGAGAACGCGGTCCGCTACAACCGTCCTGGCGGTGTGGTGCACGCGTCGGTTCGCCGCGGGGGGGCCGAGGTGGTACTCGAGGTCACCGACGACGGCATCGGCATCGCCGACGCCGACCGTGACCGCGTGTTCGAGCGGTTCTACCGCGTCGACAAGGCACGCAGCCGGGCGGTGGGCGGAACCGGCCTGGGACTGTCGATCGTGCGCCACGCCGCCGAACGCCACGGCGGCGCCGTGACCGTGCGCAGCGTGCTCGGCGAGGGCTCGACCTTCCGCGTCGTGCTCCCCGTCGAGGGTCTCGCCGCCGACCGGCGCTGACCGGCGGCCAGCTGCCGCGCGCTCCTTAGACTTGCCGCCGATGAGCGACGATCCGCCGCCGTTGACCCGCCGCAGCCCGAAGACCAAGCGCGCCCCGGTGATCGATGCCCGCCTGCGCGAGACGTACCAGGGCGGTGTCGTCGAGCTCGACTGGACGACCCCGTTCGAGCTGCTCGTCGCGACGATCCTGTCGGCCCAGTCGACCGACCGAAAGATCAACGAGATCACGCCGCGGCTGTTCGCGAAGTACCGCGGTCCTGCGGACTACGTCGCCGTCGACGAGGAGGAGCTGCAGCGCGACATCTACCAGACCGGGTTCTTCCGGCAGAAGACCCGCAGCCTGCGAGGCATGTCCGCGGCACTGCTGGAACGCCACGGCGGTGAGGTGCCGCTGCGCATGACCGACCTCATCGCGCTCCCCGGCGTAGCGCGCAAGACCGCCAACGTCGTGCTCGGCGCGGTCGCCCCCGACGCCCACCGCGACGACCCGGACGCCGGCATCGCCGTCGACACCCACGTCAAGCGGCTGTCGCTGCGGTTCGGTTTCACCCGCGCGACCGACCCGGTCGTGATCGAGCGCGACCTCATGCGCCTGCTGCCCAAGGCGTCGTGGCCGACCGCGAGCCTGAGCATCATCCTCCACGGCCGGCGGGTGTGCGACGCGCTTCGACCGCGCTGCGCCGACTGCGTCGTCGAGGATCTGTGCCCCTCGTCGCTGCTCGCGGGCTGCCGCGACCGCGCCGGTCAGGCCAAGGGCATGGGATAGCGGCCTTCCTATACTGGCGGTATGCCCGAACCCCCCGTCACCGTGCTGCTCGCCGCGCCTCGGGGGTTCTGCGCCGGGGTCGAGCGTGCCGTCGAGATCGTCGAGCGGGCGCTGCAACGTCACGGTGCGCCGGTCTACGTCCGCCACGCGATCGTGCACAACGCCCACGTCGTCGCCGACCTGGAAGCCAAGGGCGCGGTGTTCGTCGAGGACGAGTCGCAGGTGCCCGAGGGTGGCCTGCTGGTGTTCAGTGCCCACGGTGTCGCCCCGCAGGTCCGCGCGAACGCCGCCGAGCGGGGGCTGCGCACGCTGGACGCGACCTGCCCGTTGGTGAGCAAGGTGCACTTCGAGGCGATCGACTACGCCCGCCGCGGGTTGTCGATCGTGCTCGTCGGCCACGCCGGCCACCAGGAGGTCGTCGGCACGACCGGCCACGCGCCGGAGTCGATCACGTTGGTCGAGAGCGCCGCCGAGGTCGAGACGCTGGACCTGCCGGACCCGTCCAGGGTCGCGTACCTCTCACAGACGACGCTGTCGGTCGACGAGGCGAACACCGTCGTCGACGCGATCCGCCGGCGCTACCCCGAGGCGCGCGGTCCCCGCGGCGACGACATCTGCTACGCGACGCAGAACCGTCAGGACGCGACGAAGGTGCTCGCCGCCCGCAGCGACCTCGTGCTCGTCGTCGGCTCGGCCAACTCGTCGAACTCCCAACGCATGGTCGAGGTGGCGCGCGACGCGGGGGCGCCCGCCGCGTACCTGATCGAGGACGCCGGCGCCATCGACGAAGCGTGGCTCGCCGGCGTGCGCACGGTGGGGCTGACCTCCGGCGCCAGCGCGCCCGAGCACCTCGTCGAGGGGGTGGTCGCGTTCCTCCGCGCGCGCCCGGGGGGCGCGGTCGTGGAGACGCTCGACGTCGTCGAGGAGCGGATGACCTTCGCGCTGCCCGCCGCGCTGCGCGAATGACCGTGCGCGCCTGACGCTGCGCGACGGACGTCAGGCGGTCTGCCCGGCGTTGGGGTTGTCCGGGTTCGCGTCGCCGTGGGACTCGCCCGTGTCGATGGCGGCGGCGAGGTCGAGGTCGGCCTGGGTGACGCCGCCTGCGGAGTGGCTCACGACGTCGAGGTTCACCGTGTTCCACCGGATCGTGATGTCGGGATGGTGGCCGTGCCGCTCCGCCACGTCCGCGACCCGGTTCACGAAGCGCATCGCCTCGGCGAAGTCGGCGAACGTGTAGCTCTTGGTCAGTCCCTCCGTGGTGCCGCCCCAGCCGGGCAGCTGGTCCAAGCCGTGGTGCAACGCGTCGGGGTTGAGCAGGTCGGTCATCGGCGCACCTCCGTCGGGGCTTGCCTCGTCGTCGACGGGGAGAGGCTTCCCCTGACCGTCGAGCCGCAACGCCTCGCAGAACGCCGCGCCGAGCTGCCGCCACTGCCACGCCCGCAGGCCGAGCGCCTCGCGCAGCGCCGGCGGGTCGGACGGGTCGCTCATGACCGCAGTGAGCAGCGTTCGGCCGGGGCACAGAAAGCCCGCGTCGATGCCGAGCGCCTCCTCGAACGCAGACGGCGCAGCCGGTCGGCGGTGGCGCGGTCGGCGTCGGTGGGTCGCCGCCCCGCCCGCCGCGGCTCCGGTGGAGCGGCGTCGCCGGCGGCGGCCGCGCGCAGCAGCTCGTCGCCGAAGTCGCGCAGCGCCTGCCGGCGCACGCCGCGGCGCGCGAGCTCCCCGCGCGAGGTCGGCGGCGTCGTGGCGAGGTCGACGAGCACCGCGTCGCCGGCGATGCGCCCCGGCGCCGTGTCGGTGCTGCGAGCGAGCCGCTCGCGGGTGTCCCACAGCGCTCGCAGCCGCGCCCGCGCGGCCGCGTCGAGCCGACCTGCGCCCCGCGTGCGGGTCCAGTCGCGCCGCTGCTCGACGGGGGGCAGGGCGCGCAGCGTTGCGACCTCCTCGTCGTACCAGCCGCGGCGCCCTGTCGCGTCCAGACGAGTGCACAGCTCATGCCACAGGCGCGGCAGGTCGGCGACGTCGGCCGCGGCGTACTCGAGCATCGCGGCGGACAGCGGCCGGGCCTCCCAGTCGGCGCGCTGCATGGCGGCTTTGTCGCCGGGAAGCTCGACGCCGAGCAGGTCGCGCAGCAGGCCTTGCAGTCCGGTCGGCAGGCCGAGCACCGCCGCCGCGACCGCGGTGTCGTCCATCGCGGTCGGGCGCACGCCGAGCGCGGCGATCGGGTCGAGGTCGTTCTCCAGCGCGTGGAACACCGTGACCCGCGGGGCGAGGAACGCGTCGAGCGGCGACAGGTCGTCGACGGCGAGCGGGTCGACGACGGCGACGCGGCCGCTGCCGCCGACCTGGATCAGGGCCGCCGCCCGGTAGTAGCGGTCGGAGTCGGCGCGCTCCACGTCGACGCCGACGACGTCGAGGTCGTCCAGCGCCCCGAGCGCCGCGACGAGCGCGTCGCGACTGTCGGCGACGAGCAGGTCCGTCAGCGGCATCGCCGCCACGCTAATGGCTTCGGCGGCCTGCACACACCAGCGGTCGTCACCGCCGGTCGCGGGCGGTCATGCGCCGGATCGCGGCGGCGAACACCGCGGGGCGCTCGAGCGCGACGAGGTGGCCCGAACCCGGCACCACCTGAAGGCAGGCGCCCGGAATGGCCTCCGCGAGGACGCGCCCGTGCTGCAGTGGGATCAGGGCGTCGGCTTCGCCCCACAGCACCAGCGTCGGGCACCCGACCCCGGGCAGACGCCCGAGCAGCCGCGGGTTCGCGGTGGCGGGGCTCCAGCTGGCGGCCGCGGCGGCTGCGAGGTTCTGTACCCACGGCGCCACGACCGCCGCGGCAACCGCCGCCGGACGCGTCGCGACGTCCTGCTCGCCGAACGGCAGGCGGCCGAGCAACGCCGCGGTGATGAGGTCCTGGGTGCTCGCCGCGGCGCGGCCCTGGGCGAACAGCGCGAACAGGTAGTCCTCGGGGACATGCAGGCCGGCGGCGGCGCACAGCACCAGCGCGGCGACGCGCGCCGGCGCGGTGAGCGCCAGCTCGACCGCGAACCACCCGCCGAGGCTCGTGCCGACGACCGTCGCAGGCGCCAGGTCCAGCTCCGCGGACAGCGCAGCGATCGCCGCCGCGACGTCAGCGGCGTCGCGCACGCCGTCCGGGGGCCCGGACCGGCCGTAGCCGGGCAGGTCGACGAGGACGACGTCGTGGTCGCGAGTGAGGTCGTCGAACGCCGTCGAGGCGAGCGTGTCGGCGCCCGCGTCGTGCAGATAGACCACCGCAGGCCCCGCGCCGGCGCGCTGCCACGCGAGGCGCACGCCGCCGAGCGCCGCCTGGTCCTGCCTCCACCGCACCGCCCGCATCGCCGTCATCCTGCCGGACCGCCACGGGCGGCTAGCCTCGGCGTCCCATCGGGGTGACTGCGAGGAGGGTGGGTGGAACCGGCGCTGGGACTGCTGTGTGTGCACGCGCACCCCGACGACGAGGTGATCGCGACCGGCGGCATCCTCGCGCGCTACGCGGTCGAGGGCCTGCGCACGGCGGTGGTGACGTGCACCAACGGCGACCGCGGCGAGATCCACAACATGGACGCCGACGCGACGCGTCCGCGCCTGGCGGAGGTCCGTCGCGCGGAGCTCGCCGAGTCGCTGCGGTTGCTCGGCGCTGGCGAGCCGCGCCTGCTCGGCTACCGCGACTCGGGCATGCTCGGCACGCCCGGCAACGACGATCCTGCGTCGTTCTGGCGGGCGGACTTCGACCAGGCGGTCGGCCGGCTCGTCGGGCAGCTGCGGGCGTTTCGCCCCGACGTGCTCGTCACCTACGACGCGTTCGGCGGGTACGGGCACCCCGACCACCTGCAGGCGCACCGGGTCGCGCTCGTCGCGGCCGAGGCCTGCGCGATCCCAGCGCTGTATCCCGACGCCGGGGATCCGTGGCGCGTGCGCAAGGTCTACCTCGCCACCATCCCGCGCTCGGCGATCGCGGCGGCGAACGTCGAGCTCGCCCGGCGTGGGCTGCCGTCGCCGTTCGGCGAGGTGCAGCGGCCGGAGGACCTGCCGTTCGGCACCGCCGACGAGGAGCTCGGCGCGGTCGTCGACGTCCGTGCGCAGCTGGCGACCAAGCTCGCCGCCCTGCGGGCACACCGCTCACAGCTGGACCCGACGTCGTTCTTTCTCAACATCCCCGCGGACCTCGAGGAACTCGCCTTCGGAGTCGAGTGCTTCGTGCGCCAGCGCAGCGACGTGGTCGCATCTGGCGTGGAGGACGACCTGTTCGCAGGGCTGCGACCGTGACGCGCATTGTCTCGCCGGAGGAGTTCCGCCGCACGATCGGCATGTTCGCCACCGGCGTGACGGTCGTGACGACCGCGGTGGACGGCGTGCTGCACGGGATGACGGCGAACGCGTTCGCGTCGCTGTCGCTCGACCCACTGCTGGTGCTCGTGTGCGTCGACCGGCAGGCCGGCATGCACGGGCTGCTGCCGCGTGCGGCGAGCTTCGCGGTGACCGTGCTGTCCGCCGAGCAGGAGGCGGAGTCGGTGTTCTTCGCGTCGCCGCGCCGCCCGGGCGGCCGCGACCAGTTCGACGCCGTGCGCTGGCGCCCCGCTCCGGTCAGCGGCTGCCCGGTGCTGTCGGACGGTGTGGCATGGATCGACTGCCGCGTCACCGAGACCCACCCAGGCGGTGACCACTCGATCTTCCTCGGGGAGGTCGTCGACCTGGGCGTCCTGCGCTCCGACGCGGACCCGCTGCTGTACTTCGCCGGCCGTTACCGCCGTCTCGTCGCCGAGACCGACACCGGGCCCGACCCGCTCGCTCCGCCGCCCGACGTGTGAGTCGACCGCGGGGCGACGTGGCGGCGACGGTTTCCGCGATGGCTCTACCATCCACGCCCGGCGAACGAGGAGGCGGCAGGCGACGTGCGGCGCGCGAAGATCGTGGCGACCCTCGGCCCCGCTCTCGACGAGCGCGACAAGCTGCGCGCCGCGCTCGAGGCCGGCATCGACGTCGTGCGGCTGAACTTCTCCCACGGGGACCACGACACCCACGCCCGGCGCCTGGAGTCGGTGCGTGAGCTGGCGCCGCGGCTGAGTCGCAACGTCGGCAGCCTCGCCGACCTGCAAGGACCCAAGATCCGCCTCGGCGTCCTCCCGCAGGCCGGTGTGCCCGTCGCGACCGGATCGGAGGTCTACCTCGTCCCAGGCGCCGACGAGCTCGACGACTACGGCAGTGCCGGACAGGCGGCGCTGCCGGTCGTCTACGAGTCGCTGGCCCGCGACGTCCAGCCCGGTGGACTCGTGCTCATCGACGACGGCTCGATCCGCCTGGTCGTGTCGCGCTGCGACGCGCACGGTGTGTGGGCACGCGTCCTCGCCGGTGGGCTCGCGCGCAGCAAGAAGGGCGTGAACCTGCCCGGTGTCGCCGTGTCGGCACCGAGCCTGACCGACAAGGACGTCGCCGACCTGAAGGCGGCCATCGACCTCGGCGTCGACTGGGTCGCGCTGTCGTTCGTGCGCCGCCCCGACGACGTGACCGACGCGCGTGCCCGCGTGGCGTCGTTCGGGGGCGAGGCGCCGGTCGTCGCGAAGCTCGAGCGCCCCGAGGCGATCGACGCGCTGACCGCCGTCGTCGACGCATCCGACGCCGTGATGGTCGCCCGCGGCGACCTCGGCGTCGAGATCGGCCCTGAACGGGTCCCCGCGATCCAGAAGCAGATCATCGCCGAGGCGAACGCCCAGGGCCGCCCGGTCATCACCGCCACCGAGATGCTCGAGAGCATGGTGATGTCGCCGCGACCGACCCGGGCCGAGGCGTCCGACGTCGCGAACGCGGTGTTCGACGGCAGCGACGCCCTGATGCTGTCGGGCGAGACCGCCGCCGGGCGCTACCCCGTCGAGGCGGTGCGCACGATGGCCCGCATCATCGAGGTCGCCGAGGCGTCGCCGCAGCTGGTCCACCCCTCGCCGCCACCGTACGAGCGCCGCTCGATCGGCCGCGTCGTCGCGCAGGCGGCGTGCCAGGTGGCGCGCGACGTCGAAGCGACCGCGATCGTCGTCTACTCGATCTCCGGAGCGTCGATCGAGCTGGTCAGCAAGTACCGGCCGGCGATGCCGCTGCTCGGGCTCACCCCGCACGAGGCGACGCGGCGGCGGACCGCGTTGATGTGGGGGACCGAGGCGGCGCTCGTCCCGATGAAGGACCGGTCCACGGCGCTGACGACCGCCGCCGAACGCGCCCTGGTCGACGGCAACTGGGCCGGTCGCGGTGACCGCATCGTCATCGTGTCAGGCCTCCCCGGCGGTCAGGGGGGCACCAACCGCATCATGGTCCACCGCGTCGGTGACCCGGTGAGCAGCTGATGCGTCTGCTCGTCGTCGGCGGTGACGCGGCCGGGATGACCGCCGCGAGCCATGTGCGCCGCGAACGTCCCGACGTCGAGGTCGTGGTCGTCGAGCGCGGCCCGTACACCTCGTACTCGATGTGCGGCATTCCCTACTACGTCGCCGGCAGCGTCGCGACCCCGGAGGAGCTCGTCGCCAAGCCGCCCGAGGCGTTTCGCGCGATGGGCATGACGGTGCACCTGCGCACCGAGGCGACGGCCGTCGACGCCGCCGCGCGCACGGTCCGCGTCCGGAACCTCGCCGCCGGCACGCAGCGCGACGAGCCCTACGACGAGCTGTTGCTCGCGACCGGCGCGCACCCCGAGCCGCAGCCGCTGACGGGAATCGCCGAGTACGGCCATGTCGTCCACACCCTCGACGAGGGTGAGCATCTGCGCCGCCACTTCGACGCGGCGACCGACGTCACCAAGGTCGTCGTCGTCGGCGCCGGCTACATCGGCATCGAGATCGCCGAGGCGCTGGTGGCCCGGGGCCTCGACACCGTCGTCGTCGACCGCAGCCCGCAGGTCATGAAGTCGCTCGACCGGGACATGGCCGCCATCGTCGAGCGCATCCTGCGCGACTTCGGCGTCGGCGTGCACCTGGGCGAGACCTTGACCGAGATCCGGGGCACCGAGGGCTGCTGCCAGCAGGTCGTGACCGACCGCGGCACCTACCCGGCCGACGCCGTCGTCGTGGCGCTCGGCGGCCGCCCCAACCTGATGGTCGCGCGCAGCGCCGGCTGCGCGGTCGGCAGCTCCGGCGGCGTCGTCGTCGACCCGCACATGCGCACCACCGTGCCGCACGTGTGGGCGGCCGGCGACTGCGTCGAGTCCACCGATCTCGTCGCGGGGCTGCGGCGCAACGTCCAGCTGGGAACCCATGCGAACAAGCAGGGCAAGATCGCAGGGCTCAACCTCGTCGCCGCCTTCGACGGTGCGAACCCGGTGGCGGCCTTTCCCGGCGTCGTCGGCACCGCGGTGACCAAGGTCTGCAACTGGGAGATCGCGCGGGTCGGCCTGCTGGAGTCCGACGCGGTCGAGGCCGGGATCGACATGGCGACGGTGCGCTTCGAGGGCAGCGCCCGCGCCGGGTACATGCCCGACGCCGGCAAGGTCTTCGTCAAGATGGCGGCCGAGCGCGGGACGGGGCGGGTGCTCGGCTGCCAGCTCGTCGGCACCGGTAACGTCGCCAAGCGCATCGACGTCGCGGCGACGTGGTGCCAGCTCGGCGTCACGGTGCAAGACGCGCAGCTGCTCGACCTGTCCTACGCGCCGCCGTTCGGCGGCGTCTGGGACCTGCTCCAGGTCGGCGCCCGCAAGCTCGTCAGAACGCTGGGCCTGCATCCCGCGCTGTAGGAACGGGCACGGGACCCAGCCGCAACGTCAACGCCGGGCCCTGCGCCACGCGGCGGATCCGCAGCCACGTCACGACGTGGTCGTTGGGAAAGAACTCCTGCCAGTCGCGTCCCCGCGGGTCGCGTCCGAGCACCGGCTCGAGCGCGTCGAGGACCACCTCGACCGGGGCGAGCAGCGCACCGGCCGACCGCAGCGCGACGTCGGCCCACACGGCACCGTCCAGCGGCGCGTTCGCGCCCCATGCCGCCGCGATCCGCGCGCGCCACGCCCGCTTGCGCTCACGCCCGCCAGGGCGCGGGACATCATCGGTCGCGACCGTCAACGCCACCCTCCCGGGCGCGCGCCGGCCGGCGAGCGTCGCCGCGCGCCGCGCGGCCAGTGCCGCGCCGGGCGCCGTGCCGGGGCGCTTCGTCGCGACAACCGCGTCCAGTCCCGCCAGGCGCGGCGCGACCGCACCGGCGTCGCGCAGGCCCGCGACGGTGGCCTCGACGAGGGTGTCCAGGTCGACCCAACGCCGGGCCGGCAGGGTGAACCGCAGCGCGAGCCCGTCGCCGACGGCGAGCGTGCCGGCCGCCTGCGCGACGGCACCGCGCCACGCCCGGCTGCCGCTCGGCAACCCTTCGACGGTCAGGGACGCAGCGTCCATGCCGTCCCGTCGGCGGTGTCGACGACGTCGACGCCGAGCGCCGCGAGCTCGCCGCGCAGCGCGTCTGCCACCGCCCAGTTCCGCTCGGCGCGGGCGCGTTCGCGGCGGGCGACCAGCTCGGCAGCGCCGCCGGGCAGCGCGGCGGAGGCGGCGCCGGTCGACCGGTGCAGGTCCAGGCCGAGCACATCGTCGAAGCGGCGCAACAGCGCGCTACGCGCGGCGGTCGACAGGCCGGCGTGGCGGTCACCGCCCGCGACGGCGTGGACCAACGCCAACGCGGCGGGCGTGTCGAGGTCGTCGTCGACCATCGCGTCGAAGCGGGCGGCGACCGGTGCGGCGCCGTCCATCCCGTCCTCCATCGCGTCACCCGCCGCCCCGACGCTCGACGCGGCGGCGGCCAACTCCGCGCAGCGGGCGCGCAGCCGGTCCAGCGCGCGCGCCGCGCCGCCGAGCGCGTCCCAGGTGAGGTTGACCTGGGTGCGGTAGCGGGCCTGCAGGCACAGCATGCGGAACGCGAGCGGTTCGACGCCACGCTCGTCCAACGTGCGCAGGTCGACGACGTTGCCGGCGCTCTTGGACATCTTGCGGCCGTCGGCGAGCAGGTGCTCGCCGTGCAACCACACCGCGACGACCGGGTGGCCGACCGCCGCCTCGGACTGGGCGATCTCGGCCTCGTGGTGGGGGAACTGCAGGTCCACACCACCGCAGTGCAGGTCGATGTGCTCGCCGAGGTACGCGAGGCTCATCGCGGAGCACTCGATGTGCCAGCCGGGGAAGCCGCGCCCCCAGGGCGAGTCCCAGACGACCTGGCGGCGCGCGCCGGCCTTGCGCCACAGCGCGAAGTCGCCGTGGAAGCGCTTGTGCGGGCTGGTCTCGTCCGCCGCCGGTTGCAACGCGTCGAGGCGGTTGTTCGACAGTCGCCCGTAGCCGGGAAACGTCGGCACCGAGAAGTAGACGGCGTCCGGGGTGTCGTAGGCGTGCCCAGCGGCGACCAGCCGCGCGATGAGGTCGAGCATCGCGTCGACGTGGGCGCTGGCGCGTGGGTACGCGTCGAAGGGCAGGAGGTTGAACCGCTCGGCGTCGGCGAGGTACGCGGCGGTGTAGTGCGCGGCGATGTCGGCGGCGCTGCGGCCCTCCAGCCCCGCGGCCACGAGCATCTTGTCTTCGGCATGGTCGACGGTGTCGTCGGTCAGATGTCCGACGTCGGTGATGTTCTGCACCGCGCTGACCGCCACGCCTCGCGCGCGCAGCACCCGGCGTACGAGGTCGACGAGCAGAAAGGTGCGCAGATTGCCGACGTGGGCGTAGCGGTAGACCGTCGGCCCGCAGGAGTACAGCGTCAGCGGCCGGCCGGCCGGGGCGGCGAGCGTCACGCGCGAGCGCGTCAGGGAGTCCGTGACCGACAGCACGGCACCCCAGGATGCCGTACGCGTCGGCTCAGCCGGGCGCGGCGGCCGCCGTCGCCGGTTCTCGCAGCTCGGCCGGCGTCGCGCCGTGTACCCGGCGCAACAGCCGCACGAGGTCCGCCCGGTCGTCGGGCGACAGGTCGGCGAGCACGCCGTTGAGCCAGCGGTAGTGCTCGTCGAAGTGGCCTTCGAGCAGCGCGAGGCCGGCCGCCGTCAGCGCCACGAGCACGCGACGCCGGTCGTCGCCGTGCGGCCGGCGAACGACGAGCCCCTTGGCCGTCAGCGTGTCGAGCAGGCCGGTCACCGACGGGCGCGACACGAGCAGCCGCTCGGCCAGCTGGCACGGCTCCAAGGTGTGACCGTCGCTGTTGTGCAGCGCCATCAAGACGTTGAAGCCGCTGGGCGACAGTCCCAGCGGGCGCAGCTGTTCGGCATGGGCGGTGATCACGGCGTTGTACGCGCGGAACAGCCAGACCACCGACTGGACCGCGAGCGGGTCGCAGTGGGCCGACGTCGACTCCTGCAGCGCGAGGCGGTGCAGCTCCAGCGCCGAGGTGTCCGGCGCGACGCGCTGCGCCGGTCGCCCACGTCCAGCGTCCCCCGTCACGTCGCTCCCTCCGCCGTCGGATGCGGTCGTCATCGTAGTCGCGGCCGGCGTACAGCGGTTGCCCGTGGCGGCGTGCTGGGTAGCACGACGGTCTCACCTTCGATGGAGGAACGCATTGAACGCACTCGAGCTGCTGAGGACCGACCACGAGACCGTGCGCGGCCTGTTCTCGACGTTCTCGCAAGCCAAGGAAGCCGGTGACGTCGCGCAGATGGGGGCGCTGCAGCGCACGATCTTCTCGGAGCTCGAGACGCACGCCGCCATCGAAGAGGAGGTCTTCTACCCGGAGGCCGAACAGATCGGCGGCGAAGCGCAGGATCTGGTGAACGAGGGCATCGAGGAGCACCACGTCGTCAAGGTCCTCATGGGCGAGATCGCGGCGCTGTCACCCGACGACGACGCGTGGGTGGCGAAGATGACGGTGCTCATCGAAAACGTCGAACACCACGCCGAGGAAGAGGAAGACGAGCTGTTCCCGCAGCTGCGCGAGGCCTTCGGTGACGAGCGGTTGGAGCGGATGGGCGCCGCGCTCGCCGAGGCGAAGCAACGCCGTGCCTCCGGAGCGGCGGGCGAGGGCTCGGCGCAGGCCGCCGCGAGCGGCGACGAGCCGACCCGCGACCAGCTGTACGAGCAGGCCAAGGAGCAAGACGTTGCCGGCCGCTCGACGATGACCAAGGATGAGCTGGCCGAGGCCGTCGACAGCGACGGTTGACCACGGGCCCCGACGCGCCGGCGGAGCGGCTGACGAGCGCGGCGGGTTCGCCCCCTAGATCGGCCGTTCGCGGGGTTGGTGCTCGGCGAGCACGCGGCCGGCGACGAGGTTGCGCTCGTCGACGTAGGCGACCGTGCCGTCGCGGCGCGTGACCGTCAGCACGCCGTCGCGCCAGGTGGTCAGACGCCCGACGGTGTCGGTGAGCGGCGCCTCGCCTGCCGGGGCAGCGGTGCGCGACCGCACGCTCACGCGCCGTCCGACGTCGGCGGGCGTGATGCGCACGACGTACCGGCTCACCGCAGATGCGCCGCGACGATGTCCGCGACCTCGTCGTCGCGGTCGAAGAAGAAGTGGTCGGCCCCGGGGACGACGGTGACGGCGTGCGGCGCGACGGCGCCGGCGTCGCACGCCGGGAAGAACCCGTCGCCGTCGCCGACCACGACGCTGCGCCGCGCCGCCCAGCGACCGACCAGCGGCGGTGGGGGAGCCATCGGCAGATCCGGCAACCGGCGCGTCGGCGGGGCGATGCCGACCCAGTCCGTGACCCGGGCGTCGCGCATGCCGGCGAGCAGCCCCACGAGCGCGCCGAAGCTCCAGCCGACGAGCGCCACGCGCGCGACCGGTGCGACCGCGGTGACCGCGTCGACCGCGCCGAGCACGTCCGGCACGGCCGCATGGCCGTCGCCGACGTCGGCGCGGAAGTCGACGCGCAGCACCGCCCACCCGTCGGCCGCCAGGGCCACCCCGACGCTCGGGAGCAACCACACGTCCATCGTGGCGCCGAACGCCGGATGCGGGTGGCACACGACCGCGGCGCCACGTGGCGCCGTCGCCGGCAGCCGCAGCCGCCCCCGCAGACGGCGGCCGTCGCGCGCGAGGACCGTCGTCGTCCGGGTGGTCGAGCGGTCGCTCATCGCCAGCACGTCGTATCGGCATGCGCCCGCGACGGCCACGGTGCCCCGCCCGGCTGGCGCGGGCCGCCGGCACGTTTGGGTACAGTGACCGGGCGAGAAGCCCGCCAGGGCGGCGAACGCCACGGCCCGTCAGGAGCGCATCGATGACGTACACCATCGCCGAGCCCTGCATCGACGTGAAGGACAAGGCCTGCGTCGAGGAGTGCCCGGTCGACTGCATCTACGAGGGCGAGCGGATGCTGTACATCCAGCCCGACGAATGCGTCGACTGCGGCGCCTGCGAGCCCGCGTGCCCGGTGGAAGCGATCTTCTACGAGGACGACGTGCCCGACGAGTGGAAAGAGTTCACGCCCGTCAACGCCGAGTTCTTCAACGACGACGTCACCGGACTCGGCTCGCCCGGCGGGGCCGCGAAGGTTGGGGCCGTCGCCAAGGACCACCCGAAGGTCGCGAGCTGGTCGTAGGTTCGCCCCGCACCGTTGAGGCCCCCGCCGCGTCGGGGGCCTTGCCATGTCGGCGTGCGTCACGGTCCCGGTCCCCACAGCGCATCCCCGAGGCCTGACGCGCGCTGCACCCGGCGCTCCACCGCGGCGCCCACGGCGGCGGCGCTGCCGACGACGACGAGGCGGTGCTCGGCGCGGGTCACGCCGGTGTAGAGCAGCTCCCGCGTGAGGATTCGCGACGTCGGGTCAGGCAGGACGACGACGGCCGTGGCGAACTGCGAGCCCTGCGCCTTGTGGACGGTCATGGCGTGCACCGTCTCGACGGCGTCCAGCCGCGTCGGGGCGATCGTGCGCACCCCGGACGGCCCCGCAAAGGCCACCGTCACGCCGCCTTCCGGTCGAGCGACGACGACGCCGACGTCGCCGTTGACGACACCCGCGGCGTAGTCGTTGCGGGTGACGATGACCGGCCGCCCGACGTACCACGCCGTGGTCGGCGAGAACCCGTTGACCGACTGGGCGAGCCAGCGCTCGACGGTGGGCACCCACGCCGCCACCCCGGCGGGTCCGCGCCGGTGCGCGCACAGGATCCGCAGCCGCCCCACCGCCTCGAGCGCGTCGCTGCCGCGTCCGGCGACGGCCGCCGTGACGAGCGCCGCGCCGGCGTCGACCACCGCGCCGCGCACCTCACCCAGCGCCGCGGTGCCGTCGGTGGGCTCCCACGGAATCCACGTGACGTCGTTACGGCGCTGCTCGAGCACCGCCACCGCACCGGCCCCGTCACCGCGCGCGACCGCCGCGGCCAGCGCGGCGATCCCCGAGTCCTCCGCGAAGCGGCGGGCGCGCCGCAGGACCACGATGCCGTCGGCGACGACCGCTTCGGCTGGCGCGTCGCTGGCCGGCACCGCCTGCCCGGTCACCTGGAACACCGTCTCCCGCGCCGCGGCCGTCATGCGCAGGCCGCCGGTCGTCGCACCGACGATGTCGCCGAGGACCGCCCCGGCCTCCACCGAGACGAGCTGCTGCGGGTCACCGACGAGCAGCAGTCGCGCGTCGTCGCGAACGGCGTCGAGCAGCTTCGCCAGCAGCGCCACCGAGACCATCGAGGTCTCGTCGACCACGACGACGTCGTGCGGCAGCGGGTTGGCCGCGTGGTGGCGGAACCGCGTTGTGCTGTTTGGCAGGGGGCGCAACAGGCGGTGCAGGGTCGCGGCCTGTAGCGCCAACAGCCGTTCGCGGGTCGCCGCGGCGGTGTCGAGGCTGTCGACCGACTCCGCGATCGACTCGGTCATGCGCCGCGCGGCCTTGCCGGTCGGGGCGGCCAGCGCCACCCGCGGTTGCGGGCGTCCCGCGGCGACGGCCTGCTCGTCGAGCAGCGCGAGGATGCGCACCACCGCCGTCGTCTTGCCGGTGCCCGGCCCGCCCGCCAGCACGGCGAACGGTCGCAGCAGCGCGACCGCGGCGGCGAGGCGCTGCAGGTCCGGGGCGGGGGCGGCGTCGCCGTCCGGCGGGAACAGCCGCCGCAGGCCGTCGGCCAGCAGGTCGCGGTCGACGGCGACGCCCCGCGCGCGCCCGCGGGTGTGGAGTGCCGACACGATGCGCCGCTCGTAGCGCCAGTAGCGGTCGAGGTACAGCCGGGTGCCGACGAGGCGCAACGGCCGGTCGTTGCCCGCCGACGCGTCGGCGATGGGGTCACCGCCCGGGATCGCGGCGTGGTCAGCGGTCGGGGGGCTGCCGGCGACCAGAGCGCTGCGCGCGACCGCGGCGCGCCACGCCGGCGGGTCGGGCCAGTCGAGCGCGTCGAGGTCGGCCGTGGCGTCCTCGTTCCCGGTAACGGTGTCGCGCAACGACTCGAGGTCCACGCAGACGTGCCCGAGGCGCGGCCCGCGAACGGCGAGCGCGACCGCGAGCAGCACCGCGGGGTCGCGCTCGCCGGCGAGCCGCCCCAGCGTCGTGGCGACGTGGACGTCGGCGGCGTCGAGGATGCCCGCCGCGTTGAACGGCCGCAGTGCCGGCTCGCCGCGGTCGACGCGCCGGACGTCGTGAAGGTCGCCGACGTCGTGGACGTCGGCGCTGGCGGCCGTCACGCCGCCGCCCCCGCGCCGTCGAGCAGGTCGCTCAGCGCGACGATCAGCGCGGCCGGCGGCTGCCACGAGAACACCCCAAACGGCTGGCCGTCGGCGCGTGGTACGTCGGCGCCGGTCATCCCGCGCACGAACAGGTAGAAGACGCCACCGATGTCCGTCGCGGGGTCGTAGCCCGCGACCCGCCAGCGCAGGTAGCGATGCAGCGCGACGACGTAGAGCACCGCCTGCAGGCCGTAGTGGCCGTGCGCCATCGCCGCGGTGAGCGCGGCGGGGCGGTAGTCCCACGCCGTGAGCGGCTCACCGGCGACGCCGAGGCGGTTGGTCTTGTAGTCGACGACCGCGAAGCGCGCGTGCCCGGCGGGATCCGGCAGGCGCAGCACCGCGTCGATGCTGCCGGTCAGGTAGCCGCGCAGCAGGCGCGCGAAGCTCGGGCCGCTCAGCCGGTCGGCGTACCCGGCGAGCGGGTCGCCGGCGGGCAGGTGCGCGCGCAGCAGATCGCCGACGGCGGCGGCCGTGACCGTGCCGGCCGGGGTGGCGCCGCCCCCGAGCGGCAGTTCGAAGACGAGCTCGTCCAGCCGGTCGGCACGTGCGACGTCGCGCAGTCGATGGTCGCCGGCGAGCGGTCCCAGCGGTGTCGCGACGGCGGCCGCAAGGCCGTCGACCGCCCGGTCCTCCGGGATGACGACGTCGCCGACCGTCAGCGAGCGCCGGTTCAGGTCCTCGAGGTGGCGGCGCAGCTCGCTGGGGAGGTCGGCGGCGGCGAAGTCGCTGTGCTCGAGCACGGCGTGGACGGCCGTGCCGACCGCCGTGCCGCCCGGCATGTCACCCAACGGCAGCGCGATGCCGCGCAGCGCCGCCGCGCGCTCGTCGTCCGGCGGCGGCGGCGCCGTTGCCGCGGCCGGAAGCGCCTCGTCGTCGGTCACGGCCTCGTCGGGCTCGCTGCCGGTCGCGGCGTCGCGGACGTCGGCGGTGATCGCCGAGTACGACGTGCGCCGCCAGCGGTGGTCGATCGTGCGGTCGAACCGGGCCACGGCGAGGTCGTCGGCGGTCGGGGCCTGCGCCGCCCAGCGCGGCAGCTCGACGTGTGTCTGCGTCGTCTCCACCGCGATGGTGCCGCCGGCACCGTCGGCGAGCGCGGCGAGACGCTGCAGCGTGAGGTCGTCGTCGGGCAGCGATGCGGTCGCATCGGTGCGCACGCCGTTGTTGCCCCGGCAGAACAGCAGCCGCCCGAGCGGTGAGGTCGACCCTTTCGTCGTGGGGACCCACCACACGACGACGGCGTGGCGGGCGCGGGTCATCGCGACGTAGAGCAGGCGGACGTTCTCACCGTGCACCGCGGTGAGGGCCGTGTCGCGGTGCTCGACGAACGCGTCGCCTCCCCTGGGGCCGCCGCCGTCGGCGATGCGGCGGCTGCCGTTCGACACGACCGGCACGCTCGGCGCGGTGTCGTTGCACGACCACAGGTACGGGGCGTAGACGATCGGGAACTCCAGGCCCTTGCTGCGGTGCACGGTCAGGACCTGCACCGCGTCGGCGTCGGACTCCAGCCGCCGGGCGCGCTCCTCGGGGTCGAGGTCGTCGCCCGCCTCGGCGATCCGCTGGCCCAGCCAGCCGGCGAGCGCGGGAACACCGACGCCGTCGACGGTCGCCGCCGTGTGGAGCAGCTCGCCGACGTGGTCGATGTCGGTCAGGCGACGCTCGCCGTCACTGAGCGCCAGCAGCCGCTCGGGCAGGCGCTCTTCGAGCGTGACGGTTCGCAGCAGCGACGCGACGCTGCGGTCGCGCAGGATGCCGGCCCACCGGTGCAGCCGGTCGAGGACGCCCTCCCAATCCTCGTCGTCGGCGGCCGCGACCCGGCCGGCGCTCCAGCCGACGAAGGCGGTCAGCGCGACCGCCCGCGCGCGCACGACGTCACTGGGGCGCTCGAGGGCCTGGAGCAGGCGTAGCCACTCGGCCGCGGCGGGCGTCGCGAAGACGCTGCCGACGCCGTTGATCACGGCGGGGACGTCGGCCTCGCGCAGGGTGCGTTGCACCAGTGTCGCTTCGGCGTTGGTGCGCACGAGCACCGCGAGGTGGGGGGGCGCGATCGGCACCGGGCTCCCGCCGGCGTCGCCGGGCAGCTGCGCGCCGGACCTCAGCAGCGTGACGACATCAGCCGCGAGGTCGCGCGCGACGTGGCGTCGGGCCGCGTCGGCGACGACGGTCTTCGACTGGCGCGAGCCCGTGAGCCGGACGCCGCAGTCGCGGCGTACGACGCGGACACGCAGCGGCGCCTGCCGTGGCGCGCCGGACAGCCCGCTCGCCTCGCGCCCTGGTGCGGGTGCCACCGGTCGGTACGCGATCTCGGGCGAACCCAACGTCGCGCGGTCGAAGAGCCGGTCGAACGCGCGCAGCAGCGGACCGTCCGAGCGCCAGTTCACCGCGAGGGTGGCGCGCCGCTGTGCCGACTGCGCGGCGGCGAGGTAGGCGCACACGTCCGCCCCGCGGAAGGCGTAGATCGCCTGCTTGGGATCGCCGATCAGCACGAGCGGCCGGTCGTCGCCGCCGAACGCGTCGGACACGATGCGCCACTGCACCGGGTCGGTGTCCTGGAACTCGTCGATGAGCACCGCCGCGTACTTCTCGCGCAGGCGGCGGCGGACCACCGGTCCCTGGCGCGGGTCCGCAAGCGTTGCGGCGAGCCGGGTCAACAGGTCGTCGTAGGACAGCAGCCGGGCACGCCGCTTGCGCCGGTCGACTTCGTCGCGGACCGCGCAGGCGAGCCGGACGCGCACCGCCACCGTCGTGTCGTCGGCCACGTGTGGCACGACGGTCGCGTCGGGATTCGCGACGACGGCGCGCGCGAGCTCGAGCAGCTCGCGGCGGGTGACGACCGGCGCGCCGCCGCCGGCGGCGTAGGTGCGGACCAGCAGGTCGTCGACGACCGCCTCGACGAGCCCGGCCTGGTCGTGCAGCAGCGTCGCGGCGCGATCGACGTCACCGGCGAGGCCGATGCCAGCGAGGACCTGCTGGCAGAAGCCGTGGATCGTGGCGACGGTTGCCGCGTCGAACTCGCCGAGCGCCGCCTCCAACCGCCGGTGGCGCAACCGGACGGCGTCGCGCGGTCCGGCCGCGAGTACCCGTGCGACGTCGTCGTCGGTCGGTGTCGTCGCGCCGGCGAGCACGGCGTCGAGGTGGCGCGCGACCGACACCAGCCGCCCGCGGACGCGGTCACGCAACTCCGCCGTCGCCGGCCGGCTGAACGTCACGACGAGCAGCTCCGGCAGGCGGACGCCGTCGGCGACGTAGCGCGCGACGAGCCCCGCGATGGCGTAGGTCTTGCCGGTGCCCGCGCTCGCCTGGAGCACCGTGACACCGGTCGGCAACGGTCCGGCGAGGTCGAACGGCGGCCAGGTCACGTGTCGTCGACCTGTTCGCAGGCGAGCAGCTCGTCCCAGAGGCGGCGCGCGCAGCGCCCGAACCGGCTCGCCTCGTCGAGCGCCCAGCCGTCGCCGTCTTCCCCGTCGCACGGCTGCACCGCGAGAATCTCGTCGAACGCGACGTCGGCGCCGAGAACCAGCAGATGCTCAGGGGCGCGGTCCTCGTTCGGGTAACTGCGCTCGGTCACCCACGCCTTGCGTGCGGCGGTCTCAGGGTCCTTGCCGTCGCGCACCGCCGCCGCCCATGCCGCGGAGGTGGCGCAGTACAGCGGCAGCGGCTCGGTCATGCCGCGGTCGTAGAGGTCGACCAGCTCCGCGAGGCGGTCCAGCGCCCAGGCCTGCCGCTGCCCGGCAGCGGTCCCGGGCGCGCGGATGCACGCCGTGGCCACCGTCTTGGCGCCGGCCGTGGAGCGCCCGATCGTCACGGCGGTCAACGGGCAGTCCGGTTCGGCGGCGACCGCGGCGAGCAACCGAACCCAGGCCGCGAGACGGACCTTGGGCTTGACCTTCGCGTAGCGCACGCTGAGCACCACGTCGCCCGCGACCCCGGCCACGGTGCCCGACAGCGACCGCCCGTCGCGGAGTGCGACCGCGACGTCGATGCTGCGCCGGGCGGCATGCGGGTCGACGCGGCCGCGGACCGCGTCGAGCAGCGCGGTCACCGTGACGTCGATCTCGTCGAGTTTCGCGTCGCCCAGGTCGCCGGGTGGCACCCTGCCGCGACCTCGGGCACCCGCCCGCCAGTCGTTGCGCGCGGTGTTCGCGAGGCGCGCGGTGAGCAGCCGGTCGCCGATCTGCCATTCGTCCAGCGGGCCGAGCTCCACGGGGATCGCGTCGCTGGACCGCTCGCCCGGGGAGGGCAGCGTCACGCCGAGCCGGCGGCGCAAGAACGCCTTGACCGGATGCTCGACGAACGCGACGAGGTCGTCGAGCGCGACGACCGGCGCGTCCAGGGCCGGCAGCGGCTGGGCCAAAAAGTCGGGGCTGCGACGCGGTCGGGTCTTCGCCACGGCGCCGGCCAACGTGCCGACGGCGAAGCTGAAGGGGCGACCGCTGCCCAGCGTGCCAGGACGGAAGTTGCGTGCGTCGTGGGCCTGCAGCGGATGCTCGACGACGATCTGGTTGCGCGCCGGTCCTGCGTCGGGCCGCGCGCGCACCGTGCGGTCGACCGCGTCGAGCAGCTCGCCGATCGGGACGGCTGGCGGCCGCCGTTCGTTGGTCCGTTCGTCGCGCCCCCCGTAGGTCACGACGAATGCGTCGCCGGCGGCCAGCAGCGCGTCGAGCAGCAGTTGGCGGTCCTCGGTCCGGGCGTCGCGGTCGCCGACGCACGGGTCGGCGTCGACGAGGTCGTCGCCGTCGCCGGACAACCGGCGCGGGAACGCGCCGTCGTCCATGCCGAGCAGGCAGACCACGCGGTGCGGCACCGACCGCATCGGCACGAGCGTGCACACGGTGAGGTCGCCGGTGCGGTGGTTCGCTGTCGTGGGGCGCCCGCGCAGGCGGTGGTCCAGCACGGCGCGGATCTCGGCCAGGGTGAGCGCGACGGTGCTCGGCTCGTCGCAGATCTTTGCCTCCTCGACGACCTCGTCGAGGATCCGCTCGAGCTGGAGGGTCTGCCAACGGTCCTGCTCGCGGGTGGCGGTCAACGCGTTCGCGGCGGCGAGAAGGGCGTCTCGCCACACGGCGACCGCGGCCGGGCCGCGTAGTGCGTCGAGCGCCCCGCCCAGGCGGGCGACGAGCTCGGCGACCCGCCCCGCGAGGGCCACGTCGGAGCCTTCCACGTCGTCGAGCGGCACGGTGGCGTCGAGCCTGCGGTCGTCCTCGTCGGCCATCGCGACCCCGAGCAACAGCCGATCGAGACCCGCCCGCCAGGTGTTCTCCGCGACGCCGCCCAAGCCGAAGGCGCCGCGATGCTCCGCGTCGAGGCCCCACCGGATGCCGGCGTCGGCGATCCACGATTTCAACCGTTCGAGGTCGTCGTCGGCGAAGGCGAACCGCCGCCGGACCGGCGGCCGTGTCGCGAGGTCGAGGACCGCGGACGCCTCGACGCGGCCGTCGGCCAGCTCGAGCAGCTGCGCGACGACCGCGAACACCGGATTGGTCTGGCGGATGGCGCGGTCCGCCAAGCGCACGCGCAGGTCGGGCAGGCCATCCCGGCCGACGTCGCGGCGACCGGCTGCGCCGGGGGAGAACGCCCCGTCGAACACCGCGGTCACCAGCGGCGCGAAGGCCTCGATGTCGGGGCACATCACGACGACGTCGCGTGGCTCGAGCGTGGGGTCGTCGGTGAGCAGGTGCAAAATCGCGTCGCGCATGACCTCGACCTGCCGCGTGCGACCGTGGCACGCGTGCACCTGGACCGAGCGGTCGCCGGGGTCAAGCGGCGGGCGCGGGTCGGGTCCGCCGCGCGGCGCCGGTGCGGCGGGAGGCCGGTCGGCGCGGATGTCGGCCTGCAGCCGCTGCAACAACGTGCGCGGCGGTGCGGGTTCCGCGGCGTGGAGCGGGTCGCCGGCCACGTCGACCCCGGCGGCGGCCACCACGACCTGCATCTCGCGCGCGTCGCGCCCCCACGACGCGAGCAGCGGGTTGCGGACCAGCTCGCGGGTGGCGTCGGCGTCGCGGCGGGGGACAGCCCGCACCGGTCGGGCTGCCACGGCCGCGGCGACGCGGTCCCACAGCGCCGGCGACGGGTGCAGCAGGAACAGATGGACGTCGCGCCGGGTCGCGATTGCCGACAGCACGTCGACGTAGCTCGCGGGCAGTGCGGTCAGGCCGAACAGCGAAACCCGCGCCGGCAGGTCAAGGGCGACCTCGCCGTCGCGGATCCGCGCTCCGGCGTCGGCGAGCCGCTCGGCGGGGCTCGCGACGGCAAGCCGCTCGCGCAGGTGGCGCCACAGCGTCGGCTGCCAGCGCGCGTCCGGGGCAAGCGGCCGCCCCGCGCGGTCGACGTCGGCGCCGGCGGCCCACGCGCGCACCATCTCGGGGCGGTGGACGCCGTAGCGGTCGAACAGGTCGGCGATGTGGCGCGCCGCGACGTAGCGCCGACCCCGACGCGTCGCGTCGGCCCCCCGGATCCCGTCGGCGCCGCCGGCGTGCTCCATGCCGTTCGTGGGGCCGACGGAATCCGCTGCCGCGCCGAGGTGCGCGCGCAGTGGGCCGAGCCACGGCTGTCCGAGGCATTCGTCGAGTACCTCCAGCAGCGGCCATGCCAGTCGCTCCGGCCGCCACGGGTCTCGCTGCACGTCGATCCCGGAGGCGGCCGCCAGCGCACCGCCGATCACCCGACCGGGGAACGGGAAGGTGACGTTCGCGCACACGCCGTCGCTGCGCCCCGCGCTCGCCCCGAGGCGCGCGGACAGCTCTTGGCCCAGCCACCGCTCGATACCCCGCGAGTGCACGGCGACCTGCTCGGCGGTGAACGGGTCCTCCAGCGGCACGGCGAGCACGCCCGCGAGCGCGGCAACCAGCGCATCGGCGGACGCCGCCCGGTGCAGCCGGATCACGAGGTTCCTCCTGGCATCTCGGTCATTGTTGCGGGGCGGTGCGACATGCCACCGCCGCGACCGCCGGCGGCAGCACCGCGCCGGCGCGGCCGCGCACCACGAGGCTCGCGAGCGCGTCGAGTGGCGTCGCTTCGTCGTTGATGATCGCCAGCGGCGTGCCGGTGGCCGCCGCGGACGCCGGCAAGCCCGCGGCCGGGTAGACCTGCAGCGACGAGCCGACGGCGAGCACGAGGTCGGCGTCGCCGAGCAGCGCCGCCGCGGCGTCGAGCACGCCGGGAAACAGGTTCTGGCCGAAGCTGACCGTCGCCGACTTGACGATGCCGCCGCACTGCGGGCAGCGCGGGTCGGTCTCCCCGTCGTCGATGTGGTCGAACGCCCAGCGGTAGCCGGACCGGAAGCCGCAGCCGTCCGGCGTGCCCACACGCGGGGCGTGGCCGATGCACATGACCTGGCGCGACGTGCCGTGCAGCTCGACGACCGTCGTCGACCCCGCCGCCTGGTGCAGACCGTCGATGTTCTGGGTCACGACGCCGCGCAGGCGGCCGGCGGCCTCGAGGTCGGCCAGCGCGCGGTGCGCCGCGTTGGGTTGCGGGTCGGCCTGCCAGAACTCGCGGCGCATCCGCCACGCCCGCGCGCGCACCTCGGCGGACGCGACGTACTTCGCGAAGGTGAAGTCGCGCGGGTCGTAGCGAGTCCACACACCGCCGGGTGAGCGGAAATCGGGGATGCCCGACTCCGTGGAGATCCCCGCCCCGGTGAACGCGACGACGCGCGCGGCGGTCGCGAGCAGCGCCGCGAGCGGCTGCCAGCCGGTGGCCTTGTCCATGCCGCGGACCTTACGGCCAGCACCCGGCGACCATCGGCATCGCGGTGGACGACCGGGCACGGACCTCAGCTGGCGTCGGGCGTCTGCTCCTCGCAGTTCTTGACGGTCTCGGCCGCGCAGGTGTCGTGCTCGATGAGGCGGTCGGGCTCCAGCGGGTGGCCCGCGTAGCCTTCATCGGAGGGGAACAGGTCGTTGGTGCCACCGTCGGCGCTGTCGGTGCCGGCGCCGCCGGTCAGTGTGTCGTTCTCCGCTCTCCCGACCAGCCGGTCGTCGCCGTCGTCGCCGTTGACCGTGTCCGGCCCGCTACCTCCGAACAGGGTGTCGTTGCCAGCGCCCCCGGCCACAGCGTCCTCGCCGGGAGAACCGACGACGCGGTCGTTCCCGGTGTCGCCGCGGAGGGTGTCGTCGTCTCTGCCGCCGCGAACGAAGTCGGCGCCGCCGCCGCCGGAGATGGCATCCGCGCCTACACGACCGCGTAGGTGGTCGGTACCGCCGGCACCGGTGATGGTGTCGTCGCCGTCGAGGCCGTTGATGAAGTTGTCGCCGTCCGTGCCGGTGATCACGTCGTCGTGGGAGGTCCCCATGGCGTTCTCGATGCCGAGCAGCACGTCGGCATGCGCGGCGGTCGTGGCGGTGCCGGCCTCCAGGTCGATGGTCACCGGCAGCCCGCCCCACCGTCGAGCGATGTCGACGCCGTCGCCGCCGTCGAGACGATCGTCGCCCGGACCGCCGGCGAGCCGTTCGGTGTCGGGGAACTTCCTGCACAACGGCGTGGTGCACGGGGTGTTCGCGCCCCCGATCAAGACGTCGTCGTCGCTGCCGCCGTACAGCGAGTCGCTGTCGGCACCGCCGTCGAGGCGGTCCGCGCCCGTGCGGCCCCACATCCCGTCCCGCCCGTCGTCACCGACGAGGTGGTCGCTGCCGGCACCGGCCAGCAGCGAGTCGCCGCCGGCCCCGCCGATGAGCGTGTCGTCGCCGTCGCCGCCGAACATCCGGTCAAAGCCGTCTCCACCGCACACGACGTCGTCGCCTCCGGCGCCCCTGATGCGGTCGTGGCCGCCGAGCCCGACGATGACGTCGTTGCGGTCGGTGCCGACCAGCCGGTCGTCCTCGGCGGTGCCGACGATCGTCGCGACCCGACCGGCGCACAGCTGGTCAGCGGCGTGGGCCGGCGCCGCCGTCAGCAGCAAGGCGGCGGCCACAGCCAACGGTGTCGCACGGTGCAGGCATCTCATCTGTTGACCTTCGGTTGTTGACCTTCGGTCGTGATCTCGACGCCAGTACCGCACACGGGAGGTAAGCGGAGAGCAAAGCGCGCCCCAGCAGCGAGGCAAATCCCGGCGCCCACCCCGGGTCTTGTCACCGGTGTTGCGCTCTGGGTGCCGTCGGTGACAAGGCTCCGGGGTTGTGGGGGGACTAGCAGTGCTCAGTGACTGGGTGCCGTCGCTGCGGCTCTTGCTGTCGCCCTGGCTCGCGCCGAAGCCGAGCTCGCGCTTGGCGAAGGCGTTCCAGACGGTGCACTTGTTGGCACCTCCGGTCAGGGCGACGTCGGCGGCGAGGATCGCGTCGCGCCCGTCGACGAAGCCGGGGCTGCACGGCTGCATCTTCATGCCGTCCATCACGAGCTGGATCGCGAGGTTGTTGCCCCCGGTCGAGCAGTGGTCGTAGACGTCGGGGTTGAACCCGTCGTCGGCGACCAGGCCCCAGTAGACCTCGTTGAGCATCGTCGCCCAGACGTAGCCGACGCCGTGCGGGATGGCCTCCGACTTGATCGAGTTGTACGTGGCGTTGTTGATCCGCTTGTTCGTCGAGTACGGCTTCGGCCGGATGCCCTTGGCGCTGCGGTCCGGTTGGTAGAGGACGTACGTGCCGATGCCGCGCGCCTGCTCGCCGGTGTCGCCGGGTCGCGCGGTGAGCGCGATGGCCAGCCAGTCGCTCCAACCCTCGCCCATCTGCTCCTCGTTGCGGGCGGGCGATCGCGGCGGCGGTGTCCTCGGCCTTCTCGCGCACCACGAGGTCGTAGGAGGTGAGCAGCTCGCCGGTCTGGGCGTCGACGCTCGCGTCCCATCAGTGCAGGCCGGACGGCAGGTCGATCTGAAGGTTCCACGCGAGGCGCGCGGTGCCGTCGTCGAGCGACTGGTAGACGAGCTTGGCCGGGATCGGTCCGGTCGACACGCCGCCGTCGGACAGCAGCGTCTCGCGGGCCGGCCCGTCAGCGCTGCGCAGGACCCGAAGGTCGCTGACCGCCCCGACGTCGAGCTGGCGTGCCGCCGCGCGCACCGCCTTGACCGGTCCGGGCACCGCCTGCCGGAGACGCGCGACGCGAGGTCGCTGACGAAGCGCGAGCCGGTGTGCAGGATGCTGCCGTCCCGGGCGACGTTGACGGTCATCGTCGCGTCGGTGACGTCCAGGCCGCGGTGGACCTGGCGCAGGTAGACGTGGGTGGCGCCGCTGCTCGCCGAGCGGTAGGCGTCGGTGATGCGGACCTCGGCGACGTCGTCGGCGCGCAGACCGAGCTCCGGCGCGCTGCGGCGAAGGTAGTCCAGCGCCGTCTCGACGGCTGCGCGCGACGCCGTGGTGCCGGCGCCGGACCCCGCGAAGCTCGGGGCGGTCAGCAGCGTGGCGACCAGTCCTACGACCAGCGCCACGGCGACCCTCGTGTGCCTCGAACGCATCGGTGGTGCTCCTGAAGTGTGTGCGGCGGTTGTCGCCCCGAGCGGCACGGGTAGCGGACACCTGTTGGTTCGACGGCGGGGGGCGCATCACCTGTCTGGGGCCGCTGGTGACCGCAACCGGCGCCCCGTGACGGCTAGGTCGCGCGGGCGGGGGGTATCTCGGTGCTCCGGCGACGACAGGAGGGTCTGTGGGGGCGAACCAGCCACGAGAGCGCGACCCGGACGGCACGCACGACCCCGGGGCGCCGCGCGGCACGCGCGCGGCCGGGCCGGCGACGCGCAACGTCAAACCGATCGTCATCGCGGGTGCCGTCGTCGCGTTGCTCGCGGTCGCCTGGGTGATCTTCTTCAGCGGGGCGGTGCTGTAACGGCCGGTACGGGCGCGGGCGACCCGCGCCCGGTGCGTCCCGCAATCGCCGGCTATGGCATCCCAAAGACCGCCGAGGGGTTGCTGCCGTGGCGGTTCGCCGCTGACCGGCTCGCCGCCGCGCGCAACTACTGGGTCTGCACCACGCGGCCGGACGGTCGCCCACACGCCGTTCCGGTGTGGGGCGTCGTCGTCGACGACACGCTGTTTCACGGCGGCGGGGCGTCGACGCGCAAGGCGCGCAACCTCGCGGCCAACCCGCACGTGACCGTGCATCTGGAGAGCGGCGACGAGGTCGTCATCGTCGAGGGCACCGTCGAGAAGCTGACCGCCGACGACGCCGACGCCGAGCTGCTGCGCCGCATCGACGACGCCTACGAGGCGAAGTACGGCATGCGCCACGGCACGCCGGTGTGGGCGCTGCGTCCCACGACCGCCTTCGGCTGGGACGAGTACCCGACGTCGGTCACCCGCTGGGATTTCGGTCCGGCGTCGTAGGCGCCCACGGCACGACGTCGCCGCTGCGCACGACGGGTACGGTTGCGCCATGGCGGTCACGAACCGGCGGCGCTTGACCTGGGACGACTTCGTCGTGCTGCCCGACGAGGGCCGGTGGGAGGTCTTCGACGAGGAGTGCCACAGAACGCCGGCGCCGAACACCCGCCACCAGGTGCTCGTCGGTCGGCTCTACCTGGCCTTCGCCAACCACGTGCGCCGCCATGGCGGGGGTCAGGTCTTCGTCGCCCCGCTTGACGTCGTCTTGTCGCTCGACCCGCTCGCGGTCGTCGAACCGGACCTCGTCGTCGTCGCCGACGCGGACGCGGATATCGTCGGCGAGGCGAACATCAAGGGCGCCCCCACGCTGCTCGTCGAGGTGCTGTCCGACCCGCGCCGCGACCGCGTGCGCAAGCGCGCGCTCTACGCCCGCCACGGCGTGCCCGAGTACTGGATCGTCGATCCCGTCGCCGACCGGGTCGAGGTGCACCGGCTGTCAGGCGACGCCTACCCGACGCCCGCACTCGTCGAGCCCGGCGCGACGTTGGCCGTGACGGCCCTGCCCGGACTGACCGTGGACGTCGCCGAGTTGTTGGCGCGCTGACCCGCGCCCCTCGGGAAACCCGCAGCGACTCAGACGCCGGCGCGGCAGGCGGCGCAGATGCCGAAGATGTCGGCGCGGTGACCGGTGACGGCGAAGCCGTGGCGCGCCGCGGCGTCGGACACCCAGCGCTCGACCTCGTCGGCGGACAGCTCCTCGACGCGGTTGCAGGTCTCGCACACGAGGTGGTGGTGGTGGACGTCGCCGCAGCGGCGGAACGCCTGCTCGCCGTCGCGCGGCAGGACGTCGAGCAGCCCCGCGTCGGCGAGCGCCGTCAGCGTCCGGTAGACCGTCGTCAGTCCGACCGGCTCCCCGGCGCGGCGCAGCTCGGCGTGCAGGTCCTGGGCCGTCACGGCGTCGGGCCGCTGGCGCAGCGACGCGAGGACGCTGCGCCGCTGCCGCGTCGCGCGCAGACCCGCCGTGCGCAGCGCGTCGTCGGGGCTCACGAGGCCACCGACCCGGCGGCGCGCGGGCGCCGGCGGCGCGCCCGCACGACCGTCGCGACGACGTAGCAGCCGATCGCGACGAGCACGATCGACGATGCCGGCGTGGCGTCGCCGGCGTAGGCGGCGAGCAACCCGACTGCCGCGCTGCCGGCGCCGATGGCGGCGGCCAGCCGCATAGTGGCGCGGTAGCTCGTCGCGACCTGCGCGGCGGCGGCGACGGGAATCACCATCATCGCGGAGACGAGCAGCAGTCCCAACGCGTACATGCCGCCGACGACGACGAGCGCCACGACGAGCGTCAAGGTCAACACCAGCCCGTCGACGGGCACGCCGGCGACGCGGGCGGCGGACTCGTCGAACGCGAGCGCCACGAGCGGCCCGTACAGCGCGACGACGGCGACGAGCACGACGAGCGCGAGCGCCACCACGGCGGCCACCTGCCCCCAGGTCAGGTCGAGCGCGCTGCCGAAGAGCAGCCCGAGCACCGCGTTGAGCCCGCCGCCGGACCGCGTCGCGAACAGGTAGCCGGCGGCGATGCCGCCGTAGAAGACCAGCGCGAGCGACAGGTCGCCCGCCAGGCCGCTGCGCTCCGTGCGGTACAGCGCCAGCGCCGCGAGCACGGTGAGGGCGAGCGCCCCGACCAGCGGCGCGACGCCGACAAGGAAGGCGAGCCCCACGCCGGCGAACGCGACGTGGCCCATGCCGTCGCCGGTCAGGCTCTGGCCGCGCTGGACGACGAAGGTGCCGACCAGCGGGGCGACCGCGGACACGACGACGCACGCCACCAGCGCCCGCTGCATGAACCCAAGGGTGAGCACGTCCATGTCAGCGCCCGCCGCCGGGCGCCGGAGCCGCCGCCGGGGCGACGTCGTGCAGGCCGCCGTCGCGCACCTCGACGACGCGGTCGGCCAGCCCGCGCAGGGCGTGCGGGTCGTGGCTGCTGTAGACGACCGCGACGTGCTCGTCGTGCACGAGATGCTCGAGCGACGCGCGCAGCGTCGCGCGCGCGGCGGCGTCGACCCCGGTGGTCGGCTCGTCGAGCACGAGCAGCCGTGGCGCGGTGACCAGCGCCCGAGCGATGAGCGCACGCTGTTGCTGGCCACCGGACAACGTGGCGACGGGCGCCGCGCGCACGGCGGCCAGACCGAGGAGGTCGAGCACGTGGGCGATGCGGGCGCGCTGCGCCGCGTCGGGGCGCCGCCACAGCCCCAGCGCGCCCGCAAGGCCGCTGCGCACGACCTCATCGACGCTGACCGGCAGCACCGACGCCGCGGCCGCGCGCTGCGGCACGTAGCCGACCCGCTGCCAGTCGCGGAAGGACGCGACCGGGGTGCCGAACAGCCGGACGACCCCGGACGTGGGGGCAAGCAGCCCCAGCGCGAGCTTGAGCATCGTCGTCTTGCCGGCGCCGTTCGCGCCGACGACGGCGACGAGTTCACCCTCTCGCACCCGCAGGTCGGCGTCGTGCAGGACCGCGTCGCGGCCGTAGCCGAAGCCGACGGCGTCCAGCTCGAGCGCGACCGCGGCGGTCACGGGGCGCCCGCACAGCCGGCGGCGCGGGCGGCGGCCTGCGCCTGCTCGCGCAGCAGGTCGGGGTAGCCGCGCGCCGCGCGCTCCTCGTCGACCACGTCGAGCGACAGGATCTCGATGATGTCGACCCCCGCCTCTCGGGCGACGGCCTCGGCGTCGCGCCGGCCCTCCACCGGTTCGCTGAGCACCGCCGGGATTCCCGCCTGCGCGATGGTGGCGGCGAGCTCGGCGACACGCTGCGGCGACGCGCCGGCGTGCCCACCGGGTCCGGACACGCCCTCCTGCGTGATGCCGTGGGGCTCGAGCAGGTACGCGTACGCGGCGTGGCTGACGACGACCGTGTCGAAGCGGCAGTCGCCGAGCACCGCGTCGACGTCGGCGTCGAGGCGGCGCAACGTGGCGGCGACGCGCGCGGCGTTGTCGCGGTACGCCGCGGCGCCGGCGGGGTCAGCGGCGGCGAAGGCGTCGCCGAGCCGTTGCGCGACCGGGGCCATCAGGCCGGCGTCGAACCAGACGTGGGGATCCACCGCGCCGGCGTCGCCGCCCGGCACGGGCAGCAGGTCGCCGGCGTCGACGACGTCGGTGACGGGGACAACCTCGCCGGCCGCCGCGGGGATCGCCGCCTCGACCGACGGCTGGAATCCGATGTCGCCGAGGTACGCCACGACGCCCGCCCGTTCCACCAGCGCACGCTGCTGCGGCGTCAGCTCGAGGTCGTGGGGGTCCTGCCCGCGGGTGCCCAGGTAGGTGACCGCCGACTCCGGTGCGATCTCTTCGGCGATCCACGCCAGCGGGAACACCGTGGCAACGGCCTCGACGCCGTCACGACCGCGCGCCGCCCCGGCCTCGACGCAACCGCTGAGCGCCACGACGAGCAGGGCAACGGCAAGACGCGACATCGACGGCTCCAACGGACGGCGGCGCCGCAGAGCCTATCCGCTGGTGACAATCATTTCCATCAGTGGTCGGCGCCGCTCTTCGGCGTGCCGAGGTGGGCCTTGAAGAACTCCCGCACCGCCGCGACGTCCACGCCGTCGCAGCGTTGCACGCGCCCCCAGGCCGTCAGCGCGACCGATCCGGCCGGCAGCGCGTCGTAGGCGGTCACCGCGACGCGGTCGGCGAGCTTGCCGCGCACCAGCTCGGCCAGCGCGCGCCGCTCGGCGCGAGACAGGCCGGCGTAGGACACGACGACGCCGCCGGCCTCGAGCACGCTGACCTGCTCCGGCTCGCTGAGCGGCTTGCCGGGCGGCTGCACCCCGAACTTCACGGCGCCGGAGCTGTGCCAGCCCGACGTGGGCGGGGTCGAGTTGTAGGGCACTGGCGGCTGCTGGTCGCCGATGAGGTGCTCGCCGCCCTGCCGCGGCACCGACTCCACCGGGCCGCAGGCCGCGTCGCCGGCGACCGGGGGCTCCGTCGTCGTGCCGGCGGCCGTCGACGGCGACGCCGTCACGCCGGGTGGCGGCGTCGCGACCGTCGACGGGTCGCCCCCGCACGCGGGAGCGACCATCGCGAGGACGACGACGGTGCGCAGCAGCGGCGACACGACAGACCTTTCCAGCGGGAGACGCTGACGCCGACCCTAACGCGGCGGTGCACAGGCCGCTGGGTCGGCGCCGCAGCCGCGGCCGCCAGGGCGACGCCGCGTGGTGGCACCATGGCGGCGGAGGACGCGGTGCGACGGTCGGTGCGAGCCGGCGGCGGCATCCGAACGGGGGGACTGGATGACAGCGGCAGCAACGCCACGGCGCGGCGGCGCAAACCGTCCCGTGCGCCGCGGGCGACTGCTGGTGGCCACACCCGCGTTGGTCGACCCCAACTTTGCGTCGACGGTCATCCTGCTGCTCGACCACGGGAACGAAGGCGCGGTCGGCGTGGTCGTGAACCGCCCGAGCGACATCGCCGTGCGGACGGCGCTGCCTGCATGGCTCGGCACGGTCGCGCCGCCGCCGGTCGTGTTCTCCGGCGGACCGGTCCAGCGCGATGCGGTCATCGCGCTCGCGCGCGTCGACCGCCCGGCCGGCGACGATGGCGCCATCCTGCCTGGGGTCGCCGCGGTCGACCTCGGCGCGGGCGACTACCGCCCCGGCACCGTGCGGGTCTTCGCCGGCTACGCCGGCTGGGGCGCCGGCCAGCTCGAGGCGGAGGTCGCCGCGGGTGGGTGGTTCGTGTTCGACGCCCGCCGCGACGACGCCTTCAGTGACGACCCGGCCGGCCTGTGGCTGGCCGTCGTGCGGCGCCAGGGCGGCCTGTACACCGCTGCGTGCGAGGACCCGACGCGCAACTGACGACACGCCGTTCGGAGGCCAACGGTTTTTCGTAAAGAGCCGCCGTGGGCTGCCGATATCGCAGGTGTCATCCGTTTCGCGCCGTCTCGCCGACCGCCGCCGGCGGGCCGCCGACCGCCCCAGGAGGGCTTGCCGTGACCGCCTCGCTCCTGCGCTGCCTGCCCGCCGCGGCCGTCGCGCTCGCCCTCGTTGCCCCCGCCGCCGCCACGGCGACCGAGCTGCACACCTGGTACGGCACCGTCGTCCACATCTCCGACGGTGACACCTTCGAGGTCGACATCGAAGGTGACGGGGAAGGCCCCGTCGTCGTGCGCATGACCGGCGTCCAGGCGATGGAGATGCACAAGGCCAGCCCCGAGCTGCGTCATGCCGTCGAGGCCGAGAACAGCCTGCGCCGGCTGATCGACGGCAAGCGGGTGCGCCTGTCCGCCGTGGATCCCGACAGCCGCGGTCTGCGTGACCGGCTCGTCCGCTTCGTCGAGGTCTACCGCAACGGCGTGTGGCGCGACGTCAACCTCGCCCAGCTGCGGCGGGGTCACGCGCTGTGGATGCCGCACCCGACCGAAACGCTCCGCCACCTGACGTACAACCGCGCCGCCGCGGCCGCCGCGACACGCGGCGCCGCGCTGTGGGATCCTGACTTCTGCGGCGACGGGCCGCAGCAGAGTGTGCCGTTGGAGCTGTGGGCCCAGTGGGACGCCGACAGCAACGACGCGCTCAACGTCAACGGCGAGTGGGTGAAGCTGCGCAACCGCAGCGCCACCGAGACGCTGTCGCTGGAGGGGTGGCGGCTGCGCGACACGGCGCTGCGCCAGTACACCTTTCCGGCCGACACCGCCGTCCCGCCCGGTCAGACGCTCACCGTGCACGTCGGCGCCGGCACCGACAGCGGGCTGACGCGCTACTGGGGGCTGGCGGCACCGATCTTCGAGAACGTGCCCGCCGACCGCAGTCTCGGGGACGGTGCGTACCTGTTCGACCCGGACGGTGACCTGCGCGCGTCGTTCACCTACCCGTGCGCCCGCTTGTGCAGCGATCCGCTGCAGGACCAGGTCAAGGTGTCCGCGGTGCACTACAAGTCTCCCGAGTCCATCCAGCTGCGCAACGACGGCACCGCGACGGTCGACCTCTACGGCTACCTGCTCGAGTCCTGGCCGTACAGCTACGACTTCCCCGAAGGCACGACGCTGGCGCCCGGCGAGACGCTGACCATCTCGATCGGCTGCCCGAAGGACGTCTGCACCACGTCGCGCCTGAAACAGTACTGGTACAAGTACGGCGACCCGACCGGTCAGTTCCTCGACAACACGGGCGACACGGTGCGGCTGCGTACCTTCGACGTCATCACCATCCACTGCCGCTCGTGGGGGACGGCAACCTGCTGACCGCATTCAAGCGGGCCGCCATCGTGTCGATACCCTGGGGGTGGCTGGTCCGCACCGCCCGCGTCCCGCGTGGGCGGCGTGCCGCCTGCGTCGTCGGAAAGGCTGCCATGAACCGTCTGTTCGCCCGCTGCGCGGTGGTGATCGCCATCGCGCTCGGCTTGCTGGCGCCCGCCACCGGGGCGTCCCCGGCGGAGTTGCGGACGTGGTACGGCAAGGTCGTCCACGTGTCCGACGGCGACACCTTCGAGGTCGACATCGAAGGTGACGGAAAAGGTCCCGTCGTCGTGCGCATGACCGGCGTCCAGGCGATGGAGATGCACAAGTCCACGCCCCAGCCGCCCGACTGCCACGCCGTCGCCGCCGAGTCGAGCCTGCGCGGGCTCATCGACGGCAAGCGGGTGCGCTTGTCGGCCGTCGATGCCGACAGCCGCGGTCTGCGCGACCGGCTCGTGCGCTTCGTCGAGGTGCGCCGCGACGGCGCCTGGCGCGACGTGAACCTGCTGCAGCTGAAGCGTGGCCACGCGCTGTGGATGCCGCATCCGACCGAGACGGTCAACCACATCCGGTACCACCGTGCCGCCGAGGCGGCCGCCGCCCGCGGGCGACGGCTGTGGGACACCAACGCCTGCGGGGCGGGACCCCAGCAGCGGCTGCCGCTGCGCATGTGGGCCCAGTGGGACGCCGACAGCAACGACGGGACGAACGTCAACGGCGAGTTCGTCAAGATCCACAACCGGAGCGCCACCGCCACGCTGCGCCTCGGCGGCTGGCGGCTGCGGGACACGGCGTTGCGCCAGTACACCTTCGCCGGCGGCACGGAGGTGCCGCCCGGCAAGACCCTGACGCTGCGTGTCGGCCGGGGCACCGACCGCGGCCTGACCCGCTACTGGGGCTTGTCCGCACCGGTGTTCGAGAACGTGCCCGAGGACGGCAGCCTCGGCGACGGCGCGTACCTGTTCGACCGCGACGGCGACCTGCGGGAGTGGTTCACGTACGCGTGCGCGCGCGACTGCACGGACCGGCTGCAGGGTTCGGTGGTCATCAGCGGGGTGCAGTTCAAGTCGCCGGAGTCGCTGACGATCCGCAACGTCTCGGACGTCAAGGTGAACCTCTACGGCTATCTGCTCGAGTCGTACCCGTACGGCTACGACTTCCCGCCCGGGACCGTGCTTCACCCGGGCGAGACACTGAAGGTGTCGATCGGCTGCGCGGCGGGGTCCTGCGACGCGACGCGCCTGCAGCAGTACTGGTACAAGTACGGCGACCGCGACGGCGAGTTCCTCGACAACGTCGGCGACTCGGTACGGGTGCGCACCTTCGACGGCATCCTCATCGACTGCCACGCCTGGGGCAGCGGCCGCTGCTGACCGGGCTCGTCGTCGGCGGCGTCATGCAGTGGTGCCAACGCCGCGAGGCGACGATGGCCGGCGCGAGTCGGCCGCGGCGACGATCGGACAGCTCGGATGGTGGCGGGCAAGGCGGCGCTGGTCACCGGCGCCTCGAGGGGCATCGGTCTGGGCATCGCCGCGGCGCTGCTCGAGGCGGGCGCCCGCGTGGCCATCACGGCGCGCAAGCGCGACGAGCTCGACGCGGCGCTGGACGAGCTCGACGCCGGTGACGACACGTTCGCCATCGCCGGCTCGAGCGACGATCCGGCGCACCGCGCCGACGCGGTGGCGCAGGTCGTCGACCGCTTCGGATCCCTGGACCTGCTGGTCAACAACGCGGCCACCAACCCGCAGTACGGGCCGCTGGTCGACGCCGACCTCGGCGCGGTCGACAAGATCTTCGCCGTCAACGTCGTCGCCCCGCTCGGCTGGGTGCAGGAGGCGTGGCGCGCGTCGTTGCGCGAGCGCGGCGGCGCGATCCTCAACGTCGCGTCCGTCGGCGGTCTGCGCCCCGGCGCCGCGATCGGTGCTTACAACGCCAGCAAGGCGGCGCTGATCCACCTCACCCGCCAGCTCGCCGTCGAACTGGGCCCGCGGGTCCGGGTCAACGCCATCGCTCCCGCCGTGGTCAAGACGCGCTTCGCCCGAGCCCTCTATGAGGGGCGCGAGGAGCAGGTGGCTGCCAGCTACCCGCTCAAGCGGCTGGGCACCACCGACGACACCGCCGGCATCGCGCGCTTCCTGCTGTCGGACGAGGCGGGGTGGATCACCGGCGAGACCGTCGTCGTCGACGGGGGCGTGAGCCTGGTCGGGTGGGAGGGATGACCGGCCACGGCGCACCGCCCGCCATGGGGCGGGGGCGCGACCGAGACCACTGGGAGCGCTGGGAGCAGGCCCGGGCGTCCGGCCCGCACGTCTTCACGACGCTCGGCTTCCGGCGGCTGCGCTGGGATCCCGACGCGACGGTGCTCGCGTGGGACGCGCCGGCCGACTACGGGTTCCCCGCGAACGACGGGTACATCGTCCACGGCGGGCTGGTCGCGACGATCCTGGACACGGCGATGGGCGGCGCGGCGTGGGCGGTGCTCGACGACGACGAGGTCTTTCTTACCGCCGACCTGCGCGTCGAGTTCCTCCGCGCCGCCCGACCCGGCCCGCTGCGCGCGACCGGCACGGTGCTGCGGCGCACCCGGCGGGTGGTGTTCTGCGCCGGCGAGCTGCACGACGACGACGGGCAGCTGCTCGCGGCGTCGCGCTGCACGCAGGTCGTACTCCCCGCCGCCGGCGCCGCCGGCCGCTACGGGCGGGGCGCCGGCGCGTCCGAGGCGACCGACGGCCGGGGCGCCGGCGCGCCGAAACACCGCCCCGCCGGGCGGGGGGGGGGGGCGGCGCCCCCGGCCGCGTCGGGCACGATGGAGGCATGAAGCCACTCGTCGCCGTCACCATGTGGAAGCGGGCCCTGCCGACGTTCTGGGACCCACGCACGCCCCTGTTCTCGCTCGCCGAGCACTACGTCGAGGCTTTGCGCCGCGCCGGCGCGGTGCCGTTGCTGCTCGCCCACCCGGGCCCCGACGACGTGGACCAGATCCTCGACGCCGTCCACGGGGTGGTGCTGACCGGCGGTGGCGACATCGACCCGCCGTCGTACGGGGCGACGAACGACGGACTCAGCCGCGACACGAACCCGGCGGCCGACGCGTCCGAGCGCGCCGTCGTCGCCGGCGCCCGTCAGCGGCGGCGGCGGCTGCCGACGCTGGGCATCTGCCGCGGGATGCAGGTGCTCAACGTGGCGCTCGGCGGCTCCATGCGCCAGCACGTGACGACGCCCCAAGGCCCGCACCGGCCCGAACCGAGCGACTTCGACGCGATCAAGACCCACGGCCACGAGGTGCGTCTGGAGCCGGACTCCCGGCTCGCAGCGCTCTACGGCTGCACGCAGCGGACGGTGAACAGCTACCACCACCAGGGTGTGGACCGCGTCGCCGACGAGCTGCGCGTGGTCGCGGTGGCGCCAGACGGGGTCGTCGAGGCGCTGGAGCACCGCGGCGGCTGGGACTGCCTCGGCGTCCAGTGGCACCCCGAGAAGACGCTCGACGGCACCGACGACGTGCTGTTCGCGAGCTTCGTCGAGGGCGTCGCCGCTGCTTCAGCCGTCCGCGCCTGACGCGACGACGGTGAGCGCCGGCGGCTCGGCGGGCTCGTCGCCCGCGACCGCCAGCCCGCGGGCGATCCGCAGGTCGTCGAGCTTGTCCAGCGGGCGCTGCAGCTGGCGCGTGCGGGTCGTCACCAGCTCGTCGTAGGCGCGGGTCGCGCTCTGCAGGCCGCGCCCCAGCTTGTCGACCTGATCGCTGAACTTGTCCCACTGCCGCCGGAACGCGCCGAGCTGGGACAGGATCTCGTTGGAGGTCCGCTCCAGCATGAAGTTGTCCATCGCCTGGCGGACGACGGCGAGCACCGCGAACAGCGTCAACGGCGAGCAGAACACGACCTTGCTGCGCAGCGCCTCCTCGACGGCGGCGGCGTCGGTCTGCTGGATGAACGCGTAGAGCTGCTCGTTGGGAATGAACAGCAGCACGCAGTCGAGGCAGTCCTCGCCGGCGGCGTACTCGCGCCGGGACAGCTCGCGGACCCGCGCGCGGACGTCGCGCAGGAACGCGGCGCGGGCGGTCTCGCGCTCGCCGTCGCTCGGCGCGTCGAGGTAGCGCAGGTAGTTGTCGAGCGGGAACTTCACATCCATGTGCAGTTGCATCTCGCGCGGGAGCAGGAACGTGAAGTCGGGACGGCCCTCCGCGATCGTGCGCTGCTTGCGGTAGTTGATGTTCTCGACGAAGCCGGCGAGGCGCAGGACGTCCTCGGCCATCCGCTCGCCCCACTGTCCCCGCGCGGTGGTCGACGACAGCGCCTCGCGCAGCGACTGCGTCGTCTCCGCCAGGCGCGCCGTCTGCTCGCCGGCGCTGCGCAGCTGCTCGCTCAGGACGCTGAACGTGCGGTCGCGGTCGCCCTCGAGCTGGCGGACCAGGCCGGTGACCTTCGCCAGCTCGCCGTTCATGGCGGCGAGCTGTGCGTCGATCAGCGCCTTCTTGGTGTCGAGGTCGCCGCTGCTGCGCTCGGTGTGCGCGCCGAGGCGCTCCGCCGCCACCGCGCACACGCTGTCGATCGCGGCGCTCACGCCCGCGTCGCGCGACGCGGCCACCTCCTGGGCCACCGCGGCGGCCAGGTCCCGCACGCCGTCGTCGCGGCGGCGGGCGGCAGCCCACGCGGCCGCGGCGCCCGCGAGGGCGGCGACGAGCACGGCGAACACCACGAGGACTGCGGGCACGACACGACCTTTCCGACAACGGGTGACACCAACGACAGCACCGTAACCGTGGGGTGTGACAAACCCCCGCTGGCGCGACGTCAGCGCAGGACGCGCCACCGTCGGACCAGCGCGAGCTGCAACCCGATGAACGCGACGGTGACGGCGAGCAGCACGACGGTGATCGTCGCGGCGTAGCCGAAGCCGAGGAACTCGAAGGCCTGGTCGTAGATGTACAGCGGCAGGTACAGCGTCGCGTTGCCCGGCCCGCCGTCGGTGAGGATGTAGGCGGGCACGAAGTTGACCTGCAAGGTCAGCACGAGGTCGCGGACGGCGAGCAGCACCAGCACCGGGGCGAGCAGCGGCAGGGTGATGCGGCGCAGCTGCCCGAACGGCGAGCAGCCGTCGAGCGCCGCCGCCTCGTACAGGCGCGCGTTGACCTGCCGGCGAGTGGCGAGCACCACCAGGAACGCCTCGCCGATGGGGAACAGCAGCATGAGCACGACGCCGACCCGCGCCCCCCAGGTCGTCGCGAGCCAGGTCGGCTGCGGCAGCCCGACCGCGCCGAGCAGCTGGTTCAGCGGCCCGTAGAGCGGGTTGAGCACCCACAGAAACAACAACGCGAGCGCGATGTCGGGGATGACCGTCGGCAAGTACACCGCCGCCCGGTACCAGCGGCCCCCGCGCCGCGGGGCGGCGAGCAGCAACCCCAGGCCGCTCGCCGCGAGCAGTCGCAGCGGCACCGCCATCGCGACGTGGACCATCGACGCGCGCAGCGACGCGCGGAAGAACGGGTCGCCCGCCAGCCGGCGCAGGTTCGCCAGGCCGTTGAAGCGCGGGGTGGACAGCCCCGTGTGGTCGGTGAAGGCGTAGCCGACGGTCAGCAGCGCCGGCACGGCGACGAGCAGCAGCGTCCCGACGGCGTACGGGGCCAGGAAGCGCACCGCCGAGCGCGTGGTCGCGGTCATGGCAGGCGCCGCCCCGTCGCCGCGTCGAAGCGGTGCCGGCGCGCCGAGTCGACGGCGAGTCGCACGACGTCGCCGGGCCGGCACGGTGAACGCGGCCCGGTGCGCACCGTCAGCCGCGACCCGTCGCCGCTGTGCCCGGCGAGCACCGTCTCGCTGCCCAGCGCCTCGACGACGGTGACGGTCAGCGCCACCGCGCCCGTGGGGTCGGGATGCAGGTCCTCGGGGCGCACGCCGACGACGGTGCCCGGCTCGCCGCCCAGCGCCCCGCCGCCGGCGACGAGGTTCATCGGCGGGCTGCCGATGAAGCCGGCGACGAAGCGGTTGGCCGGCGCGTCGTAGACCGCCTGCGGCGGGCCCACCTGCTGGAGCCGGCCGTCGGCGAGCACCGCGACGCGGTCGCCCATCGTCATCGCTTCGGCCTGGTCGTGGGTGACGTAGACCGTCGTCGTGCCCAGCCGCCGGTGCAGCTCGACGATCTCGGCCCGCGCGGCCAGGCGCAGCTGCGCGTCGAGGTTGCTCAGCGGCTCGTCCATCAGGAACACCGCCGGCTCGCGCACCATCGCGCGGGCGAGCGCGACGCGTTGCTGCTGGCCCCCCGACAGCTGGTCGGGGTAGCGGTCGAGCAGACCGTCCAGTCCGAGCTGGACGGCGACGCGCTCGACGCGGGCGGTGACCGCCGCCGCCGGTTCGCGGCGCACCCGCGGGCCGAACGCGAGGTTGTCGCGCGCCGTCAGGTGCGGGTAGAGCGCGTAGTCCTGGAACACCATCGCGACGTCGCGGCGGTGCGGAGCGACGCGCGTGACGTCGCGCCCGGCCACGAGCACCCGTCCGCTGGTGGCCTCCTCCAGCCCGGCGAGGATGCGCAGCGCCGTCGACTTGCCCGACCCGGACGGTCCGACGAGCACGACCAGCTCTCCCGGCTCGACCGTCAGCGTCAGGTCGTCGAGGGCGACGACGTCGCCGTAGCGCTTGCCCAGCCCCTCCAGCGCGACGCGCGCGGACGGCGTGTCGGCGTCCGTCACTGTGTCGGCGTCCGTCACCCCGGCGGCGGGCCGAACAGCGGCCGGGTCGTCTCGATGAGCTGGCGGATGCCCGCCTCGCGGTCGACGCGCCCGTAGAACAGCGACGTCAGGACGTTGTCGGCCTCCTTCTCGACCTGCGACCACGAGGCGGTGTGCGGCGTCGCGCGGATGGAGGGGATGACGTCGACGAACACCTCCGACGAGGCAGGCGGCTCGTCGGGCTCGAGGAACGCCGGCGATGAGGCGACGTCCAGCCGTGACGGCACCGTCCGCCCGGACTCGGCGAGGATCGTCTGGCCCTCGACGCTGTTGGCGAACTCGACCAGCCGCCAGGTCGCGTCCTTGACCTGCGACGCGGCGGTCATGCAGTAGGCGTCGCCGTGGAGAATTGTCGCCGGCTCGCCGCCCGGCGCGACAGGCAGCGGGGCGACGTCCCAGGTGAAGTCGTCGATGGTGCGCAGCGTCGGCACGGACTTGCGGCTGTTGAGGTACATGCCGAGCTGGCCGGCGATGAAGCGGCTCTCGCTGTCCAGCGACTGCTCGGCCTGCTCGGGCGGGACGACGCCGTGCTCGGTCTGCAGGTCGAGGAAGAAGTCCAGCGCCTCGCGGGCTGGGCCGGTGTCAAGCGTCAGCGTCGTCGGCTGCTCCTGGTCGTCGACGACCTCGCCGCCGCTGGACCACACGAACGGCGCGACGCGGATGAGGCTCGCCTCGGTGCCGACGCCGTAGGTATCGCCGCTGGTCAACGCCTTCGCGGCGCCCAAAAAGTCGTCCCAGGTCCAGCCTTCCTCCGGCAGCGGCAGACCGGCGTCCTCGAACAGGTCGACGTTGTAGTAGATCTCCAGCGACGAGACGTTCTGCGGCAGGCAGGTCAGCGTCTCGCCGTCGAAGCGGAACGCATCCATCGCCGTCGGCGCGAAGTCCTCCTCGGCGATCACCTCCGAGTCGTCCAGCCACGACTGCACCGGCTCGAGCACCCCCTGCGCTGCGAACTGGCCGTACTTGCGGAAGTTGATCAGGAACGTGTCGGGCGGGTTCCCGCCGGCGAAGCCGGTCGTCAGCCGCGCGAGCAGGTCGTCCTGGGTCGCCACGGGGGCGAAGACGACGTCGACGTCGGGGTTGGCCTGCTCGAACGCCGCGATCATCGCCTGGTAGCCGGCGGTTTCCTCGGGGTCGCCGAACGCGACCATCTCGACCTGCGTGGCGCCGTCGGCGACCTGAGCGCCGGGCGGTTGCGCGCGGTTGGCGCAGGCGGCGGCGACCAGTGCCAGCAGGACCAGCAGGGCGCGGTGCCGTGTCGTCATGCGGCGTTGCCTCGCAGCCCGCGCAGCGGGTCGTCGAGGAACAGCCGCTGCGCCAGCAGGAACACCGCCACCGACGGCAGCGTGACGACGACGGCGCCGGCCATCAGCAGCGGCCAGTCGGTGGGATTGAGCAGCTGCAGGAAGCGCATTCCCAGCGGCAGCGTGTACAGCTCCTGGCGGCGCAGGTACAGCAGCGCGTCGATGAAGTTGGCCCAGTGGAAGGTGAAGGCGAGCACCGCCACGGCCAGCGTCGCCGGCTTGACCTGCGGCAGCGCGACGGCACGCCACAACCGCCACGTCGATGCGCCCTCCAGCCGGGCGGCGCCCAGCTGCCCGTCGCTGACGCCGCCGAAGCTCCAGGCGTAGATCAGCACGTAGAAGGGCGTCGTCGCCGCCAAGGCCGGCGCCACCAGCGGCACCAGGCTGTCCAGCGCGCCGGCCAGGCGGAACACCTCGAAGCGCGTCGCCCACACGGCGGTCACCGGCACCATCATGACGACCAGGCTGGCGACGACGGCGGCGCGGCGCCGCGGTGGCGGCAACAGGCGGATGCCGAAGCCGGCCCACGACGCGACGAGGACGGTCAGCGGCACCGCCAGCGCCACGACCAGCGCCGAGTTGCGCAGGTAGACGAACAGCGGGATGAGCTGCGGCAGGCGCGCGTAGCTGTCAAGGTTCGGCGCCGGCGGCAGCAGCTCGACGCCGCGCGGCGGCGGCAGGCCCACGGGGCGCAGCGAGCCCGCGACCATGAACCACAGCGGCAGCACGAACACGATCGCCGCCAGCAGCGGCACGACGTGGCGGGCGAGCGGTCCCGAGCGCATCCCCGACGAGTCTACGGACCGTAGGATGGCCGGCCATGGCCCCCCGACGCGCCGCGTTTGCGTGCGCCGCCGCGGCGTTGCTCAGCGCCTGCTCGGACGGCGGGCCGGCGCCGGCGTCCCAGGCGACGAACGACCCGCTGTCCGCCCTGCCGCCGTGCGCGACGGCTCCCGCGGGCGTCGACGAGGACGTCGACGGCCTGCTGCTGCCCGACGCGGCAGTGACGACCCAGGTCACCCGTCAGGACCCGCTGGTCAACGTCAGCGGCTACGTCGCGATGACGCCGGAGGCGTTGCAGCTGTCGTACGCCGACCGCGACGACATCGAGGTCCTGCTGTCCGAGAACGAGATCTTCGAGGCGGAGCTGCTCATCTCGGACGGCGACCACCGCAACTTCATCAAGGCGACGGCGACGTGCCAGCAGGGCTCCCAGGTACTCGTCGTCGTGGCGCCGGAGGTCGACGCCGCCGGCCTGCCCGTGCCGCAGGGCGCTGGCGCGCCGCCCCCCCCCCCCTAAAGGTGGCGCCGGGGGTGCTACCGGGGCCGGCCCAACCCCCCCATTTTTCTTTGGGCAAGTGGCCCCCGAGCCGGCGCACCCCATGGGGTGAAAGCGGGCGCAGGGGGGGGCCAGCGCCGGGGCCCCCCCGGCCGGCCCCCCCCCCGGGGCGCGGGCGCGACGCCCCCCCCGCCGTACCGGCGCGGCGGGGGGGTCGTCGCGGGCACGGCTCAGCCGCCGATGATGGCCTTGGCGCAGTTCACCGCGTCGCCGACGAACACCTTCGGGTCAACTCGGAAGCAGGTGGTCGCCTGCGCGGGCGCCGCCGAGGCGAGCACCCCCACGGCGAGCGCCGCCAACACGAGCCTTCTCGTCTGCCGCATGCTTGCCTCTCGCTTCGGCGTCCGCGTGGTCACGGACGTACCACTGCGTTCGCCCCGGGACGGGGCGACTCCTGCGTCGGACCGCGGCAGTTGCTGCGGTGTTCAGCCGCCCGCGGGTGCTCTCCTGCTCGCTACCGTGAACACGATGAAGGCGGTGCGGCCCGACTACGACGGCGCGTGGATCGGCGGGATCGTGCCCGCGCTGCTCGGCGGGGCGCCGGCGCCGTGGCTGCCCGACCCCGTGACCGACGCGGCAGGGGTGGTGCTGCTCGTGCTGGACGGACTCGGCTGGGCGCTGCTGGAGGAGCACCGTCACGTCGTGCCCGTCCTCGCCGGCATGACCGGCGGCCCGGTGACGGCGACGGTCCCGTCCACGACCGCCGCCGCGTTGACCTCGATCGCCACCGGTGCCACGCCCGCCGAGCACGGCGTCGCCGGCTACCGCATCCGTGTCGGCGGCCAGCCGCTGAACGTCCTGCGCTGGCCCCGGCGCGACGGCCCGGACCCCGTCGCGACGCAGCCGGTGGCGCCGTTCCTCGGCCGCCGCGTGCCCGCCGTCATCCGCGCCGAGTTCCGCGACGGCGGCTTCACCGCGGCGCACCTGCGCGGCAGTGACGTGATCGGCTGGAAGACCACCGCGATCCTCGTCGAGCACTGCCGGAGGCTCGCCACGCCGAAGCACACGTTCGTCTACGCCTACTACGACGGGGTCGACAAGGTCGCGCACGAGTTCGGGCTGCGAACCTCGTTCTTGCCCGCCGAGCTGGTCGCCGCCGACCGGCTCGTCGCCGACCTGCTCGCGGCGCTGCCGCCGAGCTGGGCGCTGCTCGTCACCGCCGACCACGGCCAGATCCACGTCGACGCCGGCGCCGCGGTGGCGCTCGACGCGGTCGCCGGCATGGTCGCCGAGTACTCCGGCGAGGGCCGGTTCCGCACGCTGCATGCCCGTCCGGGCGCCGCCCGGGAGCTGGCCGCCGCCTGCGCGGAGCGCTACAGCGACCGCGCGTGGGTGTTTCCCCGTGACCGGCTCTTCGACGAAGGGTGGCTCGGCCCGCGGGCGTCGCTCGCGGTGCGCGGGAGGATCGGCGACGTGGTCCTCGCCGCCCGCGATCCGGTCGTCTTCGTCGACCCGGGGATGCCCAAGGAGGTGCACATGCGCTCCCACCACGGCAGCCTGACCGCCGAGGAGATGCTCGTGCCGCTGCTCGCGGCGCGGGGGACCGCAGCGGTGCGGTGACTCAGGGCGCGAGCCGCTCGACGACCCAGCCCCCATCGGCGCGGCGGTAGCGCACCCGGTCGTGGAGCCGGTCGGCGCGCCCCTGCCAGAACTCGACCTCCACCGGACGCACCCGCACGCCGCCCCACTCGTCGGGGCGCGGCACCGCGGCGCCGGCGAACCGCTCCGCGGCGTCCGCAACGCGCGCCTCGACCCAGGCGCGATCGGCCAGCGGCTCGCTCTGGGGCGACGCCCACGCGGCGAGCTGCGCCCCGCGGGGTCGCGTCGCGAAGTAGGCGTCCGACGTCGCGGGCGCCACCCGCTCGGCGCTGCCGCGGACGCTGACCTGGCGTTCCAGCGCGAGCCACGGGAACAGCAGCGCGGCCCGCGGGTTGACGGCGAGTTCGCGGCCCTTGCGGCTGGTGTAGCGGGTGAAGAACACGAAGCCGTCCTCGTCGACGGCCTTGAGCAGCACGGTGCGGGCCGACGGGGCGCCGTCGTCGCCGGCGGTCGCCAGGACCATGGCGTTCGGCTCCAGCACGCCGGCGGTGTGCGCCTCGGCGAACCACGCACGGAACTGCGCGAGCGGATCGGGGGCGACGTCGGCGGGCGAGAGCGCGCGGGCGCGGTACTCGCGGCGCAGCGCCCCGATGTCGACCGGCGGCTCCGGCATCGCGCGACTGTAACCGCCGCGTTCCTTCGGCCTGTCTCCCGGGGTTGTCACCGACGGCACCGAACGCCCGACGCCGGTGACAAGCTCCCGCGGGTGCGGAGCGAGCGGGGCGTCCGGTGCATGGTCGCGCTGCGCTGCGGGGATGGGGCGCCCCGTGACCGCATCGACGCTGACGCACCTGCAGGGCTCGCTGTCCGGGGCGACCTACCCGGCGCACGGGCTGGCGCGCACCGACCCGGTCGACGGTCGCCCGCTGCTCGCGCGCTACGACCTCGGCCGCGCCGCGGCGACGTTGACCCGCGAGGCGATGGCGTCGCGTCGCAGCGGCGGGCTGTGGCGCTGGACCGAGCTGCTGCCGGTGCGCGACCCCGCCTTCGTAACGACGCTCGGCGAAGGGTCGACCCCGCTGCTGCCCGCCGAGCGGCTGGGGCGGGCGCTGGGCGTGCCGCGCCTGCGGGTGAAGGCCGAGGCGCTCAACCCGACCGGGTCATTCAAGGCGCGCGGCATGGCGACCGCCGTCAGCCGGGCCGCCGAGCTCGGCGCCCCCGCGCTCATCGCCCCGTCCGCCGGCAACGCCGCCGGGGCGCTCGCCGCGTACGGGGCGGCGGCGGGCCTGCCCGTGACGGTCGTCATGCCCGCCGACGTGCCGGCCGCCAACCGCGACGAGGCGCTGGTCTGCGGCGCGGCCGTGCTGCTCGTGGACGGGCTCATCTCGGACTGCGGCGCCGTGGCTGCGCGCATCGCGGCCGCGACCGGGGCGTTCGACGTCAGCACGCTCAAAGAGCCCTACCGGGTCGAGGGCAAGAAGACGATGGGCCTGGAGCTCGTCGAGGACCTCGGCTGGCGTGTTCCCGACGTCGTCGTCTACCCGACCGGCGGCGGCACCGGCCTGGTCGGGATGTGGAAGGCCTTCGAGGAGCTCGAGGGCGTCGGCCTGATCGGTGGGGCGCGCCCGCGGATGGTCAGCGTCCAGACGACCGGCTGCGCCCCGATCGTCCGCGCGTTTCAGACCGGGCAGCGCTTCGCCGCGCCGTGGACCGACGCCGCCACGCGCGCCGGCGGTATCCGCGTGCCCAGCGCGGTCGGCGACTTTCTGATCCTCGACGCGTTGCGCGCCTCCGGCGGCACCGCCGTCGCCGTGCCCGAGGACGCGCTCGACGACGCGCAGCGCCTGGCGGGACGGCTCGGGCTCGGCTACGTCAGCCCGGAGACCGCCGCCGCGGTCGCCGCCGTCGGCGAGCTGGCGACCCGCGGCGACATCGCCGCCGACGACGAGGTCGTCGTGTTCGACACCGGCATCGGCCACAAGTACCCGCCGCCGCCCGGGCTGCCGCGCCCCGCGGTCGTCGCGCCCGACGAGGCGGACGTCGAGTGCCTGGTCGCCCTGCTCGCGCCCTGAACCGCGGGCCTGGTACCCGGGCCTTGTCAGCGACGGCACCAAAAGCGCAACGCCGGTGATAACGCCCCGGGTGGGGCGGTGTCAGAGGCGGCCGATGAGGGCGCGGGGGTCGTCGACGACGTCGGCGGCGCCGCCGTCGATGAGGCGGTCGTCGCCGAACCCGCCGCAGCGCACGGCGATCGCGCGCATGCCGATGGCGTCGGCCGCCTCGGCGTCCCACGGGCTGTCGCCGACCAGCGTCGTCTGCGTCGGGTCGGCGCCGATCTGCGCGGCCGCGGCGAGCAGCAGGTCCGGGGCCGGTTTGGGCGAGGAGACGTCGTCGGCGTCGGCGGTCTTGAGGTCGGGCATGCCGAGGACGTCGAGCAGCGCCTCGCGGATCGCCGTGCCGGCTGACGTGGCGACCAGGAACGGCACGCCGCGGCGGTCCAGATCGTCGATGAGCGCCGCGGCGCCCGGCGTCGGCACGAGGTCCTCGGCATGGTCGAGGAACAGCCGCTCGTGCTCGTCGGACAGCGCGTCGCTGTCGTCGACGTGCTCGCCGAGCAGCCACGGCACCAGCCGCTTGCTGCCCATGCCGATGCCCTGGTGGATGCGCCACATCGGCACGGTCCGCCCGGAGCCGCGCAGGGCGGCGTGCCAGGTGACGACGTGGTGGAACACCGAGTCGACGAGGGTCCCGTCGAGGTCGAGCAGCACCGCGGCCTTGTAGTCCATGGCCGCCCGTGTCCCCCGCCGGTCGCCGGCTCAACCGGATAGCCTGCGCCGCGCCGGCAGACAGGAGCCCGGATGGACCTGCGCGCCCGAGCCCGCCACTGGCTGGCGTGCGACCCCGACCCGGGCACCCGCACGGCGCTCGCCGCGCTGCTCGACCGCGGCGACGAGATCGCCCTTGCCGAGCTGTTCGACCAGCCGCTGACCTTCGGCACCGCCGGCATCCGCGGTCCACTGGGGCCGGGTCCCGCGCGCATGAATCGCGCCGTCGTGCGCCGGGTCACGGCGGGACTTGCCACACGGCTGCGCGCCGACGGACCCGCCGCCGGCCGCGTCGTCGTGGTCGGCCGCGACGCGCGGCACGGGTCGGCCGCGTTCGCCGCCGACACCGCCGGCGTCCTTGCCAGGGCCGGCTTCGACGTGCGGCTGCTCGACCAGCCGCTGCCGACACCGCTCGTCGCCTTCGCGGTGCGGCACCTCGGGGCGGCCGCCGGCGTGCAGATCACCGCGAGCCACAACCCGGCCGCGGACAACGGCTACAAGGTCTACTGGGCCGGCGGGGCCCAGATCGCCCCCCCGCTGGACGCCGAGATCGCCGCGGCAGCCGCCGCCGCCGCCGACGACGCCGTGGCGGGCGACCTGCCGACGGTCGCGCCCACCTACCCGGTGTCGCTGGGCGAGGCGTACGCCAGCGCGTGCCTCGGTGTGCTCCACGCCGCCGAGCACCGCGCCGTGCGCATCGTCTACACGCCGCTGCACGGCGTGGCCGGGGAGCTCGCGACGACGCTGCTCGCCCGCGCCGGCTTTCGCGACGTCGTCGTGGTTGCCGAGCAGTTCGCCCCGGACCCCAACTTTCCGACGGTCACGTTTCCGAACCCGGAGGAGCCCGGGGCGCTCGACCTGGCGCTGGACCTCGCCGCGCGGCAAGGCGCGGACCTGGTTCTGGCCAACGACCCGGACGGCGACCGCATCGCCGTGGCGATCCCGTCCGCGGACGGCTGGCGCGCGTTGACCGGTGACGAGGTCGGCTGCCTGCTCGCCGAGTACGTGCTGCGCCGCACCAGCGGCGACGACCGCGTCGTTGCGACGACGGTGGTCTCGTCGCGGGTGCTGTCGCGCAGCGGCCACGGGCCCGGCGCCGGCGGCCTCGAGACGCAGAACCGCGTCAAGTGGCTGGGAGATAGGGAGAGCACCCCGCAGAACACCAGGCACCGGCTGCTGCTCGCCTACGAGCAGGCGCTCGGGGTGATGGTCGGCACGGCGGTGCTTGACAAGGACGGCCTGTCGGCGGCGCTGCTCACCGCCGAGCTGGCCGCCGGCCTAGCCGCGACCGGGCGCACGCTCGTCGACGCGCTCGACGACCTCGCACGGCGTCACGGTGTCCACGCCACCACCGGCCGGTCGCTGCGGCTCGACGCCGCCCGCGGCGGCGACCTCGCCACGCGCGTCATCGAACGGCTGCGCGCCGCCCCGCCGGCGTCGGTCGGCGGCGTGGCCGTGACCGCGGTCGCCGACCACGTCGCCGGGACCGTCACCACCGCCGACGGTGCCGTGACGGCGCTGACCACGCCGCCCACCGACCTCGTCGGCCTCACGCTGGCCGACGGGTCACGCCTGCAGGTGCGCCCCAGCGGCACCGAGCCGCTGCTGAAGTGCTACGCCGAGGTGGTCGAGCCCGTCCCCGCAGACGAGTCGCTCGCGGCGGCGCGCGCCCGCGCCGGGGCGCGGCTGGAGGCCCTCGCCGACGCGTGGCTCGCGACCGTGACCGCAGCGGCGTGAGCCGGCACGGTGCGGCGCCGGTTCAGCGTCGCGGACGGCCGCCCGAGCGCAGCTCGTCGGCGGCGACGAGGCGCTGACCGCGGCAGTCGTGGCACTCGACCTCCAGCGTCGCGTGGTCGATGCCGAAGCGCTCGGCGACCAGCGCCTTGAGCCGGTCGCCGAGCAGCTGCGCGTCGTGGAGTGTGGTGACCCGCTCCGCGACGACGTGGGCGGACAGCGCCACCGATCCCGACGACAGCCGCCACACGTGGAGGTGGTGGACCCGGTCGACCTCGTCCGCGTCGTGCAGCGCCGCGGCGACGGCGTCCGGCGCGATGCCCTTCGGCGTCCCTTCGAGTAGCACGTGGACGACGTCGCGCAGCAACGACCAGACCGACGCGACGATGAGCCCGGCGATCAGCAGCGACACGGCCGGGTCGGCCCAGCGCGCGTCGAACGCGAGCACCGCGACGCCGGCGAGCAGTGCCCCGACGCTGCCGAGGGCGTCGGCGAGCACGTGGAGCAACGCGCCGGACATGTTGAGGTTGTCGCCGCGGGTGCGGGCGAGCTGCGCCGCCGCGATCAGGTTGACGACCAAGCCGGCGGCGGCGACGGCGAGCAGCCCGCCGCCGCGGACCGGGGGAGGGTCGCCCAGGCGGGCGACGGCCTCGACGGCGACCCAGCCCGCGACGAGCACCAGCGCGATCGCGTTGGCCAGGGCGGCGAGCAGCTCCGCGCGTTGCAGGCCGTAGGAGTGGGCCGGCGACGCGGGGCGGGCCGCGAGGCGGAACGCGAGCAGTGCGAGCGCGAGCGCCGCCACGTCGCTGAGCATGTGGCCCGCGTCGGCGAGCAGCGCGAGCGACCCGAAGGCGTACCCGGCGACGATCTCGACGACGAGAAAGCCGGCGTTGAGCACCAGCGCCACGGCCAGCGCTCGCCGCTGGGCGGGCGTGCCGCCGCCTGGGCCGCCGCCGGGTGCGGCGACGATGGTCTCCGGGGCGGTGGCGGCGTGTGCGTGCGACACGGGTCCGCGCTTAGGTCCGCAGCGGCAGCGGCACCGCGTGTTCGAGCCCGTCAAGCACCCGCACGCGTACGCGGCAGTCCTGAAGGAACCGGCGGGTCGCGTCCCAACCCTCGTAGCGACCACCGGCCGCGACGACCTCGGCGATCCCCGAGTTGGCGATCAACTTCGCGCAGGAGAAACACGGCGCCGCCGTCGAGTACAGCGTGGCGCCCTCGCGGTCGTCGTGGTCGGCGAACAGCAGTGCGTTCGCCTCTGCGTGGATCGCCACGCAGTCGTCGTAGGCGCGACCCATCACCGTCTGCCCAACCGCGCGCGGGCACGCCCCGGCGTCACAGTGCCCGTAGCCCGACGGCGGCCCGTTGTAGCCGGTCGAGCGGATCCGGCGGTCCTGCACGATCACGGCGCCGACCTTGCGCCGGCTGCAGTTGGAGCGGCTGGCCGTCTGGCTCGCCAAGGCGAGGAAGTACTCGTCCCACGACTGGCGGCTCTTCCGCATCGGCGACCCCTCCACTACGCTGCCCTGGCGTTGCGTCAAGCACGCTACCAACGCCGAGCAGGAGTGGCCGTGCCCGCGACGACGACCTTCGCGGTCTTCGCGGCCGCCGCCCTCGCGCTGCTCGTCGTGCCTGGTCCGGCGGTGCTGTACGTCGTGACGCGCAGCCTCGACCAGGGGCGGTTGGCCGGCATCGTCAGCGTGCTCGGCGTCGGGTTGGGCTCGCTCGTGCACGTGACGGCGGCCGCGGTGGGACTGTCGGCGCTGCTGGCGTCGTCGGCGGTGGCGTTCGCCACGGTGAAATACCTCGGCGCGGCCTACCTCGTGTGGCTCGGCGTGCGCACGCTGCGGCGGCGCGACGACGCCCAGCCGCCGCCGCACCCCGCCGGGACGCCGAACGCCCCGCGCGCCGGCGTGCCCCATCCGCGCCTGTTCGCTCAGGGCGCGCTCGTCCAGGTCCTCAACCCCAAGACGGCAATCTTCTTCGTCGCGTTCCTGCCGCAGTTCGTCGATCCGTCCGTGGGGGCGGCGACCCGCCAGATCGTGTCGCTCGGGGCGGTGTTCGTCGTGCTGCAGGTTGCCAGCGACGGTGCGTATGCGCTGCTCGCCGGGACGTTCGGCGACTGGCTGCGCCGCTCGGCGACGCACCGTCGCACGCTGCGCTACGTGTCGGGTGGTGTCTACGTCGGGCTCGGGGCGGCCGCCGCGCTGTCGGGCGGCCGGCCGACCGACCGCTGAAGCTCAGAGGTTGCCGCGCGCGGCCTGCTCGCGCTCGATCGCCTCGAACAGCGCCTTGAAGTTCCCCTCGCCGAAGCCCTTCGAGCCGTGGCGCTCGATGACCTCGAAGAACAGCGTCGGCCGGTCCTGCGCCGGCTCGGTGAAGATCTGCAGGAGGTAGCCCTCGTCGTCGGTGTCGATGAGGATGTTCTGCTCCCGCAGCGACGCGAGGTCCTCGTCGATCGCCGACCAGTCGAGCTTCTCGCGCTGCTCGGCGTAGTAGGTGTCGGGCACCCGCATGAACCGCACCCCGTTGGCGCGAAGGGCGGCGACCGTCGCGACGATGTCGTCGGTGGCCAGGGCGAGGTGCTGCACGCCCGGGCCGCCGTAGAAGTCGAGGTACTCCTCGATCTGGGACTTGCGCTTGCCCTGCGCCGGCTCGTTGATCGGCAGCTTGATCCGCCCGGTGCCGTCCCACAGCACCTTGCTCATCAGCGCCGAGTACTCCGTCGAGATCGCCTCGTCGTCGTAGTGGACCAACTGCGTGAACCCGAGCACGCCGGCGTAGAAGTCCACCCAGTGGTTCATGCGGCCGAGCTCGACGTTGGCCACGACGTGGTCGACCATTGTCAGGCCGACCGCCGTTCCGCGCGGGGCGACCAGCGGCGCCTTCGTCCCCGTGCCGTCGGACGCGCGGTCGCTGACCGCCTGGTAGCCCGGCGCGAACGCCCCCGAGTAGTTGGACCGGTCCACGAACGTGTGCAGCGTGTCGCCGTAGGCGTGGATCGACGCGGTGACGAGCTTGCCGCTGTCGTCCTCGACGATGACCGGCTCCCGCGCCCCACTGGCACCGCGCTCCAGCGCCACCCGGTAGGCCTGTTCGGCGTCGGGCACGGCGAACGCCACGTCGCGCACGCCGTCGCCGTGGCGCGCCTGGTGGGCGACGAGCGGCGACTCGGGGCCCAGGCCGGCGGTGAGCACGAAGCGGATGTCGCCTTGCGCCAGCACCCACGAGGTGCGGTCCCGCACGCCCGTCTCCGGGCCGGCGTACGCGATGGGGGTGAACCCGAACGCCGTCCGGTAGTAGTGGGCTGCCTGCTTCGCGTTGCCGACGAAGAACTCGACGTGGGCGAAGCCCTGCAGCGGCATGAGATCGGCCATCCCGCGGACTCCTTTCCGACGCGCTCAGAAGCCGCCGGACATCTCCGGCGGGCGCAGGTCGAACTCGGCGTCGCCGATGCGCAGGTAGGCCACCGGCTCACCGCTGTCCAGGGAATCCATGATCGCCGGGACGTCGTCCTCGGTGACGCCGCCGTACCAGACGTTGTCGGGGAACACCGCCATCACCGGTCCGACCATGCACGCTTCCAGACAGCCGCCGGCGACGATCTTGACGTTGGTCATCACCCGCCGACCCTGCTCCTCGCGCAGCGCGTTGAACACGTCGCCGGACCCGTTGTTGATGCAGCTCGGGCGCGGGTGCTCGGGGTCACGCTGGTTGATGCAGACGAAGACGAACTTCTCCGGCATCGGCATACGGACTCCTGTCGCGAGGGCCGTTCTACCCTAACCGCGCAAGGCAAGCGCCAAGGCACCGACGGCCTCAGGACACCCGTGACCGACCGCCGCGACGACGATCCGTTCGACGCGCTGCTCGAGCCGCCGCTGGACGCGACCGACCCCCGCGTCGTCGGCGCCCCCCGGCCGTCCGGGCCGCCGACGACAACGCGCCGGCTGGAACGCAGCCGCGGCCCCGGCGTGAGCCAGGAGGACCCCCGGGTCCGCCTCGTGCGTCTGGTGTTGCCGCTGGTCGCGCTGGCCGGCATGGGCGTCGTCGTCGCCGTGTTCTTCGCGGGACTGGACCCCGGACCGCAGGAGCGCGTCGTCGGCACCGAGACGGCCGTCCGTGCGGCGGTGGCGCAACGCCCGAAGCGGGTGTGCTTCAACGACAACAACCCGTGCGCGTGGCTGACCGTCGTGGACGGCAAGATCGTCGCGTTCAACACCAACGGCCCGCTGCCGCAGGAGTACGGGCGCTCTGGGGTGTCGTGGTGCCCGAGTTCCGGGTGGTTCGGCGCGAACGCGACCGGATCGCGATTCGACGACCACGGCCGGCTCGTGCGCGGGCCGTCCCCCCGCGGTCTCGACCGGTTCGGCGTCCGCACGACGCCGGACGGCCTGGTCGTCGTCGACTTCCAGCAGCTCACCGCCGGACCGCAGGCCGGTCTGACTCCTGAGACGACCCCCGCGGCGGGGCCGGACTGCGACGTCATCCCCTTCGACCGCGACGCCGACCTCGACCTCGCCGGTCAGTCCAGCCCGCGGGCGCTGACCGCGGGGGCGCGCCAGCCGAGGATCGCCTCGACGGTCCGCACGGCGCGCACCGTGGCCCCGACGTCGTGGACGCGCACGACGCGCGCGCCCAGCATGACCGACGCGACCGCCGCCGCTAGCGACCCTTCGAGCCGCTCGTCGACACCGACGCCGCCGAGCGTCTCGCCCAGGAAGTCCTTGTTGCTCAGCGCGACGAGCACCGGGTAGCCCAGCGCGCACAGCCGCGGCAGCTCCCGCGTGAGCTCCAGCGACTGGACGGTGTTCTTGCCGAAGTCGTGCCCTGGGTCGACGACGATGGACTCCGCCGGAACGCCGCGACGCCGCGCCTCGTCGGCCAGCACGCGGCAGGCGTCGACGACGACGGTCGTGACGTCGGGCAGGTACGTCGGCCGGAACGGACGCGTGCGCACCGGCCCGCCGGCGTGCATGACGACCAACGCCGTTCCGGGGCGCGCGGCGACGACGTCGGCGATCTCGGGCTCGGCCATCCCCGACACGTCGTTGACCAGGTCGGCGCCGGCGTCGAGCGCCGCCGCGGCGACGGCGGCGCGGAAGGTGTCCACCGACAGCGGCGCGTCGCTGACGCGGCGGAACGCCTCGACGAACGGCAGGATCCGGTCGCGCTCCATGGCGGCCGTCACCTCCGGACCGGGTCCCGCCTTCACGCCGCCGACATCGACGAGGTCGGCGCCCGCCTCGAGCTGCGCGCGCGCCGCATCCACGGCGGTGCGCAACGCGAAGGTCCGGCCGCGGTCGTAGAACGAGTCGGGCGTCCGGTTCACGATGCCCATGACGAGTGCTCGGCGGCGCAGGTCGAACGTCCGCGTGCCCAACGTCAGACGCATCGCCTCGCATCGTAGAGTGCCGCTCATGCCCGTCGCGATCGTCGCGAGCGTCATCGGCCTCGTCGCCGTGCTGCTCGCGTACTACCGAGACTCTGGTGAGCTGCAGGCCGGACCGCAGCCGCCAGACTGGACCGTGCTGCCGACCCCTGGCGACCTCGCGCGGGTCGACTTCCCGCTCGCCTTTCCGGGATACGACCTCGCGACGGTGGACCTGTACTTCGAGACGCTGGCGCGGGCCTACGGCGACCTGCTTGCGGTCGCGCCCCCCGAGGTCGTCGCCAGGGCGCGGACCCGGGCGGCTCTGCGTCTGGGTCTTGAACCGGACGCGGCCGGGGGGCTGGCGCCCCGGCGGCCCGTCGAGGGGTCCGGAACGCGTGCCGCGCCGCTGCCGCCCGACGCGGAGGCGCTGCGCACCGAGGCGGCGCTCGCAGACGTCGACGTCGACCGGCGCGCGCGCGTGAGCGACCGGGCCGGTCGCTAGGCTGCGGCCGCGGGAACGCGGACGCACGACTGGAGGACACATGGGGGGCCAGCCGCCGTGGGAGACACCCGGTCAGGGCGCTGATCCGTCCGGGGCGCCCGGCGAGTCGGGGTGGGGTTCGGCGCCGTCGGCGGGGGCACCGCCGGCGACCCCCGGAGTAGCTGCTCCGGCGCTGCGGCCGCTTGACCTCGGTGACGTCCTCGACGGGATGTTCCGCCTGCTCGTGCGTCACTGGCGCACGTACGCACTCGCGCTGGGCGTCGTGGTGGTCCCCGTCAACCTCGTCGTCGTCTACCTCCAGCGACAGGCCAACGCCGGCCTCGGCATACTCGACGCGTTCCGCGATCCCGTCGGCGCCCAGGCCGCGTTGGCCGCCAACCGGAACCTCGCGCTCGCCGTCGCGGCATTGGCGGGGCCGTTCGTCGTAGGCGTCTTTGTGACACCGTTCGTCAGCGGCGTCACCGCCGCGATCGCGGCGCAGGGCTACCTCGGAGAGCGACCCGAGCCTGGACCGGTCCTGCGCCGCACCGGCGAGCGGTACTGGGCGCTGCTCGGCGCGTCGTTGCTCGGCCCCACCCTCTTGGCAGCTGTGGCGTTGGTGCCAGGCGTCTTGCTGATCGCCGTCGGCATCGCCGGGGGGCCCGCGCCGGGGCCGATCGTTGCCGGCGTCATCGCCTTTTTTCTGGGCCTCGTCGTCGCGCTCGTCGTGCGCTTCCTGTTCGTCTTCTTTCCCGCCGTCGTCGTCGTCGAGCGCACCGGACCCGTCGTCGCACTGCGACGTTCCGCACGGATGGTCCGCTCGCGGTTCTGGGCGCTGTTGGGGACGCTGATCCTCGCCCTGATCGTCGGCGCGATCGTCGGTTTCGTCATCGCGTTGCCGCTGACCGTCCCGGGCGGCTTGTTCAGCGGCACGGTCGGCTACGTCCTGGCGGCAGTCGGCACGATCGTCGCGACGCTCGCAACGACGCCGCTGTTCACCAACGCCGTCGTGTTGACCTACTTCGACACCCGCATCCGCACCGAGGGCTTCGACCTCGACCGGCTCGCGCGTTCCGTCGAGGCCCCCCGCGCCGCCGACGCGGCCGGCGGCGACCTGTCGCCCGGCGGTCGCGCTGGCTGACCTGCCGGTGCCCACGACCGGCGCCGAAGAGGTCCGCCGGGTCGCCGCCGAGATCCTGTCGCGCCCCGAGTTTCGCCCGCTGCGCCCGACACCGCTTGACCGCGTCGTCCGGGCGTTCCTCGACGCGCTCGGGCGGGTGCTAGAGGTCGCCGGCGGCAGTGGGCGCGGCTCGCTGCTCGGCACCGCGATCGTCGTCGTCGCCGTCACGGCGGTCGCCGTCGTCGCGCTGCGGTTCGGGCGCACGGTCCGCCGGGACGTCCGCCGCCGCGACCAGGACCCCGCCGCGCCGCGGCGCGACGGGGCGGCGTGGCGCGCCGACGCCGAGGCCGCCACACTTGCGGGCCGCTGGCGCGTGGCGGTGCGCTGCCTGTACCGGGCGCTGGTCGCGGACCTCGCCGGCGCGGGCCTCGTCGAGGAGGTCCCAGGGCGCACCGCGGGCGAGTACCTCGCCGCCGTGCGCGCCGGGGTCCCGCGCGCGACGCAGGCCATGGTCGACGCAACAGCAGTGTTCGAGCGCGCGTGGTACGGGTCCGCGCCGACGACCGAGGCCGACGTGACGGCGTTTCGCCGCTCCACCGCAGCGGTTCTCGCGGCCGCGTCGGTCGGTGGCCGCGGGCCGGGCGTCGGCGCGTGAACGGTCCCCGCGGCGATGCGCTGCGCCGCTGGCTGCCGCTCGTCGGGCTCGGCGTCTTGGTCCTCGTCGCTGCCGTGCTCACCGCCCGGCCGCCGCAGGGAGGCCTGCCGCTCGATCCGTCGAGCACCGGCGCGGACGGGACCAAGGCGGTCGTCCTTTTGCTCGAGCAGCTGGGCGCCGACGTCGCTACCGGCGTCGCGGCTCCGAGCGACGACACCGACGTCGCGCTGCTGCTGCGCGACGGCCTTGATGCGCCGGCCCGTGAGGCGGTGCAGTCGTGGGTGCGGTCGGGAGGAGTCCTCGTCGTGTCCGATCCGCGGTCGGACCTGAGTCCGCGAAGGGCACGCGCTCAACCCCTGACCCTGGTGGACGCCACCCTTGCGCCGGACTGCAAGGTGGCGGCGTTGGCCGACGTCGGGCGTGTCGTCGCCGCCGGTCCCGCAACCTACGAGGTGCCGCCCGGCGGGACCGGCTGCTTCCGCCGCGGCGACGGGGCGTGGCTCGTCGTGCGTGACGAGGGCGCAGGGAGCATCGTCGCGGTCGGCGGGCCGGCGTTTCTCACCAACGGCGGTCTCGGCGAGGCCGACAACGCCGTGCTCGCCGCCGCTCTGCTCGCCCCGCGTCCCGGCACCCGCGTCGACGTGCTGACGCTGGCGCTGCCCGGCGGCGGCGACCAGCGGCTGAGCGACCTCGTGCCCCGCCGGGTGCGGCTTGCGCTGCTCCAGCTGGCGATCGCCTTCGGCGTCGTCGTCGCGTGGCGCGCCCGCCGGCTGGGGCGGCCGGTCAGCGAGCCGGCCGCCGTCCGCGTGCCCGGCTCCGAGCTGGTCCTCGCGGTCGGCAACCTCTGGCAGCGCACGGCGGCCCGCCGCCGCGCGGCGACCGCCCTGCGCGACGACCTGCGCCACACGCTGCGCCAGCGGCTCGGCCTTGGCGCCGACGCCGACGACGACGCGGTCGTCGACGCGGCGGCCGCGCGCACCGGGGCGCCAGCCGACGCGCTGCGCGCTGCCTTGGCCGGCCGCGACCCCGCCGGCGACGCGGAGTTCGTCGACCTCGCGCGGCGCATCGAGTCGCTGCGCGCCGTCACCCTGCAGCCCGGAGGGCGTCATGACCCCTGAACCGGACAGTCGCGCGGCCATCGACGCCGTGCGTGCCGAGGTGGGCAAGGCGGTGGTCGGCCAGGACGCGGTCGTCACCGGGCTGCTCGTCGCGCTGCTGGTGCGCGGGCACGTGCTGCTCGAAGGCGTCCCCGGCACCGCGAAGACGCTGCTGGTCAAGACCCTCGCGGCGGCGCTGCGTCTGGACAACCGGCGCGTCCAGTTCACGCCCGACCTCATGCCCTCCGACGTCACGGGTCAGGTCGTCTACACGGCCACGTCGTCGACGTTCTCGTTCCGCCAGGGGCCGGTGTTCACCAACGTGCTGCTCGCCGACGAGATCAACCGCACGCCGCCGAAGACCCAGGCCGCGTTGCTCGAGGCGATGGAAGAGCGGCAGGTCTCGGTCGAGGGGGCCGCGCGGGCGCTGCCGGAGCCCTTCATCGTCGTCGCGACGCAGAACCCGGTCGAGTACGAGGGCACCTACCCGCTGCCGGAGGCGCAGCTGGACCGGTTCCTGTTCAAGCTCGTGGTCGGCTATCCCACCGCCGAGGAGGAACGCGCCGTCGTCGCGCGCCACGACGCCGGCATGGATCCGCACGACCTCGCCGCGCTCGGCGTCGTGCCGGTCGCCGACGCCGCCGTGCTCGACGCGGCGCGCGCCGAGGTGCGTGCCGTACGGGTCGAGCCGCCGGTGCAGGGCTACGTCGTCGACCTCACCCGCGCGACGCGCGAGGCCCCGTCCGTGGCGCTGGGCGTCAGCCCGCGCGGCACGACGATGCTGCTCGCCGCCGCCAAGGCGTGGGCGTGGCTGTCGGCCAAGCCGTTCGTCACGCCCGACGACGTCAAGGCGGTGGCGTTGCCGGCGCTGCGCCACCGCCTGCAGCTTCGTCCCGAGGTGGAGCTGGAGGGCGGCACCGCCGACGGGGTGCTCAGCGGCCTGCTCGCCGCCGTCCCTGTGCCGCGGTGAGCCTGCCGGTCCCGACGCGGCGCCTGGCCGCCGTCCCCGTGCCGCGGTGAGCCTGCCGGTGCCGACGTGGCGCCTCGCCGCCGCGGCGGCGGTCGCCGCCGCGATCGTCGTGATCGTGCCTGTGCCGCCCGGCGTCGCGCTCGCGGTCGTCGACGCGGCGCTGGTCGTCGTGGCGCTGGTCGACTGGCGCCTGGCGCCCGACCCGCGGCGGTTGGACGTCGTGCGCGAGGTGCCCGACGTCGTGGGGCTCGGCGCGGAGGTGGCGCTGACGTGGCGCGTGGCCAATCCCAGCGACCGCGCGGTCACCGTGCGGCTGGCCGACGGGCTTGCCCCCTCGCTTGGCGCGGTCCGGCGCCGCGCGACGCTGCGGGTGCCACCGCGGGGCCGCGCCGCGGCGGCGACGACGCTGCAACCGCGACGGCGTGGTCGTTTCGAGCCCACCGCGGTGACGCTGCGGGTCGACGGCCCGCTGCGCCTGGCCGCGCGCCAGGCGACCGTCGCCATCCCGGGGCTGATCCGGGTCTATCCCGCGTTCCCGTCGCGACGCGACGCCGAGCTGCGCGGGGCGCGTGCCCGACTGCTCGAGGCGGGGCTGCGCTCGACGGCCGGCCGCGGCGGCGGCACGGCGTTCGACAGCCTGCGCGACTACACCGTCGACGACGAGTTCCGCCGGATCGACTGGGCGGCGACCGCACGGGCGCGGCGCCCGATCGTGCGGGTCTACCGGGAGGAGCGAAACCAGACCGTCATCGCGCTGGTCGACAGCGGCCGCACCATGGCTGGAGTCGTGGCCGGGGTGCCGCGGCTGGACCACGCGATGGACGCGGTGCTCGCGCTGACCACGGTGGGAACTCGCCTGGGCGACCGCGTGGGACTGGTCGCCTTCGCTGACGCCGTCCGTGGGATCGTGGCGCCGGGCAGCCGTGGCGGGCAGCTCGCCCGCGTCACCGAGGCGCTGTACCGCTTGGAGCCGCGGCTGGTCGAGAGCGACGTGCGTGCCGCGTTCGCCGAGACGCTGACCCGCTACCGGCGACGTGCGCTGCTCGTCGTGCTGACCGAGCTCAGCGAGCACGCGGTCGCCGCGACGCTGCTCCCGGCCTTGCCGCTGGTCGGCCGTGACCACCTCGTCGTCGTCGCGGCGGTGCGTGACCCCGAGCTCGATCGCTGGGCAGGTGCCGTGCCCGTCGACGCCGCGGCCGCCTACCGCAAGGCCGCCGCCGCGCGGGCCCTCGCCGATCGCCGGCGCACCGTCGCCGCGCTGCGCGGTCGCGGGGTCGTCGTCGTCGACGAGGTGCCGGGCCGGCTCGCCCCGCGGCTCGCCGACGCCTACCTCACCGCGAAGGCGACGGGGCGGCTGTGATCCCGGCCCCGCCGACCGGCGCGGCCCAGCCGCTGTCGCGCTGCTCGCCGACCGCGCCGGTCAGCCCGCGGGCGGCCGCGGCGCGCCCCCGCACGACGACGTACGTGAGAAAGGCGGTCTCCACCACGACGCCGACACCGACGCGTGCGGCGGTCGACAGACCGGAGCCGGTGACGAAGCCCTCGATCAGCCCCGCGACGGCGAACACGACCACGAGGCCAACGACGATGACGATCGCGCGGCGCCCCTCCTCGGCGAGGGCCTCCCCACGCGGGCGGTCGCCCGGGTCGACCAGCGTCCAGCCCAGCCGGAGACCCGCGGCGCCGGCGACCCACACCGCCGTCAGCTCGAGCAGCCCGTGCGGCAGGATGAGCCCGTAGAACTTCGGCGACTGCCCGACCGCGGCGAACAGGCCCGCCGCGCCGCCGACGGCCGCGCCGTTCGTGACGAGCACCACCGCGGTGAGCACGCACCCGAGGATGCCGCCGGCAAAGGCGAGGACGCCCACGCGGATGTTGTTGGTCGTGACCTGGCTGGCGAACAGCGCCGACGGCGCCGACGAGTAGTACTCCTCGAAGTCGCGTTCGACGTACGCCTCGCGCAGCGCCGGCGGGGCGGCGACGTCGAGAGCCCGCGGCGATGTCGCGAGCCAGACGCCGACGATCACCGCGGGGACCAGGAACAGCGCGGCGGCGACGCCCACGAACGTCCGCGCGTACCACACCGCCGCGGGGAAAGTGTCGGCGAAGAAGCGAAGCGGGGCGGCCCAGCTGCGCGGCCGGGTACCGTACACGAGCGCCCCGGCGCGGGCGGTCAGCTGCGTGAGCGTTGCCGTCAGCGCGGGGTCGCGGAACCGGGTGCGTGCGTAGGACAGGTGGGTCGCGACCTGCTGGTAGGACGCCACGAGCTCGTCGAGCTCTGCGGCGGTCAGCCGGCCGACGTCGCGGCCGCCGCGCCGCACGAGCGCATCGAGGCGGTCCCAGGCGGGCCGGTGCTCGGCGACGAAGCGGTCGACGTCCACTGGCCGGGAGGATAGGACGCAATGGCGCAGGGATGGGGCGACGTGAGCCTCGTGACGCCGGAGGCCGTCGCGTTGGAGTTCCCGACGGCGACGGTCGGCTCGCGAACCGTCGCGTACGTCATCGACGCGCTCGTCGTGACCGTCGTGGTGCTGCTGGTCAACCTCGGCGCGTTCGCCGCCTTCGGGACGACGGGCTCCGCCACGCCGGATTGGGTGTTCCTCAGCGTGGTGGTGGTGCTCAACCTGCTGGTGGCCTTCGGCTACCCGATCGCCGCGGAGACGCTGTGGCGCGGACGGACCCTGGGCAAGGCCGCCATGGGCCTGCGGGTCGTGACCGTCGAGGGGGCGCCCGTGGGCTTCCGCCACGCCGCGATCCGCGCGGCGTTGCAGCTCGTCGACTTCACGCTCACGTTCGGGGCCGGCGCGGTCATCACGGCGCTGGTGACGCGCCGGTCGCAGCGGCTGGGCGACCTCGCCGCGGGCACGCTCGTCGTGCGCGAGCGCAGCGGCGCGCGCCCGTTCGAGGTGGCGTCGTTCACCGTCCCGCCGGCGGCGGCCGCGTACGCCGCCACGCTCGACCCGTCGGGGCTGCGTCCCGACGACTACGCCGCGGTGCGCACGTTCCTGCTTCGCGCCGACACGCTGCCGCCCGGGCCTCGCGCGGACATCGCCGGCCGGCTCGCCGGGGCGCTCGGCCCGCGCGTCGGCGACCACCGCCCGCCCGACGTCGACGACGAGCTGTTCCTGCGCTGCCTCGCCGCGCGCTACCAGCAGCGTGGGGCGCCGACCTCGGCGGTGCCGCCCGGCGGCCAGTACGCGCCACCCCGCGGCGACTTGACGCCGCCGTCCTGACCGACGTCAGGTCAGAAACTCGAGGATCGCGGCCGCCAGCGCGTCGGGCTGCTCCAGCGCCGCCCAGTGCGCCGCGCCGGCGATGACGCCGACCCGCGAGACCGGGATCTCGCGGTGCAGCTCCTCGGTCATCGCGATCGGCGTCGAGCGGTCGTGGTCGCCGACGAGCAGCAGCGTCGGCTGGCCGATCTCCTCGCGCATCACCGTCGGCGCCTTCGCCAGCGCGCGACAGGTCCGCGCGTAGGCCTTCGGGTCGTTGCGCAAAAACATGTCGCGCAGCAGCCCGACCACCTGCGGCAGCTTTGCGGCGGTCCGCGGCGCGAGCGCGCCGGGCAGCCACTCGTCGACCAAGGCGTCCATCCCGTCGGCCTCGACGAGGTCGGCGCGACGCAGGTACGCCTCCTTCGACGGCGGCTCGAAGTACGAGATGCCGCCGACGAGCACCAGCGCATCGACGAGCTCCGGCCGGGTCGCCGCGAGCTGCTGCGCCACCAACGACCCCATCGAGTGCCCCACGAGCGTGACCGCGGGCAGCTCGAGCGCACCGATCAGCGCTTCGACGTCGGCGGCGAAGCCGGCGATGGAGATCGTCCCACGCGTCCCGTCGCTGCGGCCGTGACCGCGCAGGTCGAGCGCCACGACGTGGTGGTGCAGCGCGAGGTTCTCGATGACGCCGTGCCAGACGTGCAGCGTGCCGCCGAGCCCGTGGACGAGCACGACCGGCGGTCCCTCTCCCTTGCTGACGTAGTGGTGGTTGACGCCGTTGAGTTCGATGAACATCCGTGCTCCCGTGCGGCTGCTGGCACGCCCGGTCGGGCGTCGTCGCCCGGCCCCGGCGCGGTGGCGCACGACAGGCAGCGGGCTCGACGGCGGCTGGTTGGGCGCGCCGTCGACGTTGGCGCTCAGGCTAGCCGACGGATACTGGCGGCCAAACCCGAGGAGGACCCGTGGCGCGGATCGAGGAGACGGTTCACATCGAGGCGCCGCCGGCCGTGGTCTGGCGCGTCCTCGTGGACTGGGAGGCGCAGCCGCGATGGATGGTCGACGCGCGCAGCGTCACGGTGCTCAGCCCCCAGCGGGAAGGCGCCGGCGTGGTGCTGCGCTGCCGCACCGACATCGTCGCCGGCCTGGTGATCACCGACGACATGGTGGTCACCGACTGGCACGAGGGCGTCACCGTCGGCGTACGCCATCTCGACTGGCTGATGGCCGGCGTGGGTGCCTTCGAGTTGGAGCCCACGCGCCACGGGACGCGCATGACGTGGTGGGAGGAGCTCGACCCGCCGTTCGGTGTGGTCGGCGACACGGTCGCCGGTGTCCTCGCCGTGCCGCACGTCCGGCGGGTGTTCCGGCGCAGCCTGGCGAACCTCAAACGCGTCTGCGAACGCGTGGGCGAGGCCTAGCGCGCGGTGTCGGGGCGGGGTCGGCGAAAGTCTTCGTGCTCGAGCAGGTCCAGCAGCGTCACGGCGTGTTGCCGCGCCTCGTCGGTGAGCACCGGCGGTGTCGACGGCAGTTCGGCGAACAGGTCGAGGAGCTCCGCGATGCGGATCGCCGTCTTGACTTCGATCGTCACAGCCATGCGTCCTCCTCGGGTCCGTGCGCACCGTTCCCCCGTGCGCCGGCGCCATGCCTGACGGCACACCGGCGACCGCGTCGCCGTTCACCCTAATGGGGTCGTAACAGCCGCGCCTGTTCCGCCAGGTTGTTGTCCGAGCCGACCGGCAGGTGAGCACTGGTCCGCCCATGGCGCAGCGAGTTCTATGCCTAAATCGTGCCCCTGCCGGCAGCTGAGGAGGAGCGACGACTTGCGGGATGGCGTGCCGGTTGAGCACTGATCCATTAGGGCGTGCGGGTGCCTCCTTGACGGCTCGAGTCCGTGTCCGCGGTTTCGCGATAGGAAGCGCGAGCGGCGGCCATGCGTCCGGGCTCCGCGTCCCGCGCCCGGCTGCGCGCCGCCGCCCGACACCTCGCCGGCCGGTGGACCAGTGAGCGCACAGCCCGAGGTCTCCGGGCCGGCGGTCCGGAGGGGTCGGGTCATGGGGTATGTCGCTGGGGCGCCGCGGCGGCGGGGCCGCGACGCCGCCCAGTGGTGGGTGGTGTAGCGCCCGTCGGGTTGTCGGGTGACGGTGGTGTGGCCGTGGTGGACGTCGGCGTGGCACGGCCAGCAGAGCAGGGTGAGGTTGTCGACGTCGGTGGGCCCGTGGTCGCGCCACCAGTGGACGTGGTGGACCTGGCAGCGCACCGCCGGGGCGTGGCAGCCGACGCAGCGCCGGTCGCGCACGATCACCGCGACCCGCTGGCGGGTGGTCGGGTTGCGCCGGGCCCGGCCGACGCGCAGCACGTCGCCGTCGGCGGCGGTGACCACGGTGGTGACCTGCGCGTCGCAGCAGATTTGGCGGGCGGTGGCGGTGCACACCGCCCCGTACCCGTCGACCTCCGCCGGGTCGGCGCCGGGGACGCCGTGCAGCGCGTCGACGGTGGTGATCACCAGCACCTGCGCGCGGGTGGCGGCCATCGCGCGCGCGACCCGCCGCGCCGCCGCCCGGTCCATCGCCCCACCGTCGTCGCCGTCGCCGGTGGGCTCGGCGGTCGGCGGTGCGCAGCGCCGGGTTGCCCGCCGCCAGGGTGGTGACGGCGGCCAACGCGTCGGCCATCCGCTGCGGCTGCGACCGGGCGTCGTCGGGCCCGTGACGGCCGGCGAGGCGGCCCAGCAGGCCGTGCAGGGTCGCGCCGGCGACCGGTTCCAACTGGCCGGCGGCGGTCCACGCCCCGTCGGGGCCGGGAGTCAACGCGAACCGGCGCAGCTGCTTGGCGCGCAGCGCCCGGTCGGCGAGCACGTCGTCGTTGACCGTGTGCGCGAACCCGTCGAGCCGGCGACCCAACTCGCGCCGGTCCACCCGACGGCCGCCGCGGCCGACCACCCCACCGTCGCCGGTGCCGGCGTCGCCGGCGCCGTCGGCTGCATCACCGCGACCGGCGCTCTCGCCGCCGGCGGCGCCGGCGACCAGCGTGTCGAGCCGGTCGACGGTGTCACGGGCACCGGGCCCGCCGGCGTCGGCGAGCTGGCCGAGCGTGCGGGCGGCGGCCGTTGCGTGGCCCAGCCCGATGTCGCCCCGCTCCAGCGCGGCGCGGGTGGACGGCAGTTGTTGCAACGCGGCGGCCGCCGCCACCTGCGACGCGGCCTCCCCGCGGGTCAACCCGAGCCGGCACAGCAGATCGGTCGGCGACCGGTCACCGGTCACACGGCTCGACCCGCGCGCGGCCATCTCCGCGACCCGGCGCAGCTTCTCCCCGGCCACCGTGGCTTCCAGCCGCTGCAGCCGTTCGACCGACACCGCCAACGCCGCGTCGTCCACATCGCCGCCCAACGGGTTCGAAGCCACCCGGCCCAACGCCTTGCCCGCCACCGTCAACGCGGCCGCGTCGCCGGCCTCGGCGAGCAGCGCGTCGGCCACGCCGAGCCGCCCCGCGTCATCCAGCCGCGCGACCTCGTCGGCGATGACGGTGCGCACTCCGGCGCCGTCCAGCCGGCCCAACCCGTCGTTGATTACGGCGCGCGCAGGCCGGCGTCGTCCAGCCGCTCCAGCACCCGGCCGGCCGCCGTGGCCACACCCGCGTCGTCCAGCGCCGTCAGCGTCCGGAGGGACGCATCGACCGCCTGGCGGGTCGGGCAGCCGCCCCGGCCAGTCGCCGGACTCGTACGCATGTTCGTATAGTACGCGACCGGTCCGACAGAAACCCGTCGTTCCACAGGCTTTTTGCGGATTTTCGCGCCGACTTTCTCTTGATCACGGGACGCTGTGGGGACAGCGCCCCGGTTGCGCCCGCCTCCGGTCGCCGCCCCAGACCGCCTCAGCACAGCGCTCCAGGCGCGTCAGCTCGCGTCCACGGTGTAAGACGGAAAGCCTCGTATGCGGCGCGACACTGGCAACCACTCAATCAGCGATGGTGCCGATCAGGGGACACATGTCGCCCGCCGAGACGTCGCCTCCGAGTATGGGTATGCGTTCGACGTATGCCGCTGAAAGCTCACAATCAGGTCCATATGGATCGACCCAGTAAAGCAGATTCAAGCGGCTGGGTGGTAGAACGCCAAATATTGCTGAGAAGGTGACGATGGTGAGACCGAGAAGAACGACGTTCAGGCCAGCAGCCGCCAGCGCACGTCGCCACGGTTGCCTTGTCGCCTCGCGGTCAAGGAAACGGCCATAACGAAACGCGAGGTAGGAGACAATAGCATAAACAATCATCGCGATCCCGGAGATCGCGCCCCGGCCGTAATAGGGCGTCGTCGCCATGAAGACAAGCCCTACCCCCGCCGCGGCCTGCATGACGAGCCAGAAGCGCACGGCTGCGCCTACGAACCCGCCCCGCCCCGCCACTCGCCCGCCGCCCCGCCAACGCCCCACCAGACACGCCCCCCGCTACGCCCCGCCCAACGCCCCGACGTCCACGTCGCGCACGCTCAAAGCATCCTCGGGGTCCAGCTCGAGCAAGAAGTCGCGGCAGCGGCGGGCCTCGTCCAGCTCGCCGATCATCGCGGCGGCGCGCAGCAGGGCGTGGACGCTGCGCAGGAACCCGCGGTTGGGCTCGTGGTCCCACGGGACCGGCCCCTGGCCGTGCCAGCCGGCACGGCGGATTCGGTCCAGGCCGCGGTGATAGCCCGTCCGGGCGAAGGCGTAGGCCGCGACCGGGTCGCCTTCCTCCAGCGCCCACAGCGCCAGATGCGCCCAGCCGTCGAGAAACGTCGGCTGCGCGGTGACCAGCTCACGCAGGCGCCGGCCCAGCGCCCGCGGCCCCTCGTCGTGCGCCCCGAGCGCCGCGGCCAGGCCGGCGGTCGACGCCGCCGGCTCCGGCTCCAGCAGCGTCTCGCGCACCCCGTGCAGCGGCAGCGGTCGTTCCGGCATGGCGGCGCGCCGGTGTCAGCGCCGGCGGGGGATGGTCATGTCGAACCAGCGCTTGTTGCGCCGGCTCGGGTCGATGCCGACGTGGACGTGCTTGGGTTCGGTGTACTCGAGCAGCCCGAGGTAGCCGTGCTCACGCCCGATGCCGGACTGCTTGTAGCCGCCGAACGGGTAGTGCGGGTTGAGCAGGTGGTACTCGTTGACCCACACGGTGCCCGCCTGCAGCCGCCCGGCGATCTTCATCGCGCGGGTCGGGCTGCCCCAGACCGCCGCGGAGAGCCCGTAGTCGGTGCCGTTGGCGATGCGCACCGCGTCGTCCTCGTCGTCGTAGCGCAGCACCGACAGCACGGGGCCGAAGATCTCCTCGCGCGCGATCGTCATGTCGGGCGTCACGTCGGTGAAGATGGTCGGCGCGACGAAGAACCCGCGGTCGAGCCCGCCGTCGGTCAGGCGCGTCCCGCCGGTCGCCAGCGTCGCGCCCTCCTTGGACCCGAGCTCGATGTAGCCGAGCACCGTGTCGAGCTGCTTCTGCGACACCAGCGGTCCCATCGTGCTCGCCGGATCGTTGGCGGGTCCGACCTTGATGTCGCCGACGCGGTCGAGCAGCCGCTCGACGAACGTGTCGTACAGGGCGTCGGGCAGCAGCAGCCGGCTGCCGGCGGTGCAGATCTGCCCGGCGTGGAAGAAGATCCCGTAGAGCACCCCGTCGACGGCGAGGTCCAGATCGGCGTCGTCGAGCACCACCTGCGCCGACTTGCCGCCCAACTCCAGGGTCGTCTTCTTCACCGTGTTCGCGGCCATCTGCATGATCTGGCGGCCGACCTCGGTCGAGCCGGTGAACGCGACCTTGTCGACGCGCGGGTTGCTGACCAGCTCCTCGCCGGTGCCCGGCCCGGGGCCGGGGATGATGTTCACGACGCCGTCGGGGACGCCGGCGTCGCGCATGATCTCGGCCAGGCGCGTCGCGGTGCACGGTGTCTCAGGTGCGGGCTTGAGCACGATGGTGTTGCCGGCCGCCAGCGCCATCGAGATCTTCCACGCCGCCATCTGCAACGGGAAGTTCCACGGGATGATCGCGGTGCACACCCCGACCGGGTCGCGGACGAGGTAGTTGTAGCTGGGCCCGGGTGAGATCGTCTGCGGCAGGGACTCGGGCTCATCGAGACGGGACGCGTACTCGCCCATCGTGCGGAACCAGAACACCGCGCTGCCGATGTCGGCGCCCTTCGCCTTCATGATCGTCGCGCCGGAGTCGCGGCTCTCCAGCTCCGCGAGCTCGGGGGCGCGGTCCTTGATGCCCTTGGCGACCGCCGCGAGGATCTTGCCGCGCTCGCTGCCGCGCTTGAACGACCAGCGGCCGTCGTCGAAGGCCGCGCGTGCGGCGTCGATCGCGCGGGCGGCGTCGTCGGCGCCGGCCTTGGCGACCGTGCCGACGGACTCGCCGGTGGACGGGTCGAGCGTCTCGAACGTGTCCCCGGACGCCGCCTCGCAGAACTCGCCGTCGATGAACAGCTGAAAGTCGGACATCGGAATCTCCTAGGGCTTGATGACTTCGAACGGGTTACGGCAGGCGTTGCAGTAGCTCGACGAGCGGCACGGCGTCGGCCCGAACGGGCTGTCCGCGGTCGTGTCGGTCGAGCCGCACAGCGGGCAGACGACGCCGACGGGGCGACCGGTCGCGGTGCGGCTGCCGATCTGCACCAGCGTCTGCCCGGAGCCGGGCGGGGCGATCCCGAACGCCTGCAGCTTGCGCCGCCCCGGCAAGGTGATGCGCTCGGGGTCCCACACCACCGACGTGACGAAGCGCACGGCGACCTCGTCGACGCCGTCCATCGCCGCGACCGCCCTGGTGACGTCCTCGCGGATCACCGCGGTCGCCGGGCAGCCGGAGAACGTCGCGACCAGGTCGATCTCGACGCGGGTGCGCCCCCCGTCGTCGGCGACGCGCACGTCCACGACCATGCCGAGCTCCGCCACCGTCACCGGCGGCATCTCGGGGTCGGCAACGGTGTCGAGCACGGCGCGCACGTCGTCGGCGGTCGGCACGGTGCGGGTCGTCAACGGGTCACCACCTCACTCCCGGGTACGCGCGGTAGGTCCCGGTCAGCTCCTCCCACACCTCGGCGAAGTCCTCCGAGTGGCGTCCGAGGCGCCCGCCGAGACCGCCACCGGACGCCACCGCCCCCGCCGCCGCCGCGCCGTCGCCAGTGTCGAGCAACTCGCCCGACGAGGTCGGCACGAACTCGCCGTCGCTGTGGTGGGCGCTGCCGTCGAGGACGTGCTCGAGGCCGAGCGCGGTCAGCTCGGCCGTGACGACGTCGCGCCAGCGGGTGTGCTGGTCGGCAGACGCGAGCGGCAGCACCCCGTCGGCGACGAGCTCGTCCTCGCCGGGCAGCGGCTCGAACAGCCCGGGCGCCTCCGCGAGCGCGGCGACGAGCCCGTCGGCGAGGTGGCCTCTCGCGTCCAGCGGTCCGTGCGCCAGCCGGTCCAGCCACAGCCGCGCGTGCAGCAGGTGGTAGCGCTCTTCACGACGCAGCGCGCCGGTCGCCTCGGCCAGCGGGGTCCACAAGGAGTCGGCCAGGGTGGTCAGGCGCACGTCCTCGGCGATGTCGTAGCAGTAGTGGCGCGCGACGGTGTAGCCCCAGTCGCGGTTCGGTCGCTCGACGAGGATGGCGTTGCGGTAGCCCTCCGGCGGGCGGCCCAGCCCGAGCGCGTCGGGGTCCTTGCCGGTCAACTCGCCGGCCAGGCGATACCACACCACGGCGTGGCCGATCTCGTCCTGCGCGATCGACGAGAACGCGAGGTCCTCCTCGAGGTGCGGGGCGACGCCGGTCCAGTGGGCGTGGCGGTGGCCCAGGACGAGCTCGTCGTCACCGAGGGCGAGCAGCAGGTCGACGCGGGGGTCAGTCATCGGCCGCCTCGCGCCGGCGGTGGCTGGTGTTGAGCACCCGCTTGTCGGCCGGGCGGGGACGGTCGATGACTGCACCGGCCGCCTGCGCCTTCGCGGTCGCGCGGCGGCGCTTGTCGCCCATCCCGGTGTAGCCGGCCTGCAGCCGGTAGGTCTTGTCGGTCGCGAACGCGAGCAGGTCGCTGCGGCCGAACACGTGCAGGTCGTCGAGGCGCACGACGGCGAAGTCGACGCCCTCGCCGTGGCGGAAGAACGACTCCTTGGCGAGCAGCAGCGCCATCTCGCGGTCGGGCGCGTGCACCGCCCCGACCGACGTCCACGGGTCGTCCAGCGTGCGCTTGCCGAAGACCTCCCAGCGGTCCACGCGACGTCAGGCGGCGCTGCGCGCCGGCGACTCCGCCATCGCCTCGCGCACCCAGCCGTGGGCCTCGTGCATCCAGCGCCGCCACGCCAGACGCGTCTCGGTCATCGGGCCGTTGCCCTTGACCACCTGCCAGAAGGTGTCCCAGTTCGGTTGCGTCCAGGTCCACTCGCCGGCGGCCTCGTCGTAGGCGAGTGCCGGGTCGGGCACCGAGATGCCGAGGTCCCACAGCTTGGGCACGTAGGTGTCGAAGAAGCGCTGGCGCAGCTGCTCGTTGGTGCGTGTCTTCAGCCGCCAGTGCAGCAGCACGTCGCGCTCGGGCTTCGACGGGGGGCCGAAGAACTGCATGATCGGCTCCCACCAGCGGTTCACCGCGTCCTGGAACATCTGGCGCTGCGCGTCGCTGCCGGCGCACAGCTCGAGCACGACGTCCTCGCCGTGGCGCTGGTGCAGGCTCTCCTCGGCGCAGATGCGCTTGAGCACCCGCACGTACGGGGCGTAGCTGCACTCCAGCAGCGCCTTCTGGGTGACCAGCGCGGCGCCGTCGATGAGAAAGCCGATGACCGCGACGTCGCCCCAGGTGACGGTGGGGTAGTGGAAGACGTTGTGGAACTTCGTCTTGCCGGCGATGAGGTCGGCGATCATCGCGTCGCGCGACTTGCCGAGATCCTCGGCGACCCGGTAGAGCATGTGGCCGTGGCCGACCTCGTCCTGCACCTTCGCGGTCAGCGACAGCTTGCGGCGCAGCGACGGCGCCCGTGCGATCCACTCCCGCTCGGGCAGCGCGCCCATGATCTCGGAGTTGGCGTGCATCTCGATGAAGCGCAGCGCCGCCTGGCGGTACTCGTCTGGCATCCAGTCGCCGGCCTCGACCATGCCCCCGGCGTCGATCGCGGCCTTGAACTCGGCGGTGCGGGTCTCGTAGCTCATCGGTGAGCGCCTCCTCAAGGGGAACGGCTAGGCGGGGCGGGCTTGGAGCGCGTCGAGGCCCCGCGCGAACGGGCTCGACGCGCGCAGCGGGGTCGCAGGGCGCCCCGGCAGCGGCGGGGCGGCGGCGGCGAGGTCGTCGTAGAAACGCCACGCGGCGGCGTCGACGGCGTCGTACAGGCGGTGGAACACCGCGGCGGCGTCCGCGCCGAGCCAGTCGCCGGGGAGCAGCGCCGCCGGCAGCCCGGGGTCGAGGAACAGAAACGACCGCCAGTCGTGCACCAGGCGGATGCGCGTCGTGAACGCCGCGACCGGGTCGGTCGGCGGCGCGACGTCGGCCCAGCGGCCGATGAAGGCCGCGTGGGCGTCGCGCAGGCCGCGCAGGTCCCACGCGGTCGCGACGATCCGCTCGTCGTCGGCACCGTCGTCGCAGGCGTCCGCGACGAACGGCACGGCACCGCCGGCGTTGCGGTCGCCGAGCACACGGCGCAGCCGCTCGCCGTGCGGGTGCGGGCTCGCCCACACGTCGCTGGACAGCTGCCCGAAGCCCATCCAGCGCAGCGCGCGCGCCAGGTCGGCGTCGCGGCCGGCGCCGGGGCACACCAGCAGGCGCCAGCGCCGGTCCCACTCGACCGCCCGCAGGCGGTAGATCCGCGCGGCGGCCTCCTCCAGCCGGTCGACGCCGCGGTCGGTCAGCCGGTAGGCGGCGTAGCGCCCGACCCGCGACGGCTCGACCCAGCCCTCGGCGGCCATGCGGTGCAGCGCCGTGCGCGTCGCCTCGGGGGTGAACCCGAGCGCGCCCATGCAGCCGGTGAGCGCGGTCAGCCACGCGTCGCCACCGGCGGGGCGCACGACGTCGCCGAAGAGGGTGAACAGCGCGGACCGTGCACGCATCCGATCCCCTCCTTCCGGTTCCGGCGTCGCCGCGGGCGGTGGTGCGGCGGTAGGGGCGCGGGGGAGCGCGCCGCTGACGTGTTACGAGTTTACCGCGTTACGCCGCGGGCGTGTAACACATCGCTGGCGCGGGTCAACCGCTGCCGCGCTCGACCGCGGGGTCGGGCTGGCGCCCGCGCAGGTCCGACGGCGAGTCGGCCGCGTCGCCGAGCACGTAGCTGATCCCGGCGATCTCCTGCAGCGCCGCGCGGACTCCGACGAAGGTGTCGCGCATGCGCGACACGTCGCCTTCGTAGCTGCGGTCCATCACCGCGCGGATCGCGCCGGCCTCCTGCGGGTAGTCGACGCTGAACAGCCGCAGCGCCCGGTCGCGGTCCTCCGCGACGGGGTAGCCCTTCGCGCGCAGCACCTCGGTGGCGACCCGGTCGGTCTCGAGCAGCACGTCGGCGGGGTCCTCGACGAAGCGGTACTGCAGCGTCGCCATGTGCCGGCGGACCAGCTCACGGTCGGCTTCGTTGAGGTCGCGCAGCGACAGCTCTGCGCGCTCCTGTTCGCGGCCACGCAGGTCGCGCACGGCGGCGCGCTGGCTGCCACGCGCCTGGACTGTGCGGTCGTACTCGGGCCCGTAGCGCTGCCGCAGCTGCTCGCGCTGACGCCGGGTGCGCGCGGCTTTCACGAGCGCGAGGACCAGCAGCACCACCACAACGACGACGGCGACGATGATGACGATGCGAAGGGTCTGCGGGTCCATGGCGGCCTCCGGCGAGCAACGGGTGAGTGGTGAATGACGGAATGCCCGAGCACCCGCCGCTTCACACCCGTGGCCGGCGCCGAGCGCTCGCTACCATCGCCGGATGACCCAACTGCGCGAGGCGTTCCTCGTTGATGCCGTCCGGACCCCCGTCGGCAAGGTCGGCGGCGCCCTGTCCCCGGCCCGCCCCGACGACCTGCTCGCCGGCGTCCTGCGCGCGGTCGTCGCACGCAACCACCTCGACGGGGCGGCCGTGGACGAGGTCATCGCCGGCTGCGCCAACCAGGCCGGCGAGGACAACCGCAACGTCGCCCGGATGAGCCTGCTGCTCGCCGGCCTGCCGATCACCGTGCCCGGTGTCACCGTGAACCGGCTGTGCGCCTCCGGGCTCGACGCGGTCGTGTCGGCCGCCCGCGCCATCATGGTCGGCGAGGGTGACGTGCTCATCGCGGGCGGCGTCGAGTCGATGACCCGCGCCCCGTGGGTGATGGCCAAGCCAGCGACCCTGCCGCCGCGCGGCGTGCCGGAGCTGGCGGACTCGTCGTTCGGCTGGCGCTTCGTCAACCCGCGACTGGCCGCGCTCCACCCCCCGCTGGCGATGGGCGAGACGGCCGAGAACCTCGTGGACAAGTACGACGTGACGCGCGAGGAGCAGGACGCCTTCGCGCTGCGGTCCCACCAGCGCGCCGTCGCCGCTTGGGACGCCGGCGCCTTCGACGCCGAGGTCGTGCCGGTCGAGGTCGCCGGACGGCGTGGCGCGGTCACGCTCGTCGAGCGCGACGAGGGTCCGCGGGCGGACACCACCATGGAGGCGCTGGCGCGGCTGCAGCCGGTGTTCCGCGACGGCGGCACCGTCACCGCTGGCAACGCCTCGAGCCTCAACGACGGCGCGGCGGCGGTGCTGCTCGCGTCCGCCGACGCCGTCGAGCGCCACGGCCTGGACCCGATCGCGCGCGTCGTCGCGTCGGGCGTCGTTGGGGTCGACCCGTCGATCATGGGCATCGGCCCGGTCGAGTCGACCGCTCTCGCGTTGCGCCGCGCCGGCTGGTCGCTCGACGACGTCGACACCGTCGAGCTCAACGAGGCGTTTGCCGGGCAGAGCCTCGCGGTGCTGCGTGAGCTGCCCCTCGACCCGGCGATCGTCAACCCGCAGGGTGGCGCCATCGCCATCGGCCACCCGCTCGGATCGACCGGCGCGCGGCTGACGACGACGCTGTTGCACCGGCTGCGGCGCGAGCCGGGGCTGCGCCGCGGACTGGTGTCGCTGTGCATCGGCGTCGGGCAGGGCCAGTCCCTGCTCGTCGAGTCGGTGCGGTGAGGCGAGCGCTTCTCGGCGCGCTGCTCGCCGTGGTCCTCGCCGCGTGCGGCGCCGAGGGGACCCGCCCCGGGCCCGCGGGCATCGTCCCGCGCAACGGTCGCTCGGGGCTGTCGCTGTCCGGGGTCGTCGACGGCCGCCAGTACGCGGTGTCGGACGGGGCGCCGGTCCTGCGGCTGGGTGACTGCGACGTCAACGAGGGCCCCGACACCGACCTGTGCTTCTTCTCCCGCGACATCAACGGTGCGTTCTTCGGCATCGTCGTGGAGAACCCGGACGCGCTTCGCGCGGGGACCATGATCCCGGTCGTCACGTCGACATGCCGGCGCGCTGTCTGCGACGACGTGACCGACGGGGCGGTCGTCGACGTGCAGCTCGGTGTGGGGCAGCGGCGCATCCGCGCGACCGGCGGGTCGCTGACGCTGAACACGCTCGAGACGGGGCGGCGCTACTCCGGCACGTTGACCCTCGTGCTGCCCGACGGCCGGCTCGCCGGGACCTTCGAGGTCGTGCCGCGCCCCGAGGAGTAGCCGGGGCGCCGCCGGGGCGCGACTCGCGGTCAGCCGCCCGACAGCGCCGGCACCCGTGCGCCGACGGCTTCGAGGTCGGTGACCTGCCGGCCGAGCAGCGACACGCCGACGGTGACGGCTGCCGAGGCGAGCACCGCGCCGAGAAACGGCGGCAGCGTCGGGATCGCCCCGGGGAAGGTCGCGCGCTGCAGCCCGTCAAGCACCGACCCGCCGGCCAGCGCTCCGGCGACGACCGCGCCGAGCAACCCGGCGACCGCGCCTGCCAGCGCGCCGGCGGGCGTCGCGCGCCGCCACAGGCTCGCGAGCGCCGGCACGACGGTCGCGGCGCACAGCAGGTCCGCGATGAGAAACAGCCGCAGCACCGAGTACCCCTGCAGCGCCACGGCGACGGCCGGCAGCATCAAGACCACGGTGATCAGCCGCGCGCCGCGCAGCGACGTCGTCGGGCGCTCGACGGTCACCAACGACGCGAGCCCCGTCTCGAGGGTGTCGACCGACGACGCGACGAGCGCCACGGCGAGCACGAGCACGCCGATGCCGACCCACGCCGGCAGACCGCTGAGCAACGCGAAGAACGGCACGGGCGGGGTGCCGAGGTCGGCGCCGGAGCGGGCGGCGAGGATGCCCAGCGCACCGACGGCGGCCACGACCGGGACCGTCGTGGCGATGCCGAGGGCGACACCGCGGCTCAGCGTCCGGCTGTCGCGCGCGGCCCACACCCGCTGCCAGTAGCCCTGGTGGAACATGTTCGCCGCGGTCACCGCGATGATGAGCGTGAGCGCCACCTCGATCCCCAGCCGGTCGACGCGCAGCACCGGCGCCGACGCCGCCCCTGCCGTGATCGCGCCGCCGCGGGGCAGCGCGGTGGCGATCACCGCGACGGCGGCGGTCAGCAGCGCGAGGATCAACCACGCCTGGAACCGGTCGGTGCGCAGCGACGCGCGTAGTCCCCCGTAGGTCGTGTACGCCAACGTCGCGACGGCCACGGCGACGACGGCGATCCGCGGGTCGAGTCCCGACAGGATCGCCGTGACGCCGTGGACGGCGGTCAGCTCCGCGGTGACGAAGAACAGCATGTACAGGATCGAGATGCCGACGACGTAGGCGTGGAACGTTCGGCCGAACCGCAGCCGGACGAACTCCGGAAGGCTGTGGCCGGCCGGCAGCACCGCGCGGATCCGCGGCCCGAGCACCCCGAAGACGAGCAGCGGCGCCGCGCAGCCGAGCGCATAGCCGGTGACGGCGACCGCCCCGACGCCGGCGCCGACCTCCGGCGGGGCGAACAGGATCCACGCGCCCATGCCGGCGGCCAGAAGCGACAAGCCGAGCGTGAGGCTGTTCTGGCTGTTGCGGGCGACGACGAAGTCCTCGACGTCGGCGCCCCGTCGGTGGGCCCGCACGCCGACCGCGACGAACACCGCGAGCGTGACGAGCACGACGAGCAGGGTGACGGTTCCAGCGACCATGACGCACTCCCTCCGCCGGTATCAACCGGTTCAGGTTCGTGGGGTCTGCGGCCGTGTCCGCACTCTCAGCCCGTGGCGGGCTCCCCCGGCGTGCGCGCGATGCTAGCCCAGCGGCGCGCTATCCGCCCAGCGTGCGCCGCAGCCGGTCGAGCAGCCCTGGGCCCCGCTCGGCCGCCGGCTCCGCCGAATCCTGCTCCGGTTGCGGGACGGGGCCGGCGACCGAGGACGGCATCTCGTCGGGCGGGCTGACGACGACCTGCACGATCAGCGGGTCCGCCGCGTCGTTGCGCAACCCGTGCGGGACTCCCGCGGGCACGACGACGGCCTGCAGCGGCTCGAGCGTCACCTCGGCCTCGTCGGTCACCACCCACGCCCGCCCGCCCAGCACGGTGTAGATGACGTCGGCGCCAGGCAGGGTCCGCGCCTCGACGAGCTGACCCGGTTCGAGGCACAGCAGGTCGACGGCGACGACGTCGGTGGTGAACACCCGCCGCCCCGCCGCCGCGGCGAGGTCGAAGTCGACGTAGTGGCGCAGGTCCACCGCGACCGGCTCGAACACCTCCATGGCCGCGCGAGTCTACGGGCGGGACGGCGTCGCTAGACTCCTGCGCCCCGTCGCGACAGGAGCCCGCGTGCCCGACATCACGGTCGCCCAGCAGTCAGCCGCCGAGGTCGAGGCAGACGTCGTGGCGGTGTTCGCCGCCAAGGGCGGCGACGGGGCGGTCAAGCTCGGCGCCGACGCCCTGGCACTGGCCGCCCCGCTGGACGTTGACCTGGCGGCGGAGCTCGCGGCCATCCGCTTCGAGGGCAACCTCGCCGCGGTCGCGCGCATCCCGACGCGTGGTCGCGCCGCGGCGGGGCTGCTGCTCGTCGTCGGGCTGGGCCCCGCGGACAAGGTCACGCTCGAGACCCTGCGCCGGGGCGCCGGAGCGGCGGCCCGCAACGCGACGAAGGACGCGACGCTCGCCGTCGTGGTCCCCGGTGACCTGCCGGCCGAGGGCGGCGCGGCGGAGCGCGCGCAGGCGGTGGCCGAGGGCGCCGGTCTGGGCGCGTACGCCTTCACGGCGTACCGCACCAAGGCCAACGACCTGCCGTCGCTGACCGGCGTCGTCGTCCTCGCCGGTGACGGGCTCGACGCCGAGAAGGTCCAGCAGGGCGTCGCCGCCGGCGCGGCGGTCGTCCGCGCGACGTCGCTCACCCGCGACCTCGTGAACACGCCCCCGCAGGACAAGCGTCCCCCGGCGCTGGCCGACCGGGTCGCACAGCTCGCCGGTGAGGCCGGGCTCGGCGTGCGCGTCCTCGACGAGGCCGCGCTGGCCGAGGGCGGCTTCGGCGGGATCATCGGCGTGGGGCGCGGGTCGAGCGCGCCGCCGCGCCTGGTCGAGCTGACCTACGAGCCCGAGGGCGCGACCGGCCACGTCGTGCTCGTCGGCAAGGGCATCACGTTCGACTCCGGTGGCCTGTCGCTCAAGCCGTCGGCGTCGATGAACACCATGAAGTCCGACATGAGCGGGGCGGCGGCCGTCGTCGGCACGATGTCGGCGCTGCGCGAGCTCGGCGTGACCGTCAAGGTCACCGGGCTCCTCGCGCTCGCCGAGAACATGCCGTCGGGCGAGGCGACCCGCGTCTCAGACGTGCTCACCCACCGCGGCGGCACGACGGTCGAGGTGATGAACACCGACGCGGAGGGCCGTCTGGTCCTCGCCGACGCGCTCGCCTACGGCGCCGAGTCAGCGCCCGACGCGATGATCGACGTGGCGACGCTCACCGGGGCGCAGATCGTCGCGCTCGGCCAGCGCATCGCGGGGCTGATGGGCAACGACGACGCCCTCGTCGACGAGATCCGCACCGCGGCGACCGCGGCTGGGGAACAGGTGTGGCACCTGCCCCTGCCGCCCGAGTACGACGAGCACCTCAAGTCCGAGGTCGCCGACCTGCGCAACATCGGCCGGCCGATGCAGGCCGGAACCCTCGTCGCCGGTCTGTACCTCCAGCGCTTCGTCGGCGACGTGCCGTGGGCGCATCTGGACATCGCCGGCCCCGCCTTCAGCGAGGACGGCGACGGCTGGTACACGCCCAAGGGCGCCACCGGCATGGGCGTGCGCACCCTCGTGCGCCTGCTCCAGTCCCGCAGCGCCCCCTGACCCTGATCACCCCGCCGCGAAGCGGGCCCGGTCCACGACGGCGCGGGTGTGGCGCCCCCGCGCGACCTCCGTGTCGCCGTCGCGCACCACCACGGCGAACTCCAGGCGCCGCCCCTCGACGGCGAGCAGCTCGGCGGTCGCGGTGACCGTGGCGCCGACGCGGCTCGGCGCGAGGTGGTCGAGCTCGACGCGCGTGCCGACGCTGGTGTGGTCCGCCGGAAGCGCGGGGCGCACGGCGGCGACGGCGGCCTGCTCGGCGAGCGCCACCACGCGGGGCGTGGCGAGCACCGCCACGTCGCCCGAGCGCAGCGCGACCGCCGTGTCGGCGTCGCCGACGGTCAGCGACACCGTCGCGCGCAGTCCTGGCTCCAGCTTCACGCCTGCGTCGTCTCGTGGGCCGGTGCGACACGGCGTGCGGCACTATGGGCGGCGCCCCCGACGCCTGCCCGCAAGGAGTCTGCCCGCATGACCGGCGCCACCGGTGTCATGGCGATCATCCTGCTCGAAACCGCCGTCGGCGGGGCGGTGCTGTTGTGGGGCAGCGGCGTGTGGGGCGTCGTGCGACGCGGCTTCTTCCTGCTCACCGGCACCACGATCGCGCTGTGCGCCGCGGGGGCATGGGCGATCACCGCCGCCGAGACCGCGCCCGCCCCGGTGACCGGCCGCGCGGTCGTCGCGTTGGGGGCGTTCACCGGGTTGGCCGTCGTGTGGCAGCTGCTGCTGCTGGCGCGCCAGGAGCGGCTGTCGCGACTCGCCGGGCTGGCGGCGACGGCGGCGGGCGTCGTGGCGCTCGTGCTGTTCGCGCCTGTCCGCGAGCGCGCCCCGGGGCTCGCCGTCGCCGAGCTCGCCGCCGGGGCGCTGTTCCTCGGCTCGACGCTGTACGGCCTGCTGCTCGGCCACTGGTACCTCGTCGAGCGCCGCCTGACGAACCGCCACATGATCCGCAGCGCCTGGTTGTACGGCGCCGGCGTCGTCGCGGCGGCGATCGGCGCGGCGCTGTCGGCGCGCAACCCCGTGCCCGACGTCGCGAACCTGTCCCCGCTGCTGCGCGTCCCCGACTTCACGCTGCTCATCGCCGGCGGGTTCACCGCCATCTGCGCGCTCATCGCCCCGTTCGTGTGGAAGCTCGCCTCCGAGGGCGGCCGCTCGATCCAGGCCGCCACCGGCTATTTCTACCTCGCGGTGATCATGGCGTTCGCCGCCGAGATGGCCGCGAAGCTGCGCTTCTTCTAGGCCGCTACCGAGGGGCGGGGGCGGCAGGGCGGACCGACTGCGTCTGGACGACGTGGGCGACCAGGCGGTCGTCCACGTCGAACAGCTCGGTCCGCACGACGACGACCGTCCGCCCGACCTGCAACGGGCGGCTGACCGCGGTCACCTCACCAGCGCGGACGGCCGCGAGGAAGCACGTCGACGACGTCGTGGTGCTCGTCGTCGCGCCGGCGGGCAGGTTGAGAAAGGCGCAGACCGCCCCGACGCTGTCCGCCAGGGTCATCAGTGCCCCGCCGTGCAGCACCCCTCCGACGGTGCAGCGCTCGCTGCTCCACGCGAGCCGGCCGACGACTTCGGCCGGCTCCGCGCGGAGCATCTCGACGCCGCTCGCCTGCGCGAAGGGCATCGCCGCCACGAAGGTGGCGGGGTCGGAGGGATCGATCGTCACCGCTGGCGCCGGCGGGCCGCTACGGCGCCTTGGCGACGAACGCGTCGGGGCTGCGCCCCGAGTCGCCGTCGACGAGCGTCTCGGCCAGCGACAGGAACGCGACGGACTGACCGTCGGCCGCGAGCGCGGGCGCCCGGCTCGGGCGGTTGCCCTGCGTGCCGTCACGGGCGACGCTCGCGCGGACCGTGTCGCCCGACGCAACGTCGTGCACGAAGACGTCGCGCTTGGCGTTGGTGTCCCCCCGCACGAGGTTCGTCGCTGGAGACTGGAACGCCACCCGCGCGCCGTCCGCGCTGAGCGACGGGCCGGTGCTGCGCTCGTTCGCCTCGCTGCCGTCGCTGGCGACGCTCGCCCGCGAGACCCTGCCCGTGGCGAGGTTCTTGACGAAGATGTCGCGGCGGTTGTTTCGGTCGCCGGCGACGAGGTTGGTCGCGCGCGACGCGAACGCGACGACGCTGCCGTCGCTGTTCAGCGACGGACGGTTGCTCGGTAGCGCCCCTTGGTCGCCGGTCGCGCCCACGCTCGCGCGCAGGGTTGCCCCCGTCGCCACGTTGCGGACGAAGACGTCGAGGACGCCGTTGGTGTCACCCGGGACCAGTGCGCCTTCGGACGCGAACGCCAAGAACCGTCCGTCGTCGCTGATGTCCAGCCCGACGTCGGCCCGCGTGCCGCGGATGCCAAGCCCCGGGATGCGGACGCTGCTGGCGTCGTCGCGGTCGTGGACCACGACGTCGAGCACCGTGTCGAAGCCGTCCTCGTCGTCGCCGCGGAAGCTGTGGAAGGCCACGAACCGTCCGTCGCCGCTGATGGCGGGCAAGAAGTTGCCGCCCCGCTGCCGCCCACCGGCACCGTCGCTGACGCGCTCGGTGCGGTCGGTGACGCGGTCGTGGACGAAGACGTCCAAGGTGTCGGCGGTGTCGCCGGCGACGATGTCGGACGCCGAGCTGACCCACGCGACGAACCGTCCGTTGTCGCTGAGCGCCGGAGACGACGCCGGAGCGTTGCCAGTGCGGCCGGCGCTCGACACGCTCACGAGGTCCAGATCACCGGTGTTGCGGTCGCGGACGTAGACGTCGGTCTGCTCGTTGCGGTCGGCGGCGACCAGCGCTGCGCCCGCCACGAAGGCGACGAACCGGCCGGTGCCACCCACGGCCACGTCCGAGACCCCGACGCCCTCGCGACCGGGGGTCACGCGATCGACCACGTGCCACCGCCCGTCGTGGCCGGCCGCCGCCGGTCCCGCGGGGGCCCCCACCCCCGGCGCCGCCCCCACAGCGGTACCCCCCCCCAGCGCCCGCTGGCCCGGGCGCGCGTGTGCGCGCGCGCGCGGGGGGGCCGCCCGACCCGCCCGACCCCCACCGCGCGGGCCGGGGACGACGCGGGGTTGCAGCGGTGGGTGAACACGGCGGCTCACCACGCCCAACTCTGGGTCACCGCGGCGGTGGCCAGTCGCGCCGTTCGTACGCCCGCGGGTTGGACCTGCTGTCGAGCGCGCCGAGCTCGCCGGGTTCGACCCGCGGCCGGTAGCCGGGGCTGGGTCACCAGCCGGGTGCCACGCTGCGCCGGGCCCTTCAGTCCTGCGATTTCGGCTTGGCGATCCCCGCGACGAGCGCGGCGCCCACCAACGCGAGTGCCCAGCGCTTGGCGATCCCGGTGCTGGCCGCGAGCAGGACGAGCACGACGACCAGCGCCGCCGGCAGCGCCCGCTGCGCGACGCTCGACCCCGCCACGGCGAGCAGGTCGACGGGCTCCGGCTCGGGCGACTGGATGATGCGGCGCT
>JAUJMS010000031.1 GCA_030446745.1 Egibacteraceae bacterium | reverse complement strand
GCCCCACCAGCAAGGCCCCCCCCGCCCTCCGCCCACCCAAACCTCGAACACCCCCCCCCCCCCACCAACCCCTCCCCACGTTCATCCCCCCCGCGTTTGAACACCGATTTAACTGCCCCTTTGTGCTGTTTTTCCCCCTAAACCCTCCACTCGACGGAGCGGGTTGTTCAGCCCGAACGGTCGAGGGGAACCCATGACGTCATGGTGGGCGGCCAGCGCCGCAGCGCTCATCGCCGTTGTTCTGTTTGCGCCCGTCTTTTGTGTGACGATGTACATGGACGGTCCAGCGGGCGGTTCCGACACGACGACGTGCACCGGTCTGCTGCCGGTGCCCTCGAACGTCGTGGTGATGACGCTGGCTGCCGCGGCGGCGTTTGCCTTGACGTTCCGGCACATGCGCCGTCGCGAAGCACGTCGGCCCTGACTATCGGTCGGCTCCATCGCTATGTGCGGATGCCGGAGTCCTCACGTGCCGGTTAGCGTCAGTGGACGAGACCGGTATACGCGAGGCGCTCGGCCCGCGGGGCAGCCTCGCTACGGCGTTGCGCTAGCGGGCGGCCTGGAGCTCGTGCTCGCACGCGGTGAGCGCCTCGCCCCGGCACGTGTCCTCGCCGCCCCCGCCGTCGATGCTGTCCGTGCCGCCGTTGCCGAAGATGTTGTCGGTTCCGGCCTGGCCGTTGAGGGTGTCGTCGTGGAGGCCGCCGGTGACGACGTCCGCCCCGTCGCCGCCGTCCACGAAGTCGGTTCCAGCGCCGCCGTGCACCTTGTCGTCACCGCCGCGACCCAAATTCTTTCTCGTGGAGTGATCTCAACATGCAACGGCGTCTCGTTCGCCTGCTCGCATGACCGCCGTCCTCGCGCTGGGCGTAGCCGCCCTTGGTGTCTCGCCCGCCGTGGGTCAGGCGAGCGCCTCACCCCGGCCGCCGAGGGTGGTCTATGAGTTCGAACGCACCACCCGTGCCCCGGCGATCTTGCGGTGGACCGCCGGCGCCAACGCGGACTTCGGGCAGCAGCAACTGGTCGGCGCGGTGCTCACCCACAAGAAGGACGGAAGGATCGTTGACACCGAGTTCCCGTTCGTTGTGGCGCAGCGAAACGGGGATGGTGGGGTCGAGTTCTACGCCGACGGGCGACGGGTTGACTGTTCGGCTACGGGCGACCGTAAGCGCTTCCTGCGAAAAGGACTTTCAGACAGCTTCGGCCGGTCTCACGCAGTTCGAGCGGGTGGACGGCGGCGGTCCGGGCCAGGCGTCGGGCATGTTCGTCGTGGTGCAGGGTGGCGACCAGTTCATGGAGCTTGACGACAGCAGCCGCGGCTGGCGGCTGCGTCGCCACACCGACGTGAGCGCTCGCGTTGTCCAGGCCCAGCAGTCCGACGCCGTCGGCGTGGACACCTTCCCGTCAGCGACAGATGCCGAGGTCTTCTTCTCCGCCGCAGGGCGGGGGTCGTCCGGTGGCAGCGTCGCCGTCGGGCAGCCGCCATGCGGTGGCCCGGAGGGCAGCCCCGTCAACACCGGCGCAGGAACGGTGCAGCTGTTCGGCGGCAGGAAAGGCCGAAGCTCACCTGCCCGGCTGCCACAGGCGGCCACGCGCTTGCCGACTTCACTCGTCGGGCGACGAAGTGGCGCCTTGAAGGTCTCGCCGCCGGGGACACTGTTTTCGTCAGCACGGTGCGCCGGGTGATTTTCAACTTCCCCGCCGAGCGAACGGGTTGACGCCCGTCGGGGCGCCGCCCCCGCAACAGCGGGCCTGACCCGCTGCTCGAGGGAGAGCGCGCCACGGCGGCTCTTCGTTTCCCGACGCACTCCTGCGCGAGTGCCGCTGACTCGACGAGACTGCTTGCTGCCCCTGGACGTGGCCCTGTCGGATCAGCAGTCAGTCCGACGAGTCGTGCCGTCGGGGCCTGGAAGGATCGGCGTCACCAGCCGCGCGCCTGCCACTCGTCGAGGGACGGGCGCTCCTTGCCAAGCGTCGTGTCGTCGCCGTGTCCTGGGTAGACCCAGGTGCCGTCGGGCAGGGCGAAGAGGCGTTCGCGCAGCGACGTCATGATCGTCCGGAAGGCGTCGGCGTCGCCGAAGGTGTTGCCTGGCCCGCCCGGGAACAGCGTGTCACCGGTGAACAGGTGGTGCTCGCCGAGGAGCAGGCACACGCTGCCTGGCGTGTGGCCGGGCGTGTGCAGCAACCGCACCGAGGCCGCGCCGACACGGAGCATGCTGCCGTCGGCGCCCTCGTCGTCGGCGCGGCGCGGCACCAGCTCGGCGTCGGCAGGGTGCAGCCACACCCGCGCCCCGGTCGCGTCGGCGACCTCGTCCAGCGCCTGCCAGTGGTCCCAGTGGCCGTGCGTCGTGACGATCGCCCGCACGTCGAGGGCGTCGACCTCCCGCAGGATCCGCGGCGCGTCGTTCGCGGCGTCGATGAGCAGGGCCTCGTTCGAGGCGGTGTCGTGCAGGACGTAGACGTTGTTGTCCATCGGCCCGACCGACAGCTTGCGCACCTCAACGGTCGCGCCGTCGACCTCGACGGTGCGACGGATCGCCGCCCCGCCCGGCTCCACGTGGCCGCTGTACTCGCGCGTCTCGCTCATGCGCCGACCCTGGCCGAGCGGCGCGCTGCCACGAGCGGCATCCGGCATAGCCCTCGTCGCCCTCGCCGGGCTCGCCGAGCTCGCCGAGCTCGCCGAAGGCGGGCGACCTGGCCGGTACCATGGGGCGTGAGGCGGGTCGATGTCGGCCTCCCCTTCCCCCTCACGGCCCTACCGGGAGGCTGCCCTCGTGGCGAGCAGTGCCAGCAGCCGCGACACCCTTGTCGTGCGCGGCGCCCGCGAGCACAACCTGCGCAACATCGACCTGGAGATCCCGCGCGACGCCCTCGTGGTGTTCACCGGGCTGTCGGGCTCCGGTAAGTCGAGCCTCGCGTTCGACACCATCTACGCCGAGGGCAGCGCCGCTGCGTCGAGTCGCTGTCGGCCTACGCGCGCCAGTTCCTGGGGCAGATGGACAAGCCCGACGTCGACTTCATCGAGGGGCTGTCCCCGGCGATCTCGATCGACCAGAAGTCGACGAGTCGCAACCCGCGCTCGACGGTCGGGACGATCACCGAGGTCTACGACTACCTGCGCCTGCTCTACGCCCGCATCGGCCAGCCCCACTGCCCGCAGTACGCGCAGTCCGATCCAGCGCCAGACCGCCGAGCAGATCGTCGACCAGGTCGAGCAGCTGCCCGAGGGCACGCGGTTCCAGGTGCTCGCCCCGGTCGTGCGCGGGCGCAAGGGCGAGTACGAGCGCGCCTGCTCGCCGACCTGTCGTCGCGCGGCTACGCCCGCGCGCGCATCACCTCGGGACGAATCCGCCGAAGGTCGTCGACCTCGCCGACGCCCCGAAGCTCGCCCGCTACGAGCAGCACACCATCGAGGTCGTCGTCGACCGCCTCGTCGCCAAGCCGGGCCTGCGCCGGCGCCTCGCCGACTCCATCGAGACGGCGCTGCAGCTCGCCGAGGGCATCGCCGCGGTCGAGATCGTTCCCCGCGACGCCGCCGGCGACAGCGAGGTGCTCACCTTCTCCGAGCACCTCGCCTGCACGCGCTGCGGCATCAGCTTCGACCAGCTCGCACCGCGCAACTTCTCGTTCAACACGCCGTACGGCGCGTGCGAGACCTGCGGGGCTCGGCACCCGCCTCGAGGTCGACCCGGAGCTCGTCGTCGGCGACCCGACCTGTCGCTGGAAGAGGGCGTCCTGCTGCCGTGGTCGGTGGCGGCCAGTCCAACTACTACGAGCAGCTGCTGCGCTGCGCGGTCGCGGCGCACCTCGAGCAGTTCGACCCGGCGACGCCGTGGAAGGCGATCCGGCCCGAGCACCGCCGGGTCGTGCTCTACGGCCTGCCCGCGTCGACGAAGGTGCTCGTGCAGTACACGAACCCCTTCCATCGGCGCCGCTCGTACTCGGCGAGCTACGAGAGGGCGTCGTGTCCCAGCTGCTGCGCCGCCACGCCGAGACCGACTCAGAGACGGTGCGCGAGCGGGTCGAGGAGTACATGCGCGAGGTGCCGTGCAGCGCCTGCGACGGCGCGCGCCTGCGCCCGCTGCCGCTCGCGGTCACCGTCGCCGGCAAGAACATCGCCGCGGCGCGCGCGATCGATCGCCGACGCCGAGGCGTTCTTCGCCGGTCTCGAGCTGAGCGAGCGCGAGACGCTCATCGCCGAACGGATCCTCAAGGAGATCCGCACCCGGCTGCGTTTCCTGCTCGACGTCGGGCTGGACTACCTGAGCCTTGACCGCGCGGCCGCGACGCTGGCGGGTGGCGAAGCGCAGCGCATCCGGCTCTGACCCAGATCGGGTCAGGACTCGTCGGCTGCCTCTACGTGCTCGACGAGCCGTCGATCGGGCTTCATCAGCGCGACAACGAACGACTCATCGAGACGCTGATCCGTCTGCGCGACCTCGGCAACACCGTCATCGTCGTCGAGCACGACCGCGCCACGATGGAAGCGGCCGACCACGTCGTCGACATCGGCCCAGGGGCGGGGAGCACGGCGGCGAGATCGTGCACTCCGGCACCCTCGCCGACCTCGTCCGCAACGAGCGGTCGGTGACCAGGGCGTACCTGGCGGGGCGGCGTGCGATCGCGGTGCCGCGGCAACGGCGCACGCCGCGCAAGGGCCGCGCTGGTCGTGCGGGGGCGCGCGAGCACAACCTGCGCAATCTCAGCGTGCGTTTCCCGCTGGGCACCTTCATCGCGGTGACCGGCGTATCCGGTCCGGCAAGTCGACGCTGGTCAACGACATCCTTCACGCGGCGTTGCTGCGCCACGTCTACGGGTCGCGGGTGGTGCCGGGACGCCACCGCGGATCGACGGGCTGCCCCTCGTCGACAAGATCGTCGGGATCGACCAGTCGCCGATCGGGCGCACGCCCCGCTCGAACCCGGCGACGTACACGGGGGTCTTCGACCACATCCGGCGGCTGTTCGCCTCGACGCAGGAGGCGAAGGTCCGCGGCTACCTGCCGGGACGGTTCAGCTTCAACGTCAAGGGGGCCGCTGCGAGGCGTGCTCCGGCGACGGGACGATCAAGATCGACATGCAGTTCCTGCCCGACATCTACGTGCCGTGCGAGGTCTGCAAGGGCCGGCGCTACAACCGCGAGACCCTCGAGGTGCACTACCGCGGCAAGACGATCGGCGAGGTCCTCGACCTGTCCGTCGAGGAGGCGTTCGCGTTCTTCGCGTCGATCCCGGTGATCACCCGCCACCTCGAGACGCTGAACGACGTCGGTCTCGGCTACGTCCGGCTCGGCCAGCCGGCGACAACGCTGTCGGGCGGCGAAGCGCAGCGGGTGAAGCTCGCCAGCGAGCTGCGCAAGCAGGCCACCGGCCAGACGGTCTACATTCTCGACGAGCCGACGACCGGCCTGCACTTCGAGGACGTGTCGCGGCTGCTCGGCGTCCTGCACCGCCTTCGACAAAGGAAACACGGTGATCGTCATCGAGCACGACCTCGAGGTCGTGAAAACCGCCGACTGGGTGATCGACCTCGGCCCCGAGGGCGGCTCGGGCGGCGGCACGATCGTCGCCGAGGGCACCCCGAGGACGTCGCCGGGGTCGCGGGCAGCTACACCGGCAAGTTCCTGAGCGGCCTGCTCGCGTGACGCGCCAGTCGAGTCGTCGCCCGCTGCGCCGCGGCGTCGCGGTCGCCGCGGCGGTGGCGGTGCTGCTCGGCGGCGGCCTCGGCACCCCAGCGCCGCCCACCGGTCCCGCTGTCGCCGCGGCTGCCGAGACGGCGTCGCCGCCCTTCCGCGGCACCGCCGAGCGATTGCCGCCCCGCGTCCGCGAACGGATGCGCGGCAGCTCGTGGCGTCCCGGTTGCCCGGTGCCGCTGCGGCGGCTGCGCCTGTTGCGCGTGACCCGCTGGGGCTTCGACGGCGAGGTGCACCGCGGGAGGCTCGTGGTGCACCGCGACGTCGCCGACGCGGTGCTCGCCGCGCTGCGCGACGTCTACGACGCGCGCTTTCCGATCCGGCGCATGCGGCTGGTCGACGCCTACGGTGCGGACGACGACCGCTCGATGGCCGCGAACAACACCTCGGCGTTCAACTGCCGGCGGATCGCCGGCACGACGCGGTGGTCCCAGCACGCCTACGGGCGCGCCGTCGACGTCAATCCCGTCCAGAACCCGTACGTCAGCGGGAGCACCGTCGAACCGCCCGCGAGGCCCGCTACACCGACCGGAGCAACCGGCGCAAGGGCATGGTGCTGGCCGGCGGTCCCGTCACCGACGCCTTCGCCGCGATCGGCTGGGGCTGGGGCGGGTACTGGCGCAGCGCCAAGGACTACCAGCACTTCTCGGCCACCGGCGGCTGACCAACGACCGGGCGACCCGCCGCAGGGTCGCCTGCGCGCCGCCGGGTCAGTCGACCGCCGGCAGCGCCACCTTGTACATGCCGCGGCCGAACGTCGCCGCGTACAGCGTGTTCGTGTCGGGCGTGGTAGCGCAGCTCGTTGACCGGGGCCAGCGGCAGACCTGGCCGAGGCGCTGCCAGGAGGCGCCGTCGCGGCTGAGGAACACCCGAGGTCGCCGGCGACGACGAGCGTGTCGCCGATGACGTTGACGTCGTTGAGCGGCGCCTTCGGCAGGTCGCCGCTGATGTCGCGCCAGTTCACGCCGCCGTCGGTGGGTCTTGAGCAGGTAGGGGCGTCGAGGCCCTGGCGGAACCCGGAGAAGGTCACGTACGCGGTCTTGGGGGCGCGGCGGTCGACCTCGACGCGCGTGACCCACGCCGTCGGCAGGTCGGCGTCGGTGACCTTCGTCCACCGCGCGCGCCGCCGTCGTGCGTGTACCACAGGTTTCCGTCGTCGGTGCCGGCGTAGATCGTGCCGGTCGCCGCCGGCGCCGGGGCGATCGTCGTCAGCGTGCCGAAGTTGCGGAACAGCGGGTTGGTCTCGCGGCCGGTGGACAGGTCGGGGCTGATGACCCGCCAGGTGCGCCCGTGGTCGTCGGAGCGGTTGAGCAGCTCCCCGCCGGTGTAAATCGTCGCCGGGTTGCCCGGGCCGAACTCGATCGGCGTGAACCAGTTCTTGCGCTCCGAGATCACCTCCTTGGTGAAGTTGTCCTTGGGGTTGCCGCCACCGCTGTCGGAGCGGGCCTCGAGAAGGGCAGGGCCTCGAGGCTGCTGCGTCCTTCGACGCCGGCGCCGTGCTCTCCTGCCGCTGCACCGGGACCGGCGCGACCGGCGTGCGACGATGGAGGCGTGCGCACGAACCCCGGCGCTGCGCTTCCGCCCCGACCCCGGCACCATCCCGACGGAGCCGGGCTGTTACCTGTGGCGCGACGCCCGCGACCGGGTCATCTACGTCGGCAAGGCGAAGAGCCTGCGCGCCCGCCTGTCGAGCTACTTCCAGGGCTGGTCGGGGATTCCCAGCGGACCCGCGGGATGCTCGAGGCCGCCGCCCGCGTCGAGTGGATCGTGTGCGACAACGAGGTCGAGGCGCTGCACCTCGAGTACAACCTCATCAAGCGCCACCGCCCCCGCTACAACGTCCGCTACACCGACGACAAGAGCTACCCCTACCTCGCGCTCACCGTCGCCGAGGAGATCCCACGGGCGATGGTGCGCCGCAACCCCCGCAAGGACGGCACCCGCTACTTCGGGCCGTACGCCCACGCCTACGCGATCCGCGAGACGCTCGACCTGCTGCTGCGGGTCTTTCCGGTGCGCACCTGCTCGCAAGGGGTGTTCGACCGCTGCCGGCGCGCCGGCCGGCCGTGCCTGCTCCACCACATCGGCCGCTGCGCCGCGCCGTGCGTCGACAAGGTCAGCCCCGACGCGCACCGCGCGCCGGTCGACGACCTCATCGGCTTCCTCGAGGGCGACACCGACGCGACGCTCGCGTCGTTGGAGCAACGCATGGCGGCGGAGGCGGCGAGCTGAACTTCGAGGCGGCGGCGCGCATCCGCGACCAGCTCACGGCGGTGCGCCGCGCGCTGGAGAAACAGACGATGGTCAGCAGCCGGGCGGAGGACTTCGACGCCGTCCACTTCCACGACGACGACCTGGAGGCCGCGTTCCAGGTCTTCTTCGTCCGCCGCGGTCGCGTCGTGGGGCGAAGGGCTGGACGGTGGACAAGGTCGAGGACCTCACGATGCCGCAGCTGGTCGCCTCGTTCCTGCTCGAGCTGGCGATGGAGCGCGGCAACGACATCGCCCGCGAAGTCCTCGTGCCGGTCGAGCCCGAGGACGCCGCCACGCTCGCCGAGCTGCTCAGCGAGGTCCGCGGCGGCCGGGTGTCGATCCGCGTGCCCCAGCGCGGTGACAAGCGGGCCTTCCTCGAGACGGTGCGCGAGAACGCCGCCGAGGCGTTCGCGCAGCACCGCCTGAAGCGCGCGAAGGACTTCAACGCGCGCAGTCAGGCGTTGCGCGAGCTCCAGGACGCCCTGGGACTGGCGGAAGCGCCGCTGCGCATCGAGTGCTACGACATCTCGACGCTGCAGGGCACGAACTCGGTTGCGTCGATGGTGGTGATGGAGGACGGCCTGCCGCGCCCGTCGGAGTACCGGCGCTTCAAGATCCGCGGGGTCGAGGGGCAGGACGACTTCGCGATGATGCACGAGGTCATCACCCGCCGGTTCCGCGCCCTCGTCGAGCAACGCCGGGCGCCGGCGCCCGGCGAGGCACCGCCGCGCTTCGCCTACCCGCCGAACCTCGTCATCATCGACGGCGGCAAGGGCCAGCTCGGCGCGGCGCGGCGGGCGCTCGACGAGCTGGGGGTCGACGGGGTCGAACTGTGCTCGCTGGCGAAGCGGCTGGAGGAGGTCTTCCGTCCCGACCACCCGGAGTCGATCCTGCTGCCGCGGTCCTCGAGGCGCTCTACCTCATCCAGCGCATCCGCGACGAGGCGCACCGCTTCGCGATCACCTACCACCGCAGCGTGCGCGGTCGCGAGATGACCGCCTCGGCGTTCGACACGATCGCCGGCATAGGACCGGCACGGCGCAAGGCGCTCCTCGAGCACTTCGGGTCGCTCAAACGCGTCCGCGCCGCGACCGTCGACGAGATCGCGGCGGTTGAGGGTTCTCGGCGCGCCTCGCGCGCCTCGTCTACGACGGCCTCCACGCGCCGCCGGCCACGCCGGCGCGCGCCCGCGCGAGGTCCGCGTGACGTCGCCGCCGTCGCCCCCGGGGCCGCGCCCGGACCGCCGCCACCGGCCGGAGCGCGCGTCGCGGTGATCACGGGGCTGTCCGGCGCGGGCCGCACGACGGCGGCGAAGGTCCTCGAGGACCTCGGGTGGTTCGTCATCGACAACCTGCCGCTGGCCCTGATCGAGCGGGTCGTCGACCTCGCCACGGCGCCGGGTTCGTCGATCGACCGGGTCGCGCTCGTCGTCGACGTCCGCGGTCGTAAGGCGTTCGCGCCGGACGCGGGCGACGTCGACCTGCACGCCGGGATCGAGGCGGTGCGCGTGCGCGGCGTGGACCTGCGCGTGCTGTTCCTCGAGGCGGCCGACGAGGCGCTCGTCAGCCGCTACGAAGCGGCGCGGCGGGCGCATCCGCTCGCCGGCCCGGACCGCATCCTCGACGGCGTGGCGCGCGAGCAGGCGCTGCTCGGTGACCTGCGCGCCGAGGCCGACCTCGTCGTGGACACCACCGACCTCAACGTGCACGAGCTGCGTGACCGCCTCGTCGACGCCTTCGGTGACGCGGGGCGCCACAGCCTCGCGGTCAACGTCGTGACGTTCGGGTTCAAGAACGGCACGCCGCGCGACCTCGACATGCAGTTCGACGTCGAGGTTCCTGCCCAACCCGCACTGGGTCGACGAGCTGCGGCCGCTGACGGGGCTGGATGCGCCGGTGCGCGACTACGTGCTCGCGCAGCCGGCGACGGGAGCGTTTCTCACGCGGGTGTGCGGCCTGTTCGACCTGCTCGTGCCGGCGTTCGAGCGGGAGGGCAAGCACTACCTCACGATCGGCATCGGCTGCACCGGCGGCCGTCACCGCTCGGTGACGATCGAGGAGGTCCTCGCCGACCACCTGCGTACGCTCGGCGTCGGTGTCCAGGTCGACCACCGCGACCGGAGCAACCGGTGACGGCGCAGCGCGTCGTCGCGGTGGGCGGCGGCCACGGCCTCGCGCGCGCGCTCCAGGCGCTGCGCCGGCTCGACGTCGCCCCGACCGCCGTGGTCACCGTCGCCGACGACGGCGGCTCCAGCGGCCGCCTGCGCGAGGACCTCGGCATCATCGCGCCAGGGGACCTGCGCATGGCGCTGCTGGCGCTCGCCCGCGACGCCGACCTCGCGGCGGTCCTCGCGCACCGCTTCGCCGGCGGTCAGCTGCGCGGCCACGCCGTGGGCAACCTCGTGCTCGTCGCGCTCGCCGAGCTCGCGGGCGGGGACTTCGTCGGGGCGCTCGACCGCGCCGGGCGGCTGCTGGACTGCGCGGGGCGGGTGCTGCCGTCGACGACCGCTCCGGTCCACCTGCGCGCGCGCGTCGACGGGCGCGACGTCGGCGGGCAGGTGCGCGTCGCGACGGCGCGCGGCCGCGTCGAGCGGGTGTGGCTCGACCCCGCCGACCCGCCAGCGTGCCCCGACGCCGTCACGGCAATCGACCGTGCCGACCTCGTCGTCCTGGGTCCCGGCAGCCTTTACACCAGCGTCATCGCCACGCTGCTCGTGCCGGCGGTCGGTGCCGCGATCACCGCCACCGCCGCCCGCGTCGTCGTCGTCGCCAACCTGCTGACCCAGCCAGGCGAGACCGAGCTGATCGACGCCGTCGAGCACGTCGACGCCCTGGTGCGCCACGTCCCGGGTCTGCGTGTCGACACGCTGCTCGCCCACGACGGCCCCGCGCCGCACGGTCCGGGTCACGCGCTCGGCGCTCCCGCGGCGCACCCGTCGGTGCGCTCGGTCGCCACCGCCGACCTCGTCGCCCGCACGCCCGACGGGCGCGCCGGCGCGGGGCACGACCCCGACCGGCTCGCCGTCGCGCTGCGGCCGCTGCTCGCCGCCCCGGCGGCTCGTGTCGACCACGCTGTATAGAGTGTTCGCCGATCCCGGCTGACATCACCACGAGCGAGGACGTGCGCACCATGGGCATCCGCGTAGGCATCAACGGCTTCGGACGCATCGGGCGCAATTTCCTGCGCGCCGCCCGCGAGCAGGGTGCCGAGATCGACATCGTCGGGATCAACGACCTCACCGACAGCGCGACGCTCGCCCACCTGCTGCGCTACGACAGCGTCCACGGCCGCTTCGCCGGCACCGTCGAGCAGACCGACCGCGGGCTGACCGTCGACGGCGACGAGATCGTCATCACCTCCGAGCGCAACCCGGCCGACCTGCCGTGGAAGGAGCTCGGCGCCGACCTCGTCATCGAGTCGACCGGCATCTTCACCGCACGCGACAAGGCGGCAGCGCACCTCGAAGCCGGCGCGCGCAAGGTCATCATCTCCGCGCCCGCGAAGAACGAGGACGTCACCATCGTGATGGGCGTCAACGAGTCGTCCTACGACCCGGTCAACCACGACGTCATCTCCAACGCGAGCTGCACGACCAACAGCGTCGTGCCGATGGCCAAGATCCTCGACGAGCAGTTCGACGGGATCGTCCAGGGCTTCATGACGACGGTCCACGCGTACACCAACGACCAGGGCACCCAGGACCAGCCGCACTCCGACCTGCGCCGCGCCCGCGCCGCCGCGGTGTCGATCATCCCGACGTCGACGGGTGCCGCGAAGGCCGCGTCGCTCGCGCTGCCGCAGCTGCAGGGTCGTCTCGACGGGCTGGCGCTGCGCGTCCCCGTGCCCGACGGGTCGATCACCGACCTCGTGGTCACCGTCGGCCGCGAGACGTCGGTCGCCGAGGTCAATGACGCGTTCCGCGCCGCGGCCGAGGGCCCGATGCGCGGGATCGTCGAGTACACCGACCACCCGATCGTGTCGGCCGACATCGTCGGCAACCCGCACAGCTGCATCCTCGACAGCCTCTCGACGATGGTCAGCGGCACGATGGTCAAGGTCCTCGGCTGGTACGACAACGAGTGGGGCTACTCGAACCGGCTCATCGACCTGACGACCTACGTCGGCGAGAAGCTGTAGCGCGGTGCCGGACGATCTGCGCGGCCTGGACGACCTTGAGGCCGCCGGGCGACGCGTGCTCGTGCGCGCCGACCTCAACGTGCCGCTCGATGGCGGCGCCGTCGCCGACGACCTGCGCATCGAGGAGTCGCTGCCGACGATCCGGCGACTGCGTGACGCCGGCGCGCGCGTCGTGGTCATGAGCCACCTCGGTCGCCCCAAGGGCCGGGTGGTCGAGGAGCTGCGGCTCGCGCCGGTGGGGGCGCGGCTGGCCGAGCTGCTCGGCGCGCCGGTCACGGTGGCGGGCGACGTCGTCGGCGACGACGCCGCCGCGAAGGTCGACGCCATGACCGACGGCGATGTCGTGCTGCTGGAGAACCTGCGGTTCGAGCCGGGGGAGGAGGCCAACGACGACGGCTTCGCCGCCGCGCTGGCCGCCTTCGGCGACGCGTACGTCGACGACGCCTTCGGCGCGGCGCACCGCGCCCACGCGAGCGTCGTCGGGGTGCCCGCGCTGCTGGACGACGCCGTGGCGGGGGAGCTGCTCGCCACCGAGATCGCGACGCTGTCGCGGTTGCTGACCGACCCACCGCGGCCGTTCGTCGCGATCCTCGGCGGCGCGAAGGTGTCGGACAAGCTCGGCGTGCTCGACAGCCTGCTCGAGCGCGTCGACCGGCTGCTCGTCGGCGGCGCGATGTGCTTCACGTTCCTCCAGGCCACCGGCGCGGACGTGGGCGCGAGCCGCGTCGAGCACGACCGGGTCGACCGGGTGCGCGAGCTGCTGGCGCGGGCCGACGCACGCGGCGTCGAGGTCGTCCTGCCAGGCGACGTCGTCGCGGCCGAGGCGTTCGACGAGAACGCCGACGCGCGGACGGTGCCCGCCGACGCGGTCCCCGCAGGCTGGATGGGGCTCGACGTCGGGCCGGCGACCGTGGACCGCTTCGCCGCCGCGGTGGGCGACGCCGGGGCGGTGCTGTGGAACGGGCCGATGGGCGTGTTCGAGTGGGAGAGGTTCGCCGCCGGCACGGAAGGGGTCGCGCGCGCCGTGGCGGCGTGCGCCGGCTTCACCGTCGTCGGCGGCGGTGACAGCGCCGCCGCGGTGCGCAAGCTCGGCCTGAGCGACCAGGTGGCGCACGTGTCGACCGGCGGCGGCGCGTCGCTGGAGTTTCTCGAGGGGCGCGAGCTGCCCGGCGTCGCGGCGCTGCGCCGCCGGTAGGCGACAGGAGGCAGCGTGGCACGCACACCGGTCATCGCGGGCAACTGGAAGATGAACCTGGATCACCTGGAGGCGATCCAGCTCGTGCGGCAGCTCGTCTACCACCTCGTCGCCGACGTCTTCGACGCCGCCGAGCTCGTCGGCGTGCCACCGTTCACCGCGCTGCGCAGCCTCCAGTCGCTCATCGAGGGCGACCGCCTGCGTCTCGCGCTGGGCGCGCAGACGTGCTCCGAGCACGACGCCGGCGCCTACACCGGTGAGGTGAGCCCCGTCATGCTCGCCGCGCTGCGCGTCCGCTACGTCATCTGCGGCCACTCCGAGCGACGGACGCTGTTCGGCGAGACCGACGAGGTCGTCAACCGCAAGGTCGCCGCGGCCCTGCGCGCGGGCATGACCCCGATCCTGTGCGTCGGTGAGTCCGGCGAGCAGCGCGACGCCGGCGTGGCCGACGCAGTCGTCACGCGACAGGTCCGCGCCGGGCTCGCCGGCGTCGCGCCCGAGCAGGTCGCGCAGCTGGTCGTCGCCTACGAGCCGATCTGGGCGATCGGCACGGGGCGGACGGCCACCCCCGACGACGCCGACGCGATGTGCGGCGTCGTGCGCGCCACCGTTGCCGACGTCGCGGGCACCGACGCCGCCGATGCGGTGCGCGTCCAGTACGGCGGCAGCGTTAAGCCGGGCAACATCCGCGAGCTCATGTCGCGACCCCACGTCGACGGGGCGCTCGTCGGCGGGGCGAGCCTTGACGCGGAAGACTTCGCCGTAATCTGCCGGTTCTCGCGCCGCTGACCGGCGCATCCGCCGGCCGGGGCGATCCGCCGTGGGTACCATGCGGGAACGCCACGACGAGCGGACCGTCATGCCCAAGGCACGCAGCGAACTCGCGGGACTGCTCGGTCCGCTCGAGACCGAGGTGATGGAAGCCGTGTGGGAGCGCGGCGACAGCACCGTGCGCGACGTCCACGACGCGCTCGCCCGCCGGCGCGACATCGCCTACACGACGGTCATGACGACGATGGCGCGCCTCGCCGGCAAGGGCCTGCTCACCCGCGACACCTCCGGCCTCGCCCACCGCTACCGTCCGACCCTCAGTCGCGAGGAGTACGCGCGCTCGACGGTCCACTCGGTGGTCGACTGGCTGGTGCACAGTTTCCCGGAGCCGGCGATCAGCTACTTCGTCGACGTCGTCCGCGACGGCGACGACCCCGCCGTGATGGATGCGCTGCGCGCCAAGGTCGACCGCTTGCGCGCGCGGGAGCGTCCGTGACGCCAGGCTCCGCCGGCCAGCTGACAGGCGGCTTCTTCCTGTCGCTGCTCACCGAGTCCTTCGCCGTCCGCGCGCTGCTCGGGTCGCTCGTTGCGGCAGGGTTCGCTGTTCTCGCGGTGCGCTACGGCGTCCGGACACGCCGCGCGCGCCGGATCGTCGTCCTCGCACCGGTGCTGACCGCAGCCGCGGCCGCCGCCGCGTCGCTGCGCGACGCCGAGGCGTACCTGCCGCAGTTGTGGGTGCCGTCGACCGGACGGCGCTCCGGGCAGGTGCTTCAGCTGCTCGGCGAGCTGCGGTTCGTGTCGACCGACCGCGGCGTCGACCTCCTCGTGCTCGCGTGGGCGGTCACCGCAGGGGTTCTGCTCGGCCGGCGCGCCGTCGGCGTCGTCGCGGCCCGCCGCCTGCTGCGACGGGCCACCGCCGGAGCAGCCGACGAGCGACTCGCCGGCACGGTGGCGCGTCTCGCGGCGACCATGGGCCTGCGCCGGGTCCGTGTGCTGCTGCTCGACGACTGTCCCGGCGGGGCGTTCACCACCGGTACACGGCGCCCCGTCGTCGTCGTCGACCCTGCCGTCGTCGCCGAGCTCGACGAGGACGAAGTCGAGGGCTTGCTCGCCCACGAGTTGGCGCACGTCGCCCGTCGCGACCCGTTCCTCGGCGTCGTGGTCGGCGTGTTCACCGACCTCACGTTCTTCCTGCCGCCCGTCCGCCTCGCCGCGCGGTGGTTGCACCGCGAACAGGAGGAGAGCGCCGACGAGCTGGCGTCGACCCACACCCGGCGCCCGGTGGCGCTCGCGTCGAGCATCCTGAAGGTGTGGCACCGCGCCACGCCGAGCGCCTTCCCCCGCGGCGCCTGCGCCGCCGTGCCCGCGGGGCAGCTGGGCAACGGCCGGGCGGAGCTGTCCGGGGCGGCGCAGGCCGTCGCCGTGCGCGTGGAGCGGCTCGTCGCGCCCGCGCCGGCGGTCACGGTGCTGCGCCGCCGCGCCGAAGCCGTTCTGGCGGCCGCCCTGCTCGTCGCCGCGCTCGCGGTGGCGTTGTTCGTGCCGCGTTGGATCGCGACCGACCTCGACGCGTACTCGCTGTCGTTCGGCTACGTCCCACCGCCGGTGAGCCCGCTCGAGTCGCCGGCGTTCGCGACGTTCCGCGCGCTGGCCCCGGCCCGGCCGGCGTCGCCCGCGCTGTCCACCTCGGAACGGATGCCTCCCGCCCCGTCGCGGTCCGCGCGCGCCGCGCGAGCCCGCGCCGCGTGCCCCTGCATCGAGACGCAGGCGCAGCTCGCCGCCGGCGAACCGGCCGCGACGCCGGCACGGGTCGAGCCGATGGCGTGGCGCGGCGTCGACCGCGCGACCTGGGAGGTCGACGCGTACCCGGAGTCGCTGCCCGCCCGGCCGCTGTGGCTGCTGCGCGACGGCGGCCCGGAGGTCGGCTTCTTCGTCGTCGGGCGCAGCGAGGCGTCGTAGCGCGGCCGGTCTGCTAGCCTGGCCGGTCCCCGCCGAAGTGGAGGTCTGTGGTGCTGACCGGCGCCGTCGTCGTGGTGCACGTCCTCGTGTCGCTGCTGCTCATCATGTTCATTCTGCTCAAGTCGGGACGTGGGGGTGGGCTGTCGGACATGTTCGGCGGCGGGGCGATGACGAGCATGACCGGGTCCACGGTGGTCGAGAAGAACCTCGACCGGCTCACCGTCATCACCGGCGTCGTGTTCGCGATGACGACGATCGTCCTCTCGCTGCGCCTGACCTGACCGGCGGCCCGGCGATGCGTCGCTGGGCGGCCGTGCTCGCCGCCGCCGCCGTCGCCGCCGCCTGCACGTCCCCGCCGGGACCGCCCGAGACGGCGGCCGGACCGGACCCCGCAGCGACCGCCTCACCCGGCAGCGACACCACGCTGCGCTGGGCGATCGGCGAGCCGCGGGCGATCGTGCCGCCCGACGCGACGACGCCCGATGACCTGCTCGTCGTCGACGCGGTCTTCGACTCGCTCACCGCCTGGGACGCCGATCTGGCGGTCGTGCCAGCCGCCGCCGTGCGCTGGACGTCGGACCGCGACGCGTCGAGGTGGACCTTCACGCTTCGTTCTGGGGCGGCGTTCTCGGACGGAAGCCCGGTCACCGCACGCGACTTCGTCACCGCGTGGAACGCCGCCGCCCGCGACGGCGCGGCGGCCCATCACCTGCGCAGCGTCGTCGGCTACGCCGACGTCCGCGCCGGACGCCGGCGCACGATGGCGGGTGTGCGCGCCGTCGACGAGCGCACGCTGCGGGTGGCGCTGCGCCATCCCTGGGCCGACTTTCCCGCCGTCGTGGCGCATCCGGCGCTCGGCCCGGTCCCGACCGCGGCGTGGCAGCGCGACCGGGCGGCGTTTCGCGAACGCCCCGTCGGCAACGGGCCGTTCGCGCTGGCCGAGCCCTGGGCCCACGACCGGTTCGTCCGGCTGACGCGGGTCCGTCCTCCCGGGGCCGAGCCGCCCACGGGGCGGGCGGTCACCGAGGTCGTGTTCACCCTCGGCCCGCCGGACGGCGCCTACGTCGCCTTCCAGCAAGGTCGGCTCGACGTGGCGACGCTGCCCGTCGGCGCGCTGACGCGGGTGCTGCGCAGTGCCGCCGGCGCAGCGGCCGGCGCGGGGCGTCCGCGCCTGCTGCGCGGGCACGTCGCGTCGACGTACCTGCTGACCTTCAACCTGCGCCGCCCGCCGTTCGACGACCCTGCGGTGCGGCGCGCCGTGAGCCAGGCACTGCGCCGTGAGGCGATCGTGGCGGAGAACCTCGAGGGCAACGCGGTCCCGGCGCGCGCGCTCGTGCCACCCGGCGTGCCGGGCGCCGCGGTCACGGCGTGCCCGGCCTGCGAGTACGACCCCGCGTCGTCGCGCGCGGCGTTCGCCGCCGCCGGGGTGCGCAAGGTCGCCCTGGGGTTCAACGCCGACGCCGGGCATGAGACCGTCGCTGCCCGCGTGCGCCGCGACTTGGACGCCGTCGGCGTCGACGTGTCGTTGCGCCGCGAGCCGTTCGCCGACTACCGCGCCGCCCTGCGTGGCGGCGCAGCGGGGATGTTCCGCTTCGGCTGGACGCTGGACTACCCGACGCTGGACAACGCGCTCTACCCGCTGCTGTCGTCGCGGGCCAGTCCGCGGCGCGGGGGTGCCAACTACGGCGGGTACGCCGACCGCCGGATCGACGCGCTGTTGCGGCGGGCCCGCGCGACACTGGACCCGGCGGCCCGCGCGGCGCGTTACCGGCGGGCGGAGCGCCTGGGCGTCGGTCGGGACCAGGCCGTCGTGCCGATCATGACCTACCGCTCGCGTCTCGCGGTGAGCGCGCGGGTGCGCGGCCTGGACGTCACCCCGCTGGGCACCGTCGACCTCGCCGCGGTGCGCGTACGCGACGACGTCGCCCGCCGGTAGCCGGACGCGTGCGGGGTCGCCGGCACGCTGCTCGTCACGTCCCGACGACGCGCCGCAGGAACGCCGTGGCCGCCGCGTGGGCGTCGCGGGTGATGCCGAGCGGGAACCCGGTGAAGCCGTGCACCGCCTCGGGGATCACCGACAGCTCGGTGGCGATCCCGGCGGCCCGCCAGCGCGCCGCCATGAACAGCGTGTCGTCGAGCAGCGGATCGAGGGTGCCCACCAGGAACCGCGCCGGTGGCAGGCCGCACAGGTCGGCGTACAGCGGCGAGAGATCGGGGTGGCGCCGCTGCTCGGCGGTCATCCCGGGCGTGAAACAGTCGACGAACCAGCGGATGATCGGACCCGACAGGATGAGGTTGCGGTCGCCCCACAGGCGCTGACTCGGCGTCATCGACAGGTCGAACGCGCCGAAGACGAGGTACGCCCCCGCGAACGGGGTCGCGCCGGCGTCGCGCAGGCGCAGCAAGGTCACGACGGCGAGGTGCGCCCCCGCGGACTCGCCGCCGACGACGAGCCGTCGAGTGCCGAACTCGTCGACCGCGTTGGCCAGCAGCCACGCCGCCACGTCCTCGCAGTTGTCGGCCGCGGCGGGGTAGGGGTGCTCCGGCGCGAGCTGGTAGTCGACGCTGACGACCGCGACGCCGGCGTCGCGCGCGAGCGACCACAGCGCGACGTCCTGCTGGTCGGCGGTTCCCAACGTCCAGCCGCCACCGTGGATGTGGAGGTACACCCCAGCCACGTCGCCCGGCGGCACGAACGTGCGCACTCCGATCGGACCGCTGCGCCCAGGCACCTCCCGGTCGACGGCTTCGGCGACCTTGCGCGGCGGCGGGAAGACACCACGCCCCTCGGCGCGCGCCTGGCGGGTGACCGCCGGCGGCACGGTGTGCACCGAGGGCTGACGGGCCAACGTGCGTTCGAGCTCTGCGTTGAACGCGCGCGTCTCGGCGAGATGATCCACGTCGTCGGCTCCGATCCACCCGCCCAACGGCACGTCAGCGGGTAAGGCGCCACTCGCCGGCGTTCCAGGTCGGAGTGGGGTCGGCGGGGTTCGCCGCGACGCCGGCGACGCGCCGGCGCCAGGTGAGCAGCGTGGCGTGCTCGTACAGCGGCAGGGCCGGCACGTCCGCGGCGAGCGCCGCGTCGGCGGCGGCGTAGGCCGCGGCGCGCACTCCGGGGTCGACGGCCGCACCGGCGCGCGCGAGGAGCGCGGCGACCACGTCGTCGCAGTAGCCGGCGGCGGTGCGCGCCGCGTCACAGGACCAGCGCCCCGCGGTGTCGCCCAGTCCGGTGCCGCCGCGGGCCGCCAGCTCCCACTGCCCGGTCGCGTCGGCGAGGATGTCCGCCACCGTCGCGGGATCATCGCGGTCGTCCTCCAGGGCGATGCCGACGCGCGCGAGCTGTCCGCGCAGCAGCCGGAACTGCTCCTCGCGCAGCCGGTCGCCTGCGGGCACGGTGTACCGGAACGACAGCGCGTGGCGGCCGCAGACGTGCACGCCGTCGGCTCCGCGCCGGCACCCGGCCGACGCGAGCAGACGCTCGGCCGCCGCCGGGTCGTAGCGGTAGGAGTCGAAGTGCGGCCGGTATCCCGGCTCGGCGCTCCCGAACAGCAGGCTGTCCAGCGGCGGCGGCCCCGTGTCGGTTCGCGCGGTTGCCAGGTCGGCGGCCAGCGCCGACCGGTCGACGGCGAGGGCGATCGCCCGGCGGATCGTCGGTCGGTGCAACGGCGCCACCGCGACGTTGAAGTCCAGGCGCTCGTACGCCGGCCCTCGCGTCACGGTGGACAGCAGTGCGGCGACGTCGCCGACGCGCGCGACGCGGCCAGGATGCGCCGGAACGGACGTGATGTCGGCGTCGCCCCGTTCGACGGCCGCGACGCGGGCGTCGGCGTCGGGCACGAACCGCACGATGATCTCGTCGAGGGCCGCCCGCTCACCCCAGAAGTTCTCGTTGCGCTTGAGCACGATCTGGCGACCGCGCTCCCAGCTGTCCAGCTCGAACGGTCCCGAGGCGACGGGCACGCCTTTGCGCCACACCGTCGCGAGGTTCTCGCCGCGCAGCCGGTGGGCCGGCAGGACGACCCGGAACAGGGACCGGTACGCGCCGTACGGCCGACGGAACGTGAACCGCACGGTCTTGTTGTCGACCCGCTCCGCCGCCGTGATCAACGCATAGCCGGTGCCCGCACCTCGCAGTCGGGTCGCGGCGCGCGCGGTGAAGACGAAGTCATCGGCGGTCACGGGCACGCCGTCGCTCCAGCGCGCCGCGGCGTTGATCCGATACGTCACCGTGAACGGCCGTCGGGTGACGTCCGCCTCGCCGGCGAGCAGCTGCGGCTCCCACCCGAAGTCGGGGGTGCGGCGGTACGCCCCGTACAGCACCGGGCGCAGCACCGTGGCCGCCGCGCGACCGTGGCCGCGACGCGCCAGCGGCATCAGCGTCGCGGGTTGTGCGCCGGTGGCCACGTACACCGTCCCGCCGTCGGTCGGGGCGGCGGTCGCCGCGACATTGGGCGCGGCGCGCGGAAGGTCGGACACCGGACCGCCGTCGCATCCCACCGCTGTCAACGCCAGCACGGCGACAAGCCGCACCCAGCGTCGCGCGGTCATGGTGGCGAGACGGCCTGTGCGGTCGGGACGACGTTGGGATTGACGTCGGCGAAGTGGCAGGCGACAGGGTGGCCCTGGCCGCGGTCGACGAGTGCCGGGACCTCCTCGGCGCAGACCTCCTCTGCCTTCCAGCAGCGGGTGCGGAACACGCACCCGGACGGCGGGTTCGCCGGGCTGGGGATGTCGCCTTCGAGGATGATGCGCTGGCGTTCCTTGCGCCGCGACGGGTCGGGGATCGGCACCGCGGACAACAGCGCCTGGGTGTAGGGGTGGGCCGGCCGCTGGTAGAGGTCGGCGCGGTCACCGATCTCCATGATCTTGCCGAGGTACATCACCGCGACCCGGTCGGAGATGTGGCGCACCACCGACAGGTCGTGGGCGATGAACAGGTACGCGAGCCCGAACTCGGCCTGCAGCTCCTGCAGCAGGTTGACGACCTGCGCCTGGATCGACACGTCGAGCGCCGACACCGGCTCGTCGAGAATGACGACCTGCGGGTTGAGCGCAAGGGCGCGCGCGACGCCGATGCGCTGGCGCTGACCGCCGGAGAACTCGTGCGGGAAGCGGTTGCCGTGCTCGGGGTTCATCCCGACGGTCCGCAGCAGCTCGGCGACATGCTTGTAGCCGCCGACCTGCCGGAAGCGCCCGTGGATGCGCAGCGGCTCCGCGATGATCTCGCGCACCGTCATGCGCGGGTTGAGCGACGCGTAGGGGTCCTGGAAGACGATCTGGACCTCGCGGCGGATCTCGCGCATCTGCCGGCGGCTGTAGCCGGCGATGTTGCGGCCCTTGAAGTGGATCGCGCCGTCGGTCGGCTCGATGAGCTTGATGATCGCCCGGCCGGTGGTGGTCTTGCCGGACCCGGACTCGCCGACGAGCCCGAGCGCCTCGCCGGCGGCCCGCGAGAACTCCCCGCCGGCGACGGCGGGGGCCGCCCCCACCCGGCGCGGGGGGCAACCCGGTTTTGTGGG
>JAUJMS010000007.1:6107-134856 GCA_030446745.1 Egibacteraceae bacterium | reverse complement strand
GAGAACGCTGACCGCGACGTAGGCAACGGCCTGCCGGCGCGGAAGGTTCACCGTCTCGACCGCGAAGCGGAGAACGTCGTGTACCCGCCGAGCAGGCCGGTGCCGAGCACGGGCGCGGCGGCGCGGTCGACGACCAGGCCGAGGGCGAGGCAGCCGCTGATGTTGACCGCCAGGGTGGCCCACGGAAAGCCGGCGCGGTGGCGCGACGCGACCGCCGCCCCGACGAGGTAGCGCGCGACGGCGCCGAGCGCACCGGCGGCCGCGACGGCGATCACGCCCGCGCCAGCTGCGCGGCGGCCAGGCCGGCGACGACCGTAACAAGCGCATACACCACACCAGCGAGCGGTCGCGCGACAAGCAACCGGTCCGCCTCGACGGCCAACGTCGAGAAGGTCGTCCACGCGCCGAGGACGCCGGTGCCGAGCAGCAGCCGCGCCCGCCGCCCGGCGCTCAGGCGCACGAGGACGGCCCGCGCGAGTGCCCCCGACACGTAGACGAGCAGCGTCGGCCACGGCACGGCGGGTGGCGTGACGCCCAGCCCGCCGAGCAGCGCCGCGCGGGCCAACGTCCCGACGAACCCGCCGGCGGCGACGAGCGCCAGCTCGACGGCCCGCTCAGCCACGGAGACGCTCGAGGCTGAAGCCGGCCGGCAGCTCCAGCGCGTGCGCGGCGAGCAGCGCCGCGTCGGCGAGCACGTCGCGCACCGGGCCGTCGGCGACGACCCGGCCGGCGTCGACCACGACGGCCCGAGCGCACAGCTCGGCGGCGTAGGGCAGGTCGTGGGTGACCATGACCAGCGTCTGGTCCAGGGTGGCGAGCAGCTCGCCGAACTCGCGGCGCGCGCGGGGGTCGAGGTTGGACGACGGCTCGTCGAGCACGAGCACGTCGGGGTCCATCGCGAGCACCGCGGCGGTGGCGACCCGCTTGCGCTGGCCGAACGACAGGTGGTGGGGCGGGCGGTCCGCGACGGCGGCCATCCCGACGCGGTCGAGGGCACGCGCCACCGCGGCGGCGATCTCGTCGCGGGGCAGGCCGAGGTTGGCCGGGCCGAACGCCACGTCGTCGGCGACGGTCGGCATGAACAGCATGTCGTCGGGGTCCTGGAACACGACGCCGACCCGCCGGCGGACCTCCGCGAGGTTGGCCGCCTCCACGGCCAGGCCCCCGACCGCCACCGACCCCGACTGCGGGCGCAGGATGCCATTGAGGTGCAGGCACAGCGTCGACTTGCCGGCGCCATTGGGGCCGAGAACCGCGACGCGCTCGCCGGGAGCGATGGTCAGCGATAACCCGTCGAGCGCCACGTGCCCGTCGGGATACGAGAAGTGCACGTCGCGCAGGGCGACGGCCGGGGGGGTGGTCACGCGAGCAACAGCCGGGCAGACAGCAGCGCCGCGCCGAGCGCGACGCCGAACGCGACGTCTGTGCGCCGGAGGCTCAACGCTGCGCCGACCGTTGTCGGCACCGCCCCGGTGAAGCCGCGGCTGGTCATGGCGAGGTAGACGCGCTCGCCGCGTTCGAGCGCGCGCACGAACAGCGTCGCCATCAGCGACCCCGTCGCGCCGGCCTGCCACAGCCAGCGTCCGCGGTAGCCGCGGGCGTCGCGGGCGGTGCGCAGCCGCGCCAGCTCGTCGCCGAGGACGTGCAGGTAGCGCCACATGAACGACACGATGAGCAGCAGCACCGCCGGCGCGCGAAGCGCCTGGAAGCCGCGCAGCAGCCGCGGGAACGGCGTCGTCGAGCTGAGCACCACCATCGCCAACACGCTCGCGGTCAGCTTCAGCGCCACCGTGGCGGCGCGCGCCGCGCCGTCGGGGGCGAGGAACGGCAGCAGCGCCGCGGCGATCAGGAACGGGACCTCGACGACCATCCGCCGCGCGGTGTAGCGCAGCGGCAGCCGGGCGACCGCCGCGAGGCCGGCGGCCAGTGCGAGGTAGGCCGCGAGGGCGGCCCACGCCCCGGTCGGTGTCGAGGCGGCGACGACGGCGAGCCCGACCAGGCCGACGATCTTGACCCGGGGGTCGAGCCGGTGCACCGGCGAGTCGCCCGCGGCGACGGTCTCGATGTCGGCGCCGCCGCCGACGCCGTGCCCGCCGCTCACGTCGTGCGCGACTCCGCAGGCCGAGAGGACGGCCGCCGGCGTCGCGCGACCGCGAGCAGCCCCGCGCCGACGGCGAAGGCGGCGGCCACGCCGACCAGGCCCGACCGCCAGCCACCGGCGTAGTCGGGCAGCGGCGCCGCGTCGTACACCGGGTCGCCGGACGCCTGCGCGAGACACGCCGCCGGGTCGGGGGCGTCGGCGCACGTGGTGCGCAGCACCGACGCCTCGAGCCCGTCGGGCTGGGTCGACGCGAGCGCCGACCGGCCCATGCCGGCGACCAGCGCCGCCGCGAGTCCGGCGACGACCAGGCGCCGCAGCCGCACACCGCGGCCGCGGCCCGCGCGGGGCGCGAGGCGGTCGGCGTGCGCGCACAGGTCGGGGCGTGCGGTGAGCACGGCGGCGACGACCGGCACGGTGATCGCCGCCTCGCCGATGCCGATCAGCGCGTGGATCCCGACCATGACCGGCAGCAGGGTCCCGGCCGCCTCCGCGCCCGCGAAGCCGCCGTAGGTCAGGTACGCGGTGGCGAGCGCGCTCGCGACGGTGACCGTGAGCCACGCCGTGACGCCGGTGGCGACCAGGAAGGCACGCCGGCCGCGCGGTAGCAGCGCGGTCAACAGCCGGAAAACGCCGGCGCCGACGACGGCGCCGACGAGCCCCATGAGCGTGACGTTCGCCCCGAGCGCGGTGATGCCGCCGTCACCGAAGAACACGCCCTGCACGAGCAACACGGTCGTCAGCACGAGCAGACCGAGCCACGGGCCGAGCAGCACGGCGGCGAGCGCCCCGCCGAGCAGGTGGCCGCTGACGCCCGGCGCGACGGGGAAGTTCACCATCTGCACGGCGAACACGAACGCGGCGGTGAGCCCGACCAGCGGCACCTGCCGCTCGTCGAGCCGGCGGCGGGCGTCGCGCAGGGCGTAGGCGACGCCCTCGCGGACACCGCCCCGGTGGCCGCGGCGGTCGGCAGGGACAGAAAGCCGTCGGGGATGTGCATGCCGTTGCCTCGCAAGTGCTCGCTTATTGCAACTCTATCGCAATAAGCGCGCATGCGGGCGGCGTGTTAGGTCAGCGTCAGCGCGGACAGCTGCAGGAACAGCGACTCCAGGGCGAGGCCGTGCGCCACGTTGCGCTCCAGGTCCTCGCGCGCGGCGAGGACAAGGTCGACGGCGCGCAACGCGCGCCGCGGCCCCAACGCCGCGGCGTCGGCGCGCAGTGCGTCGGCCGCGTCGACGTTGACCGCCGCCGCCGGCGCCCCGCCCGCGCCGACGAGCAGCACGTCGCGGTACCAGGCGACGAGGTCGTCCAGCGCCGCCTGCAGCGTCGCGACGCGCGTCTCGCGCTCGCGCCGCGCCCAGCGGTCCTCGAGCTGCTTCACCGCGCCGCGGGGCGGTTCGCCGCCGCAGCGCTCGGCGAGCGCGGCCAGCTCGTCACGGCCCTCGGCCTTGAGCACCGCGGTCCGGCGCTTCACCTCGTCGTCGAGCGCCCGCGTCGCGGTGAGCGCGACGGCCTGACCTCCTCGCGCAGGCGGCGCGGCAGCGCGCGGTGCGCCCGCAGGTCGTCCAGACCGCCCGGGGCGGCCAGCCGCCGCAGCGTCAGCGGCGACCCCAGCGCGGCGCGCGCCGCCAGCGCTCGCTCGGCCGGGTCGACGATCCCCAGGCGCTCCGCCTCGCGCTCGAGCACCGGCAGCGGCCACGGCGGAAAGCGCAGCGCGCGGCAGCGGGACAGGATCGTGTCGGGCAGCTCGTCGGGATCGGCGACGTCGAGGATCCACACCGTCGCGGGCGGCGGCTCCTCGAGCGCCTTGAGGAAGGCGTTCGCGGCAGCCTCGTTCAGCCGGTCGGCGTCGACGACGCGCAGCACTTTGACGCGGCCCTCGACCAGCGACCGCGACGACGCGCGCAGCCAGGTGTCGCGCACGTCGTCGACACGGTGGAACGCCCCGGTCGGCACGAACTCGGCGAGGGCCGGGTGCGTGCCGCGAAGGCAGCGGGCACACACGTCGCAGGCGCCGCACGGCGGATCGGGCCGGGGGCAGTTCAAGGTGGCGGCCAGCCAACGCGCCGCCGCCTGCTGACCGACGCCGGCCGGGCCGACGAAGGCCCACGCGTGACCGACCTCGCCGCGTTCGGCGGCGCCGCGCAGCACCGCCACGGCGCGCTCCTGCCCCGGCACGTCCCAGACGTGTGCCGCCGTCACCCCGTCTCGTGCTCGCTCGCGGCGCGCGCGCCGGTCGCCCTGGTCGCCGGCGGCAGGGGGATCCACGGGTGCAGGGCGGTGCGCACCGACCGCGCGACCGTGCCGGCGTCGGCGTCGGCGCTGACGACGACGAAGCGACCGCGGTCGCGCTTGGCCAGCTCGCGGTAGCCGCGCGCGACGCGCTCGTGGAACTCGAGGTCCTCCGACTCCAGGCGGTCGGGCGCGGCCTGGCCACGCCAGTCGTCGCCGAGGCGCACGGGGCGCGGCCCGGGCCGGGCCCGTTCCGCACGCGCCCGCCGGTCGCTGCGCGCGCGGACCCGGCGCAGCCCCTCGTCGGGTGCGAGGTCGAGCAGCACGACGACGTCGGGCAGCACCCCGCCGACGGCCCAGCGGTTGACCTCGTAGACGTCAGCGTCGCCGAGCTCGCGCGCGAAGCCCTGGTAGGCCAGCGAGCTGTCGATGAACCGGTCGCACACGACGATCTTGTCGGCCTCCAGCGCCGGCGCGCCGATCTTGGGCACATGCTCGGCACGGGCGGCGGCGTACAGCAACGTCTCCGTGCGCGGGTCCATCCCGGCGGCGTTGGGGTCGAGCAGCACGTCGCGGATGCGCTCGGCGACCGGCGGCCCGCCCGGCTCGCGGGTGACGAGCACCTGACGGCCCTCCGCCTCCAACGTCGCGACGAGCGCCGCGACCTGCGTCGACTTGCCCGCGCCCTCGACCCCCTCGAACGCGACGAACACCCCGCCGGTGCGCGCAGGCATCGCCGGAGCCCCGGGGATGCGCATCGGCCGGTCGGCGTCCTCCCCGAGCGCGCGATACATGCCGCGCAACGCCTTGAGCGCCGCATACAGCGCCACGAGGCCGCCGGCGAAGATCGTGATCCGCACCCCCGACAGCCGCAGCAGGCGCCCGTTGAGCACCAGCGAGCCGCTGATCGCGCCGGCCAGGAACGGGGCGAGCCCGAGCGCGCTGAACAGCGCGATGCGCGTCGCGGTGTAGAAGGCGGCGAAGGTCCGCCCCCGGGTCTCGTCGTCGGTGCACTCGTGCAGCAGCGTGTAGCCCTGAACGAAGCTCAGCCCCGCGGCCGCACCGAGCAGAAACCCGAAGCCGAGGGCGAGCGGGAAGTTGGGCAGAAACGCCATGACCGCGCCGATCGCACCCGTGGCGGCAAGACAGATCGGGAACAGCCGCTCCTTCGGCACCCGCCGGGTGGCGCTCGGCACCGCGAGGATCCCCGCGACCAGGCCGGCGCCGACGGCGGTCATCAGCCGCGGCCAGTCCGTCGCGGGGCGGTCAAGCGACGAGCGGACGAACTCCGGGCCGACCGACACCACGACGCCGGCGCCGAAGAAGACCCCGACGACGCCGATGATCAGCGCCCGCACGAGCGGCAGGCCGCGGATGAACCGCACGCCCTCGCGGAGCTCGTCGACGACGCCGGTGGACTCCTCCTGGCTGTCGCGCCGGCGGCCGTGCGCCGGCAGGCGCAGCCGTGAGATCAGCGCCGCCCCGACGAAGAAGGTCGCGGCGTCGACGAGCAGCACGACGACCGTGGCGGTGCGACCGGCGACGCCCGCGGCGACCAGCGCGGTGGTGATCGCGGTGGCGAGCAGCGCGCCGGCGGGCAGCGTGCCGTAGGCGAGCAGCAGGTTGAGCTGGTTGGCCTGCGTGAGGTGGCGCTTGTCGACGATCGTCGGCAGCGTCGCGTCTTTGGCGGCCAGGAACAGCAGCGCAAGGCACTCGACAGCGAACGTCAGCAAGAACAGCGTCGTCAGGTTGCGCGAGAAGGCGACGAACACGAACAGCGTCCCGCGCACGAGGTCGGTGGCGACCATGAGCCGCTTGCGGTCGTAGCGGTCGGCGAGCACGCCCGACACCGGGCCGATGATCAGGCTCGGCAGCAGCCGCGCCATCATGATCCCGCCGAGGCTGAACAGCGCGAAGCGGGGGTTGCCTGCGTACAGCAGCGACACCAGCGCCTGCAGCGCGACGAAGCCGGTCCAGTCGCCGAGGCTGGAGACCAGCGCCGCCCCGAAGTAGTGGCGCGAGTTGCGGTTGCGCAGCAGGTCGCGGTACGCCGAGCCACCGAGTCCCGCCGCGCCATCGCCGACGAGCGAGCCGACCGCCGCCTGCTCCTGGCCCGCCATGGCCTCCCCCTCGTCCGACGGTGGTGCCGGGCGTCGCACCGGCATACGCTGCGGCGCCACGAAAGCCTACCGGGTGAGCCCTCCGGGCGACCTCGCGCTCCGGGGGACCGCCATCGCCACCGACGCCTCGACCGACGCGCTGCGCCCGCGGCTGGACGGCCTGGCCGACGCCGTCGCCGACGTCGCGGCCTACCTGCACGCCGTCGAGGCCGCGCGCGGCGCGCTGTACCTCAACGCCGAGGGCGGTGACGTGGGCGGAGCCGGGACCGCGCGAGCGCTGCTGCGCCACGTCGCGAACTACCTCGCGGCGCGCGACCTCGGCCTACGCGTCGCCCGCGGCGCGACGATGGTCGACGTCGGCAGCGGCACCGGGGCCCTCGCGGCGTGGGTCGCGGCGGGACTGGGTGCGCGGCTGCACCTGGTCGACCGCGACCCGGCGGTGCGCGCGATCGCCACGGCGGCGTTCCCCGACGTCGCCGTGCACGCCGCGCTGTCCGAGGTCGCGCCGGCCAGCGCGGCACTGGTGACCGGCATGGAGGTCGTCGAGCACGTCGCCCCGCGCGAGCAGCTGGCGTTCGTGCGGGCGCTGTTCGAGCGCGTGGCCCCCGGCGGGCTGCTCGTCGTGTCGACCCCGGACGAGTCGGGCTACCTCGGCGGCTGGTCCGGGTACGCGCCGCACATCGGGCCGCTCGACGCGCCGGCGTTGGAAGAGCTGCTCGTTCGCGCGACGGGCGCGCAGGTGCGGGTGTGGCGGTTCGAAGGCGACGCGTTCCACCTGGGTCCGGTGCGCCGGGTCGTGCACCCGCTGGCCAACCGCGCGTGGACGCGCTGTGCGCCGGTCGTCGGGCCGCTGGCTCAGCGCCTCGCGCGCCCGGCGGCCGCGCTGGCGGACCGCAGCCGCGACGTCGCCGGGCCGGCGCTCAACCCCGCCGTTCGGGTCGTGCCGGCGTCAGCCGGCGCGGGCACCGGCCTGCTCGGCGTCGTCCGCGCCGCCGGCTGACCGGCGCGGGACGTACTCCTCGGCCTGCACCCGCGGCGCGTCGGCGGCAACGGGCACCGACGCCTCGCAGGACGCGCACACCGCCACCGGGTTGCGCGCGTTCTTGCGCGGCGCCTTGAGCGGGCCGCCACAGTTGGGGCAGGGCTGCGCCAGCGGCTGCGTCCAGAGCACGAAGTCGCAGTCCGGGTAGCGGTTGCAGCCGTAGAACGGCTTGCCGTAGCGGCTGGTGCGCTCGGTCAGCGCACCGACCTTGCAGTTGGGGCACGCGATGCCGATGCGCTTCTCGACGTTGACGATGCCCTTGCACGACGGGTAGTCCTGGCAGCCGTAGAAGGGGCCGAAGCGGCCGTCGCGGCGGATCGTGCCCTTGCCGCACTCGGGGCACGCGACGTCGTGGTCGACCTGCAGCTGCTCGACGGTCGTGACGTTGCCGTAGCTGTCCAGCGGCAGCGTGCCTTTGCACTCGGGCCAGCGGTGGCACGACGCGAACCACTGCCGCGACTTGCCGGAGAACACCTTCTCCATCGACTCGCCGCACTCCGGGCAGCTCGCGCCTTCGATGGGAATGCGGGGGCGCTCCGGCTTGCGTTCGGCGATCCAGTCGTCGACCTCGGCGAGGAACTCGCTGACCATCGGACCCCACGCCTCGGCCCCGCCGGCGATCTCGTCGAGCTCGTCTTCCATCCGCGCGGTGAACGACACGTCGACGACCTCGCCGAAGTGCTGCTTGAGGTAGGCGACGACGACCTCGCCGAGCGGCGTCGGGTAGAACCGCCGCGAGTCGACGCGCACGTACTCGCGGCTGACGAGCACCTGGATGATCGAGGCGTAGGTCGACGGGCGGCCGATGCCCTCGGCCTCGAGGGTCTTGACCAGGCTCGAGCCGGTGAAGCGCGGGGGCGGCGTGGTGAAGTGCTGGTCGGGGCGCACGTCGGTCAGGGTCAGGGTCTGGCCGTCGACGAGGTCGGGCAGCTCGCGGGTGGTCGCCGTGTCGTCCTCGTCGTCGTCGCGCGACTCGACGTAGGCGGCGATGAAGCCGTCGAAGCGCAGCACCTGACCGGTGGCGCGGTAGCGCAGCTCGGTGCCCTGCGCGTCGGTGCCGACGAGGTCGGCGCGCACGTTGTCGAACACCGCGGGCGCCATCTGCGTCGCGACGGTGCGCTTCCAGATCAGCTCGTACAGGGCCAGCTGGTCGCGGTCCAGCCGCGCCGCCACGGCCGCCGGCAGCCGCCGGGCGCTGGTGGGGCGGATCGCCTCGTGCGCCTCCTGGGCGCCCTTCGCCGTGCCCTTGTACCGCCGTGGCTTGTCGAGCGCGTAGCGCGGTCCGTACTGCTCGCGGACGAGCTCGCCGAGCTCCGCGAGCGCGGTGTCGCCGAGGTTGACCGAGTCGGTGCGCATGTAGGTGATGAGCCCGACGGTCTCGGTGCCGAGGTTGATGCCCTCGTACAGCTGCTGCGCGACGCGCATCGTGCGCCCCGGCGCGAAGCCGAGCTTGCGCTCCGCCTCCTGCTGCAGCGTCGAGGTGGTGAACGGCGGGGCGGGGTTGCGGCGCGTCTCGCGCCGCGTCACGTCGGCGACCGTCCACGTCGCCACGCTGCGGCTGCGGTCGACCAGCGCGGTCGCGGTGGCCTCGTCGCCGATCAGCAGGTAGCCGTCGGCGCGTCCCTTCTCGGCCTGCTCGGCGTAGGTCTTGGGGGTCGTGACCCGGGCGTCGCCGACGCGGTGCAGGTCCGCGCTGAACGCGGTTCCGGTCCGGTCGAACGCGCCGTGCAGCGACCAGTACTCCTGCGCCACGAAGCGGCGGATCTCGTCCTCGCGGTCACAGATCAGGCGCAGCGCGACCGACTGGACGCGCCCCGCGGAGATGCCGCTGGCGACGTTGCGCCACAGCGTCGGGCTCAGCCGGTAGCCGACGATGCGGTCCACCGCCCGGCGCGCCTGCTGCGCGTCGACGAGCGCCGCGTCGATGCGTCGTGGATGGCTGAACGCGTCGAGGATCGCGTCGCGGGTGATCTCGGCGAAGACGACCCGGTTCTCCTCGGTGGGGTCGACGCCGGCGACCTCGGCGACGTGCCAGGCGATCGCCTCGCCCTCGCGGTCGAGGTCGGTCGCGAGGTAGACGCGCTCCGCGGCCTTCGCCTCCTTGCGGATGGCGCTGACGTGCTTGGACGACGACTTGGGGACCTCGTAGCGCAGGTGCACGTCGCCGTTGCCGACCTCGACGGCGAAGTCGCTGCGCGGCAGGTCGCGGACGTGGCCGTACGACGCGAGCACCCGGTAGTCCGGGCCGAGGTACTTCTCGATCGTCTTCGCCTTGGTGGGCGACTCGACGATCACCAGATTCTTCGCCATCGTTCTCACAGTACTCGTCGGGTTCGTTCGCAACACCGCGCCGCGGCAACGCGTGGCACCATTCGGGGATGCCGGCGCCGGACTGGACCGCCATCGAGGCACGGGGCGGCGAGGTCGTGCGCCCCGTGCGCTGGAAGCTCGCCCTGGCCGCTGCGGGGCTCGCGGCGTTCGCCGCGCTCGCGGGCGTCTTCGTCGGCTTGCTGGTCGCCGACGGCGTCACCGGCAGCGAGCCGGCCTGGTCGCTGGCGTGGGCACTGCTCGCAACGCTGTGGGGTGCGCTGGCATTCCGGCTCGTCGTGCGCCTGTTGCGCCGCGAGCCGCTCGTCGCCTACGACGCGGACGCGGTGTACCTGCCGGGCGTCGGCGCGGTCGGCTGGGACGAGGTCGCCGCCGTGCGCGTCGACGAGATCGGGCGCGGGCGGTCGCCGATGCCGCTGGTCGGCATCTACCTCCACGACCCCGCGCCGGTGCTCGCGCGCGCCGGCGTTCGCCGCCGCCTGGAGGGTCGCTTCGAGGCCGCGGCGCGGCGCGCGCCGCTGTCGGTGACGCCGCACTCGCTGCCGATGGAGCTGTGGGTGCTCGTCGGGCGCCTCGAGCGCCGGCGCGAGGCGGCGCAGCGGCGGCGTGACTCGGCGCAGCGGCGGGCGGCTGCCAGCGGCGGGTAGTCAGGACACGGCGAGACGCTCGCCGAACAGCCGCTCGTAGGTCGCGACGGCGTAGCGGTCGGTCATCCCGGCGACGTAGTCGACGACCTGCGTCGCGGGCGGCGCCCCGGTCTCGCGGTAGGTCGCCGGGATGGCCGCGGGGTGGGCGAGGTGGTGCTCGACGAGCCGGCGGATGACCGTGACCGCGGCGGCGGAGCGAGGCCCGGCGCCCGCGCGGTCGTAGACCCGCGCGAACAGAAAGGCGCGCAGCTCGGCCATCACCGCGCCCGCGTCCGCGACGATGGTGACGGTTCCCGCGGCGGCGCTCGCGTCGAGCACCGCGGTGACCAGCGCCCCGACCCAGCGCCCGCCAGGCGGTCCCAGAGCGTCGCGCACCGCGGCGGGGAAGTCGCCGGGCGCGAGCAACCCCGCGCGGACGGCGTCCTGGGCGTCGTGCGACAGGTAGGCGATGCGGTCGGCGTAGCGGACGCACGCGCCCTCGGGGGTCGCCGGCCCCGGCGTGATCCGCCAGGTGTGGGCGCGGATCCCGTCGCGCACCTCCTCGGTGAGGTTCGCCGGGTCGAGCACGTCGAAGATGCGCACGCTCTGCGCGGCGTGGTGCCAGCCGCCGTCGACGTACGGCGACAGCGCCTGCTCGCCGGTGTGGCCGAACGGCGAGTGGCCGACGTCGTGGCCTAGCGCGATCGCCTCGGCCAGCGGCTCGTTCAGTCCCAGGCCCACCGCGAGCGCCCGCGCGACCTGGGTCACCTGGAGGGCGTGGGTCAGGCGGGTGACGTAGTGGTCACCGTCGGGGTCCAGGAACACCTGCGTCTTGTGCTTCAGGCGCCGGAACGCCTTGCTGTGCAGGATGCGGTCGCGGTCGACCTCGAAGGCGGTGCGGTCGGAGTCCGGGGGCTCCGGCTGGGCGCGCCCACGCGAGGCGGCCGAGCGCGTCCCCGCCGGCGACAGGCGGTCCTCGGCGGCCTCGCGGTCGGCGCGGCGTACCCGCTGCAGCGCACTCATACCCGGCAGGCTAGCGGCGCCCTGCGACACGACCGGGCAGCTCCGACGGCGGCGTGTGGATTTGAAGTTTGAGGGAGCAAAACCGTAGCGTTGCCGCCCGTGGACCCCAGCGCGGCCCTGTCGAAATCCGAGCGCGAGGCGCTCAAGGCGGTGTACCGCCTGACCCGGCGCCAGCCCAACGCGGCCACCGGCGACCTCGCCGAGGCGCTGGGCCTGACACCCGGCACGGTGACGGCGACGGTCAAGCGCCTCGCGCGCGGCGGCTTCCTCGCCCACACCCCGTACAAGGGGGTGCGCCTGACGGCCGGCGGGCGGCGGGCCGCCGCGGCCGCGATGCGGCGCCACCGCATCGTCGAGCGGTTCCTGTCCGACATGCTCGGCTACCCGTGGAACGAGGCCGACCGCCTCGCCGCCACCTTCGAGCACGACCTGCCCGACGAGGTCGAAGAGCGCCTGCACATCGCGCTCGACCGCCCGACGACGTGCCCGCACGGCTTCCCGATCCCCGCACGCGAAGCCGCCGAGCCGCCCGACACCCCGCCGCTGTACGACCTCGAGCCGGGCGACCGGGCGGTCGTGGCCGTGCCCGGGTCGACCGACCCGGAGGTCGTGGCGTTCCTCGGCACCCTCGGGCTGCGTCCCGGCGTCGTCGTCGAGGTGCGCGACAAGCATCCGTTCGACGGGCCGCTCGTGCTGCGCGTCGACGGCCGCGACCGCACCGTCGGCGAACGCATCGCCCGCCAGGTCTTCGTCCGCACCGACGCACTCGACGACGTCTTGGACCACGACAGGGATCGATCCGCATGATCCACGTCCTCGCCACCGACGGCGGCTACCAGGAGTTCACCCTCGGCGGTGCCGAGTACTTCTGGCTCGTCGACTCCGCCCTCACCGCACTGCTCGCGGCTCCCGGAACGGGACTGACCCAGACCGCTCGGACCTGACCGCACCGGGGGCTCCTCGCCCCCGCCGTTGTTGACGCCAACCGCTCGGAGACGTCATGGAATCGACCCCGTACTTCAGCGCGATCGCGGCCCTCGCAGGCCTGAGCCTCGCAGGGACGTTCTACGGAGCCGTCAAGTCGGCCGACCCCGGCAACGCCCGGATGGTGGAGCTCATGACCGCCATCCAGCAGGGCGCGCGCGCGTTCCTGCGCCGTGAGTATCTCGCGGTCGCCGGGTTCGTCGTGCTGATGACGGCGCTCATCGCGATCTTTCTGCCCTACGGCCGGCCGTGGGGCGCGCTGGCGTACGTGTCGGGGGCGGTCCTGTCCGGCCTGGCGGGCTTCGTCGGCATGACGGTCGCGACGCTGGCCAACGCACGGACAACGCAGGCCGCGCGTTCTGGGGCGCAGGTCGCGCTGCCGCTCGCGTTCCGGGGTGGCGCGGTCATGGGCTTCACCGTCGCCGGGCTCGCCTTGCTGGGGCTGTCCATCGCCTACGTGCTGTTCGTGCAGATCCTGCAGGTCGACCGGGCGTTCGAGGTCGTCACCGCGTTCGGCCTAGGCGGCAGCTCCATCGCGCTGTTCAGCCGCGTCGGCGGCGGCATCTACACCAAGGCCGCGGACGTCGGCGCCGACCTCGTCGGCAAGGTCGAGGCCGGCATCCCCGAGGACGACCCGCGCAACCCCGCGACGATCGCCGACAACGTCGGCGACAACGTCGGTGACGTCGCCGGGATGGGCGCCGACCTGTTCGAGTCCTACGCCGGCTCGATCGTGGCACCCATCGCGCTGGCCGCGTTCGCCTTCACCGGGCCGCTGCGCGCCCCCGGGCTGGTCTACCCGCTCGCGATCGGCGCGTTCGGAATGGTCGCGTCGATCGTCGGGGCGTTCTTCGTCAAGACCAAGCCCAACGCCACCGGCAAGGACCTGTCCGCGGCGCTGCACCGCGGCACGAACGTCGCGGCCCTGCTCACGGTGATCTTCGCCTTCGTGTTCGGCTACCTGTTCTTCGGCGACGTGGTCGACAACTGGTGGGGCTTCCCGCTGGCCGTCGTCGCCGGCCTGGCGGTCGGCACCGGCATCGGCTTCGTCTCCGAGTACTACACGTCCGACCACTACCCCCCCGTCAAGAACATCGCCGCGTCGTCGGAAACCGGGCCGGCGACGACGATTCTCAGCGGCATCTCGGCGGGCATGCTGTCGGTCGCCTCGGCGGTCGTGCTCGTCGTCATCGCCATCGGCGTCGCCTACTTCGCCGCCGACTTCGCCGATCCGAACGACCCGCTGACCGGCATCTACGGGATCGCGCTCGCCGCCATCGGCATGCTCGCCACGACCGGCGTCGTGGTGTCCGTCGACGCCTACGGCCCGATCGCCGACAACGCCGGCGGGATCGCCGAGATGGCGCAGCTGCCGCCGGAGGTCCGCGAGGTCACCGACAGCCTCGACTCGTTGGGCAACACCACCGCGGCGGTCGCGAAGGGCTTCGCGATCGGCTCGGCGGCGGTGACGTCGCTCGCCCTGTTCAAGGCGTTCGAGCAGGCGATCCAGGCCGACGGCGGCCAGATCTCGCTGAACCTCGGCGACGTCGCGGTGTTCTCGGGCCTGTTCATCGGCGCGATGCTGCCGTTCTTGTTCTCGGCGCTGACAATCAGCGCGGTGGGCCGGGCCGCGAACCGGATGATCGAGGAGGTCCGCCGCCAGTTCCGCGAGATCCCCGGCCTGCGCGAGGGCCGCCCGGGGGCGGTCGCCGACTACGCCCGCTGCGTGGACATCTCCACCAGCGCCGCGCTGCGCGAGATGCTCGTGCCCGGCGGCCTGGCGATCGTCGTCCCGCTGGTCATCGGCTTCCTCTCCGTCGACGCCCTCGGCGGCTTCCTCGCCGGCGCGCTCGTGTCCGGCTTCGCGCTGGCGATCTTCATGGCGAACTCCGGCGGGGCGTGGGACAACGCGAAGAAGTACATCGAGGCCGGCCACCACGGCGGCAAGGGGTCCGACCCGCACAAGGCCGCCGTCGTCGGCGACACCGTCGGCGACCCGTTCAAGGACACCTCGGGCCCCGCGATGAACATCCTCGTCAAGGTCATGACGATCGTGTCGCTGATCTTCGCCTCCGCCTTCGTCTGACCCGCGGCCGCCGTGGCCGGCGCGCGCGTCAGAGGCGCCCCCACCCGTACAGCCACGTGACGTCGGTGCGCTCCAGCGGGTCGGGGCGCGACTCGACCTCGACCTCGCGGTAGCCGGCCGCGAGCAGCAGCGCGCGCAGCTGCGCGGCGCTGATCGTGGTCGCGTAGACCGTCCCGGCGGGCGGGTCCTCGACCGGCTCGAGCTCGCCGTCGCCCTCGCGGAACGTCACGAACAACGGGCCGGCGCGCTGGACGCGGCGCCACTCGGCCAACGTCGGGCGGATCTGACCGCGCGGCAGGTGTTGGAGCGCCGCGGGCGCCCAGATGCCGTCGAAGCTCGCGTCGGGAAACGGCAGGCGGCGAAAGTCCCAGCGGGCCAGCGCGCCCTTGGGGAACAGCATCCGCCCCAGGCGCATCGACTCGTGGGAGCGGTCGCCCGCGACGACCGACAGGCCCGCGTCACGCAACAGCCGCACGTCCAGGGCCGGGCCGCAGGCGACGTCGAGCACGCGCCCACCTCGGCCGACGAGGCCACCGAACTTGCGGATGGCGTCGAGCGGGCGGCGTTGGCGCCACGCCTGTTGGTAGGCCGGCGCCGCGGCGTCGTAGGCCGCGACGGTGTCGGCGATGCGGCTGTCCACGCCCGTTGCCCGCTCCTCGGATCGATCCGCGGGGATGCTAGCGGCGGCGCGGTGTCGCCGTGTCGGCGGAGGCGTGGACGTCGCCGCGGTCAGGCGTCCAGCGCCGCGTTGCGGTCGTCGATGTCCACGGCGAAGCGCATGTGCACGACCATCCCGGCGTGGTGGCGAAACTCCACGTCGTCGGCGAGCCCGCGGATCAACGTCACGCCGAGCCCGTTCTCCAGCGACCAGTCTCGCCGGTCGTGCGCCTCCGGCGGCGCGGGGTCGAAGCCCGGGCCCGCGTCGGCGATGGTGACCGCGAACTGCCCTGCCGCGGTGGCGCCGAAGCTGAGCACCACCGGCCGTTGCTCGTCGGCGCGGCGGTGCGCGTTCACGGCGTTGGTCGTCGCTTCGCTCACCGCGATCTTGAGGTCCTCGACACGGTCCGGGACCATGCCGGCCTGGCGTGCCGCGACCATGACGACGAGCCGCGCAAGCCCGACGTAGCGCACGTCGGGGGGGATCCGCAGCTCGACGTCGCCCATCAGGCGGCGCGTGGCCCGCCGTCGGGAGGGTCCGGCGTCATTCGCTGTCCTGCAGCGCCTCGTCGAGGGAGTCGTGGATCGGGAAGACCTTCGTCAGGCCGGTGATCCGGAAGATCTTGAGGATGCGCTCCTGGTTGCACACCAGCGACAGGGTGCCGTCGTGGGACCGGACGCGCTTGAGCCCGCCGACCAGGACACCGAGGCCCGTGGAGTCGAGGAACTCGACCTTCGTCATGTCGACGACGATCTGGTAGTGGCCATCCCCGACGAGCTCGACGAGCTTCTCGCGCAGCTTGGGCGCCGTGTAGACGTCGACCTCGCCCCCGACTTCGAGGACCGTGCGGTCACCTTCCTTGCGGTGGTTCAGGCTCAACTCCACGACGGGGCTCCTCGCAAACGCTGCGAACGAACGCTGCCGCGGGCGACGGCAGCCGCGGCTGACCTTCCCGGCGCGTGACGGGGCGAAACGCACGCGGCCCTGAGACGGGCGTCGACGGGCGGCGCCTACCCTTGCGGTGATGGATGCCGACGCGGTGCTGCGCCGCCTGGACGCGGCGCTCGGCGCGGCGCATCCGTCGGCGGCCGGGCGGCCGCGCGTCGTGGCGCTGCAGCACCTGCCCGCACGCCGGGCGGACACCGTCGCGCTGCCCGACGACCTGCCCGCACCGCTCGGCGACCGGCTGCGCCTGACCGGCATCCCGTCGCTGTACCGCCACCAGGTCGAGGCGCGAAACCACCTGCGCGCCGGTCGCCACGTCGTCGTCGCGACGGGCACGGCCAGCGGCAAGTCGCTGTGCTACCAGCCGCCGCTGCTCGAGCGGCTGCTGGTCGACGACAAGGCGACCGCCTTGTACCTCGCGCCGACGAAGGCGCTCGCGCACGACCAGCTGCGCGCGCTGCGAGCGTTTCGCCTCCCGCACGTGCGCGCGGCCGCCTACGACGGCGACACGCCCGCCGGCGAGCGGGAGGCCGTGCGCCGGACCGCGAACGTGGTGTTGACCAACCCGGACATGCTGTCGGCTGGCATCCTGCCGGCGCACCGCCGCTGGGGCGACTTTCTGCATCGGCTCGCGCTGGTCGTCGTGGACGAGTGCCACGTCGCGCGGGGAGTGTTCGGCGCGCACGTCGCCGCGATCCTGCGCCGGCTGCGCCGGCTGGCGGCCCACTACTCGAGCGCGCCGCTGTTCGCGCTGGCCTCCGCGACGATCGGCAACCCGGGCGAGCATGCCCGCGCCTTGACCGGCCTGGAGGTCGCGACGGTCGACCGTGACGGCTCGCCGCGCCCGCCGGTCGCGTTCGCGCTGTGGGAGCCGCCGCTGGTCGACGCGGCGACCGGCGCCCGGCGCTCGACGCTGGCGGAGGCCGCCGACCTGCTCGCCGGCCTGGTCGCCGACGGCACCCCGACGCTCGCGTTCGTGCGGTCGCGCAAGGGTGCCGAGCTGGTCGCGGCGGCTGCCCGCCGGCGCCTGGCTACCGGCGACGCGCCGCAACGCGTCCTCGCGTACCGGGCCGGCTTTTTGGGCGAGGAGCGCCGCAGCGTCGAGCGCGGCCTGCTCGACGGGTCACTGCTCGGCGTCGCGGCGACCGACGCGCTCGAGCTCGGCGTCGACGTCGGCGCGCTCGACGCCGTAGTCATCGCCGGGTGGCCGGGCACCGTCGCGTCGCTGTGGCAGCAGGCCGGACGTGCGGGGCGCCGCGGCCGCGAGGCGGTCGCGGTCCTCGTCGCGGCCGACGACCCGCTCGACCACTACCTCGTCGCCAACCCGGCGCAGCTGTGGGACCGTCCGCTGGAGGCGGCCGTCGCCGACGTCACGAATCCCTACGTGCTGGCACCGCACCTGCGCTGCGCCGCCTTCGAGCTGCCGCTGGACGACGCCGACGACACCTTCGCGCCCGCGGACGTCGCGGCGCTCGTCGCCCAGGAGGCCGCCGCCGGCCGCCTGCGGGCCCGGGGCGGACGCTGGTTCTGGTCCGGCCGCGGCTCGCCCGCCGCGGGGCTGTCGATCCGCTCCGCCGGAGGGGCGCCGTTCACCATCGTCGACGGCGACACGGGCGCACTGGTCGGCGACGTCGACGAGGCGCGGGCCTTCCGCACCGTCCATCCCGGCGCGGTCTATCTCCACCAGGGCCGCAGCTACCGCGTCGACACGCTCGACCTCGCGCAGCGCACCGCCGTGGTGCGCCGGTTCGACGGCGACGAGTACACCTCCGCGCGCAGCGACACCGACGTCACCGTGCAGGCCGTTCGTAACACCGCGACATGGGGGCGGTGCCGGCTGCACTTCGGCCGCGTCGAGGTCGCGACGCAGGTGCTGGGCTACGAACGCCGGCGGGTCCTCAGCGACGAGTCGCTCGGCGTCGTGTCGCTCGACCTGCCGCGGTTGCACCTGGACACCACCGCGCTGTGGCTGGCCGTGCCCGACGGCGTCCTGGCCGAGGCGGGGCTGCCCGCCGCACGGGTGCCGGGCGCCGCGCATGCGGCCGAGCACGCCGCGATCGGCCTGCTGCCGCTGTTCGCGATGTGTGACCGCTGGGACATCGGTGGCCTGTCGACCGCGTGGCATCCCGACACGGGCGTCGCGACGATCTTCATCTACGACGGCTACCCGGGTGGTGCGGGGATCGCGGAGCGCGGCTTTCGCAGCGGCGACCGCCACCTGCGCGCCACGCTGACCGCCGTGGCGACCTGCGCCTGCGCCGACGGCTGCCCGTCGTGCGTGCAGTCACCGAAGTGCGGCAACGGCAACGAGCCGCTGGACAAGCGGGGCGCGGTCGCACTGCTGACCGCGGTACTCGCCGAGCGGGGGCCTACTCGTTGAGGAAGCGCAGGACGTGCGCCGCCGACAGCACGAGCACGAGCCCGCCCGCCACCGCCGGCAGGACCCGCTGTTCGTCGAGTTCGCGGTTGACGATGCTCAGGGTGCCGCCGTCCTCGGTGAACCCGCCGTCGCGGACCACGTCCTTCGGGATGCGCTCGACCAGCTCGCCGCGGTTGCCGTAGTCGAGCTTCTTGCGGAAGGTGTCAACGTCGGAGGGCGCGGCGACGGCGGGCTGCTGCTCGTCGTCGCCGGCGTCGGCAAGGTCGACGCCGTCGCCGTCGCCGAAGCCGTCGCTGCCGCTGTCGTCGTCGTCGTCGTCCGCCGCCCGCGGCGTGATCCCGGTCAGTTCGAACCCGGAGCTACTGCCGGACGAGCCGGTGCCGCCGCCATCGGCCGACGTCGACCCGCCGGCGCGCGGCACGAGGCGGCTCCCGCCACCGCCACGGCCGGCGCCACCGCCGGCGTCGGCGCCGGCGCGACCGCTGTCGCCGCCGCCACTGCCGGCGTCGCCACCGTCGCCGACATCGTCGCCGAATTCGAACTCGGAGCCCCCGTCATCGGAGCCGTCGCCGTCGCCGGGCTCATCGTCGCCGGGCTCATCGTCGCCGGGCTCGTCGCCGCCGGTGTCGTCGGGCCCTTCGTCGTCGCCGTCGTCGCCGTCCGTCGGGGGCGGCTCGGTCGCAGCGGCGACCGTGACCGACTCGGTCGCTGCGGAGGTCGACGACAGCGTCGACCCCTTCTCCGCGCCGGCGCGCACGGCGACGACCCGGTAGCGATACGACCCGGCCTCACCGACGCTGTCGGTGACGGTCGTCGTGCCGGGGTCGACGCCGGCGGCGGCCGCCACCCAGTCCCCCCCGCCGGCCTGGCGTTCGACGTCGTAGTAGAGCAAGTCGGGGACGTCGACGGAGTTCCAGTCGACGCGAACCTGCTTGGCCGCGGCATCCGCGACCTCGGCGGTGGCCGTCGTGGCCGGCGGTGGCGCGTCGAGCACGATCGGGTGGTCGCGCCACTCGCTGGGGTCGCGCGACACATCACCGGCGGTGTTCTGGAACTGGACCTGCAGGATGTAGCGACCGTTGGGCGCCGCGGCGGGCACGGTCAGCCACACCAGCGAGTACGGGTTGATCTCACCGAAGAAGCGCGCCCGCTCGACCCCGGGCTGCACCTCGGACTGGTCACCGGGCGTGAGCCGCACGATCTTGCTCGACACCGGGTTGCGACCACCGTCGAGCAGGCGCGAGCGCATCTCGACGCGCTCCTTGGGCACGTTGCCGTCCTCGTCAGGCGGCGGCGTCGTCCGGTCGACGTAGGCGACGAGCGGCGTCGCCGACGCCACGACCGCGCCGGCGGACGGGCTCTCGACGCCGAAGTCGACCACCTCTGCTGCCGCGGGCAACGCGGCCCCCAGCGACCAGCTCGTTGCGAGCGTCACCGCCGCGAGGATCCGTAGCACGACGGCTACGACGCCGCGCGTCGCCGGCATCGCGACAGCCCGGGAGGCGCTCATCCCTGCCCCTTTGCGCGCGGAGGTCCGGTGCGCACGAGTTTGGCGCGCAGGACCAGGCGCTGCGCGGCGGAGCCCTTGGGGTGGCAGGTCGTCATCGTGAGCATCGCTCCACGCGTTGGCGCGACGACGCCCCAGTCCGCCGGGTTCGTCACCCAGCACGCGCCGTTCGGGCAGCCGCTGACGGCGTCGGGATGCCGCACCACGCGGTAGGTGTAGGTCGCCACCGGGGTCTCGAGCCGCACGACGTCGCCGACGTCGAGCTCGTCGAGCTGGTTGAACGGCTTGCCGTAGGTCGTGCGATGGCCCGCGATGGCGACGTTGCCGTCCTCGCCGGGCAGCGGCGTGCCCGGGTAGTGCCCGGCGCCCGCGCGCAGCGCCGCGGTGGAGGTGCCTTCCACGACGAGGGCCTTGACGCCGAGGCGCGGGAGCACGATGCGGGTCAGCGGGTCGCCGGTCTCGATCGTGCGGGTGACGTAGCGCCGCTCGAACTCGGGGGCGCGGTAGCGGTCGGCCAGCTCTTTTTGGAGCACCTCGGTGGCGTAGACGTCGGTCACGAGCGGGTACGCGAACATCCCGGCGCCCCCGAGGCACAGCAGCAGCGCCAACGTCGACAGCGCGCGGCGACCAGCGGGGCGCGCCCGCACGGCGTCGAGCGCGTAGCGGACGCCGCCCTGCTGACCCGTCGCCTGCCCGCGCAGCGGGTCGGGCATCGTGAGCCCGTCGCGCTGCTCGATCGCCTCGCGCGGGCGCGGCGGCGCGGCGGGTTTGTTGCGCTTCAAGGACACCGGTGCTCCTGGTTGGTTCTCGTCGGGCGCGGTCGGGCGGTCCGCGGCGCGCGTGCTGCGACACGCCGCGACGGCCAGGCCGTACAGCCAAGGGTAACGCAGTGCAGTCCCGGACTCACTCGTCCATCCCTACAGGTACTAACGGCGGGTCGAGCGGCGCCCCTGAGGGCCGTACCGCCGCCGTCGCCCGCGTCTGCACCACCGCGACGACGCTGCGCGCGACGCGGGTGCGCGGGGCGACGGCGGCGTGCACGGCGTAGCGCAACGGCCAGCCGCGATCGTCGGTGGCCGCGATCCGCGCCCCGTTGGCGGCGGCGGCCGCACGGGCGGCCACCGCCGGGGCGTCGTCGCCGCCGGCCAGCGGCGAGCTGCTCATCGCCGCGAGCGCCGCCGCGTCGGCCGCCGTGCGCGCCCGGGCCGCGGCGAGGGAGACATCGACCACGGTGACCAGGCCGACGGCGGCGGCGCCCAACAGCAGGCTCGCGAGCAGCACGACGAGCAAGGCGACCGCGCCGTCCTCCGCGGGGTCTCGGAGGCCGCGCCAGCGCCGCGGCAGTGCTTCGTCGGCACCGCAGCGCCCCGGCCGTGCGTCGTCGCCGCCGCAGTGCTGCGGTGGTCATCGTTGCTCCACGCGCATCGTGGCCTGCGCCGGCAGCCACACCGTGGCGCCGAACGGTGCGAACGCCGCGCTGCGCAGCCGGACGGTCGCCGTGACGGCGCCGCCTGGGGCCCGTCCCGCCGTCGGCGGATGGAGCGACACGTCGACCGGCCGGCGCCCGGCCGCCTGCTGGGCGGCCGCTTTGACGGTCGCGTCGTCGGCGACCGCCGCGACCCGCGCGGCCTCACGCGCGACGCCCTGCGCGGCCACGAGGTCGGCACCGAGCACGGCGGCGTGGATCAGCACGACGACCAGCACGACGACGCCGGGCACCGCCAGGGCGAGCTCGAGGCTCTGGCTGCCGGTGGCGCCGCCGAGCCGGTGCCGCCACCACGACGGTCGGAGGCGAGGGCACCACTGGCGCCCCTCCTTCCGTCACTGGGGCCGCCATCCGGTGATCAGCTCGATCAGCACACTCAGCAGCGCCTCGATGACCTTGTCGAGGATGCCCGTGCGGCCGACGATCGCCCACAGCAGGCCGATGAGACCGGCACCCAAGCCGCCGATCATGGCGTACTCGACGGCCTGGGCGCCCTCCTCGCCGTCGTCGCGGAGACGCTCGACGCGTCGGGACAGCCCACCGCGCAGCGCGCTGGCGGGCTCGTCGCCGGCGTGGCGGCCGTCGACGACAGGAACGGAGGCGACACAGGGGTTTCGGTGCATGGCAGCTCCTTGGGGTCGGACCGACCTGCCCGTCAGCGGCTGAGCGTCGTCCACAACAGCGGTGGCACGACGCCGACCACGAACGCGGGCAGGGTCAGCAGGTGGTGGGGAAGACGAGAGCGAGCTGGAGGCGCTCGGCGGCCTCCTCGGCGGCGGCCCGGCGGTCGCTGCGCAGGTCGTTCGCCAGGCGGCGCAGCGCCGGCGCCGCGGGGGCGGCTCGGCCGCGGCCAGGGTCGTGCCGAGCACCGCGAGTCCGGAGCCGTCGAGCGCGGCGTCGACGGCCCAGCCGGCCCGCACCCGGCGCGCCGCGGCCGTCAGCACGGCGTCACCTGGCGCCGGCGCGAGCGGCGCGACGGCCGCCAGCGCCGGTCCGATCGACAGGCCTGCGGTCAGGGCAACGGACACGAGCTCAACCGTCTCCGGCGCGCTGCCGGCCGGCGGACCGGCGGGAGCTCGCGACCGCGCGCCGACCCAGCCGACGACCGCCGCGGCCGCGACGCCGAGCGGCGGCGCGACGAGAGCGCCGACCATGACGGCGATCGGAACGGCAAGTGCGGCACCGCGGCGCCAGTCCGGGGCCGGGCGCGGCGCCGTCAGCGGGTCGGCGGCGGCCGCGGCAGCGCCGGCGCGGCGCACCAGCCGGCGCATGACCGACCACGACGTGGCGGCCAGCGTGACCGCGACCACGGCGCTGAGCAGGCCGAGGGGCGTCCGGTAGAAGCGCAGCGCGACGGGGTCGAGCGCGACGAGCAGCACCCACGCGGCGAGCGGGACGGCGGCGAGGATCACCGCGGTGCCGCGGGCCTGCGCGGTGCGCACCGCCACAACCCGGCGCAACGACGCCTCGTCGCGGACCGCCGCGACCGCCTGCTCGACGGCCTGCAACGACCCCGCACCGGTCACCTCCGCGACGGCGAGCGCCCGCACGAGCAGGTCGGCCGCGGGGTCGCCGGTCGCCACCCCGGCCGCGACGTCGGCCAGCGAGCGGCCGAGGCGCACCTCGCGCGCCACCGACGCGAGCACACCGTCGCCGGCCGCGGCGGCGGCGGCCTGCGGCGGCGCGGCGCCCGCCGCCAGCGCCGCCTCCAGCTCGAGCAGCACGGCGAAGTTCAGCGGCGACGCAGGCGGTTCGGAGCGCCGCGGGCGCGCCCTCGCCACGCGGTCCGGCGGGTCCGACGGCAGCAGGCGCGCGCTCACCACGCGCTCCGGCGCCACAGCTCGCGCACGCGCAACGGCCCGTCACCGCCGCGGGCGGTGACCTCGGCGACCTGCACCAGCCCGCGACGCCCGTCGGGGCCGCGCCCGAGCGCGGCGACGACGTCGAGGCCCACCTCCAGCTGCGCCCTCGCGGCCGGCAGCGGCAGCCCCGCGAGCAGCGCCATCCCCTCGAGGCGGACCAACGCCTCCTCGGCGGCACGGGCGTGCACCGTCGTCATGCAACCCTCGTGGCCGGTGGCCAGCGCCTGGAGCACGTCGACCAACTCGACACCGCGCACTTCGCCCACGACGATCCGGTCCGGGCGCATGCGCAGCGACTGGCGCACGAGGTCGCGCACCGACACCGCGCCGGCGCCCTCGGCGTTGGGCGGGCGCGTCTCGAGGCGCACGACGTGCGGGCAGCGGGGGCGCAGCTCCGGGGCGTCCTCGATGACGACGACGCGCTCGTCGGCACCCACCTCGCCGAGCAGCAGGTTGAGCAGCGTCGTCTTGCCGGTGCCGGTGCGCCCGCAGCACACCACCGCCCGGCGCGCCGCGACGGCCTCGCGCAGCATCGCAGCGGCGGGTTCCGGCACGGCGCCGGTGTCGGCGAGCGCCGCCCAGGTGTGCGACACCGCGGCGAACTTGCGCAGGGTCACCACCGGTCCGCCGGGCGCGAGCGGCGGCAGCAGCGCGTGGAGCCGGCTGCCGTCGGGCAGCCGCGCGTCGACGAACGGCTGCGCCCGGTCCAGGCGCAGACCGAGCGGCCCCACGACCCGCAGGACCGCAGCGTGGACCGCGGCCGCGTCGGGGAACCGGATCGCGGTGGGTTGCAGGACGCCGTCGCGCTCGACCCAGACCTCGTCGGCGCCGTTGACCATGACGTCGGTGACGGCGGGGTCGCGCAGCAGCGGCTGCACCGGGCCCAGACCGGCGAGCGCGTCGACGAGGTCGCGGACCAACGCGGCGAGCTCCGCCGCTGGCAGCAGCACGCCCTCCTCGCGGACCGCCCGGGCGACCGCCGACCGCACCGTCGCCAGCACCGGAGCCGACCCGTCACGGTTGACGAGCTGGGGGTCCTCGGCGACCCGCCGGCGGACGCGCTCCACCTGCAGCGCCCCGGCGGACGCAGCGCCACCGGGCACCGCCAAAGCGGCCGCCACCGTCGCAGCCGCCGTCACGGACGCACCCGCGTGACCACGCCGCGCAGCGCCGCGAGCCACGAGCCCGGCAGCGCCGACGGCACCCGCCCCGCGACGCCGGCGCGTGCCACGCGCGCCGAGTGCGGCAACCACCCGACCGGCGTGCGCCCGAGCAGCCGGCCGGCGGCGGCACGATCCAGCGGGCCGTCCCCCACTACGACGACCGGAACGTGGCTGCCGGCGGCGACGCGCAGCGACCCGTCGCAGCGCGCGACGGCGAGATCGGCGCCGCGCACGTCACCCGGAACGCGCAGGTCTGCCACGACGACGTCGGCCGGCCATCCGGTGGTGGCGCCGACGATGCCGCCGCCGCCGAGGACGGTCAGGCCGTCGACCGCGGAAACCGGCCGCGCGAGCGCCGCCACCTCGGCCGCCGCGTCAGCGGGCGCAAGTGCGGCCAGCTCGACGGCGCCGGGGCCGGCCCAGGCGTCCAGTCCCGCCAGCGCCAGCAGGTCGTCGCCGCCGACCACGAGCGCGCGACCTCCCGCCCAGGCCACAAGTCCCGCGACCGCCAGCGCCACCGTCGACGTGCCGGCACCGCCGCAGACGCCGGCGATGCGGAACACCGGCGGGGCGGCGGCGGGATCCTGGGTGCCCCGGACGCGCAACGGCGCCTCCAGCAGGCGCTGGCGCTCGGCCGGCCACGCCACGACGTCGAGCGCTCCGGCGAGCAGCGCGTCGGCGACGAGCTCCGCCGGCGGCGCCCCGTCGGTGACGACGACGCAGCGCGGTCCGGCGTCGGGTCGCCCGGCGATGGTCAGCACCGGGGCCAACGCCCCGCCCGCGCCGACGACCTGCCAGCCGGCCTCGTCCTCGACGAACGCGGCGACCTCGGCGGCGAGCACCCCTGGCAGCTCGACGCTGACCGGCAGTGCCTCCATGCGGACCATGCCACCTCCTCTCCCGGCCCGGCTGGCGACGACGCAGGCGACGCTACGGGCCGCAGGGTTGGCGTGGGATTCGCGGGTCGCCGCCGCTGTGGACATCCGTCCGACACGCGCGCGCCTCCCGCCGCCCCCACGCCGCCGCCGGCGCCACCGCGGCCGCAGACAGGGCAGCGGCTACGCTGCGGTGATGGCTGACGACGCCCTGCGCGCTGCCGCGTTCTTCGACCTCGACAAGACCGTCGTGGCGAAGTCGTCGACCTTGGCGTTCGGTCGCCCGCTGTACCGCGAGGGGCTCATCTCGCCGGCGGTGGTGGTCAAGGGGGCGTACGCGCAGCTGGCGTACCAGCTGCTCGGGGCCAACGAGGCGCGCATGGAGCGGTCACGCGTCGCGCTGCTCGAGCTGACGCGTGGGTGGAACGCCGAACGGGTGCAGCGCCTCGTGCGTGAGACGCTGCAGGAGACCATCGACCCGCTGATCTACGAGGAGGCGCTCGAGCTGTTTGCGGAGCACCGCGGCGCCGGTCGCGACCTGTACCTCGTGTCGTCCTCGGGCGTCGAGGTCGTCAAACCGCTGGCCGAGTACCTCGGCGTGCCGCACGTCATCGCGACCCAGCCAGGGCTGGACGCCGACGGCTGCTACGACGGCACGCTTGCGTTCTACTGCTACGGCGAGTCGAAGGCGGTCGCGATCCGCGCCGAGGCGGAGGCTCGCGGGCTCGACCTCGCGGCGAGCTACGCGTACTCGGACTCGGTCACCGACCTGCCGATGCTCGAGGCCGTCGGCCACCCCGTCGCCGTGAACCCTGACCGCGAGCTGCGCCGCGTGGCCCGCGACCGGGATTGGACGCTGACCGACTTCAACCGGCCGGTGGCGCTGCGCAGCCGGCTGTCCACCGTGCCGAAGCCGCCGCCGGAGGTCGTCGCGGGCGCCGGGCTGGGGGCCGTCGCGTTGGCGGGGTGGGTGCTGTACCAGCGCCGGCCGCACGGCAGCGTCGGTGGCGCCGTGCCCGGTCACGAGCGCGTCGGGCGCGTCCGGCGGGGCCGCGAGCGAGTGGCGCGCGTCCGGCTGCGGCGCTTGCAGCCCGCCGCGTGAGCGACGCGACACCGTTCGCCCCCGCCGCTCCGCGCGAGCGCGCCGCCGCCGCGCTGCGCCGCCTCGGCCACGCGGTGGTCGGTCACGAGGCGGACCCGGCGCTGCTCCACCGCATCGCCGAGCTCGCCGACGCGACGGCCGCCACGGTCGAGCAGGGGACGGCGCGCAGCCGCCCCATCGAGTCGATGAAGCGGCGGCTGTGGGAGCAGCCGCCCGCCGACGGCGCGGCGATGAGCCACTTCCCGGAGTGCGTCGTGTCTGGCCAGGCCAACCCGATGGGGGTCGCCATCCACGTCCGGCGGGAGGGCGACGAGGCGGTCGCCGACCTCAACCTCGGCCCGGCGTTCGAGGGCGCCCCGCGACGCGCGCACGGCGGCGTCGTGGCGGCGGTCTTCGACGACGTGATGGGCTACGTGCTCGTGCTGTACCGCGTTCCCGCGTTCACCGGCCGCCTGACGGTGAACTACCGCGCGCCGGTGCCCGTCGGGGCCGACGTGTCGGTCCGCGCGTGGCTCGCTGAGCGCACGGGACGCAAACTGCTCATGCGCGCGGAGATGACCGCCGGCGAGCAGGTGCTCTGCGACGCCGAGGGGCTGTTCATCGCCATCCCGCCGGAGCGTCTCGGGCTCGCGCCCGACGACCAGGCCTCAGCAGTTGTGCCCGACGACCGGACCGGGGTCGTGGCCGACGGCGGCGCCCCGCGGCGCGGTCAGTAGTAGTCGCGCTGGTAGCGGATGGCGTCGGCGGCCTCGTCGACCTCGAGCCAAGTCGAGCGGGGCAGGTCGTTCCAGCGGCGGCCGGCGGCGGTGTAGGACACCGCCCACTCCACCGCCACGGTGCGCCCGTCGTCGGACTCGAGCATGCGCTTGACGTTGACATCGACGCTCTCGCGCGCCAGCAGCCAGTCCTTGAGGTACGCCTGGATGAGCAGGTTCGTCTCGTGCGGCGGGTTGTGCGGCTCGAGCCACACCGCGTCGGCGGCGTACAGCTCGACGATCGCGTCGGCGTCGGCGCGCTCCATCGCCGCGCCGAGTTCCTCCCACAGCTGCTTCGCCCGCCCCATCGCGACTCCTCGACCGTCCGGCGCGGTCACGATAGCCGCGACCGAGCGCGCCGCGAAACGAAGACCCGCTACAGGTACTGACCGGTGCTCGTGGGCCGCTCGTCGCCACCGTCGTCGGGGCTGCTGCCCGGCGGCAGGCCGCGGCGGCGCATCTGCTCGAACTGGGCGCGCGCCTGGGCCTGCTGGTTGAACAGCGTGACCTGGATTCCCTGGAACAGCCCTTCGAGCCAGCCGACGAGCTGCGCCTGCGAGATGAGGATCTCGGACTCGGTGGGCGTCCCGTCCTCGAACGGCAGGGTCAGGTCGCGCAGCTCGTCCTGCAGGTCGGGCGACAAGACGTCGCACAGCTCGTGCAGCGCGCGCTCGTGGACGGTGCGCAGCCGGTCGCGCCCCGCCTGGTCCGGCGACGCTCGGCGCACCTCCCCTTGCAGCTCCCGCAGCATCACCGCGATGCGCATGAGCTTGCTCGGCTCGGTGATGGCGCTCTTGGGGCCCTCGTCCACGGCCGCCTGGTCGCCGGGGAGGATCTCGATCTCGTCAGGCATCGGCGCACCCTACTAGAACAGCGCCGAGGCGAGCCGGGGCCGCCAGGCCCGAACGAGGTCGCTGTCGTCGCCGAGGACGGCGAACACCTCGAGCACGGCGGCGCGGGCCGCGTCGCGGGTCGCGGGCTCGCGCACGGCGTCGATCAGCACCGGCAGGGCCGCCGCCGCGTCGCCGCCAGCGGCGAGCGCGCGGCCCAGCGCGAGGCGCGCATCGCCGTCGCCGGCCGCGGCATGCGACCGCAGGTCGTCGAGCTCGGCGGCGGTCGGGGCGTCGACGGACAGCTGCAACTCGGCGAACAGGCGGCGCGCCGCGGCATCGGCGGGCACGCGGTCGAGCAGGCGTCGGGCCTCGTCGGCGTCGCCCCGGTCCCGCAGGAGGCGCGCGAGCGCGACGCACGCCGCCGGATGGTCGGGCTGTTCCTCCAGCGCCGCACGCAACAGTGCTTCTTGCTCGGTGGGCGGGGCGGTCTCGGCCTGGGCGGCGAGCCGGTCGGCGGGCGTCGGCGCCAGCGCCGCGAAGAAGCGCTCCACGGCGGCCTCGGGCTGCAGCCCGGTGAACTCGGCGACGACCGCCCCATCGCGGAACGCCTTCACCGACGGGATGCCCTGGACGCGGTAGCGGGCGGCGAGTCGCGGTGCCGCGTCGACGTCGACCTTGACGACCGCGACGTCGTCGGCGTGGCGGGCGGCGACGCGCTCCAGCAGCGGCGACAGCTGTCGGCACGGGGCGCACCACGCCGCCCAGAAGTCGACGACGACCGGCCGGGTGTGACTGGCCTCGACGACCGCGGTGGCGAAGCTCGACTCGTCGACGTCGTCGATCGACGGGGCGCTGGCGGTGTGGTCGCTCATGGCGCCGATGATGCCGTGACCGCCACTACGCTGCGGCGATGGACACCGAGCCCGCCGTCAGCCCCTTCGACGAGCTGGTCGGAACGTCGGTGGTGGAAGCGAGCGGCGAGCGGGTCGTCGCGACCGTCCCCGTCGCCCCGCACCTGCACCAACCCCACGGCATCGTCCACGGCGGCGTCTACGCCACGGTGGTCGAGACCACCGCGAGCATCGGGGCGAACCTGTGGCTGGCCGGCGACGGCGTCGCGGTCGGCGTCGCCAACCACACCGACTTTCTGCGCTCGGTCAGCGACGGCACGTTGCACGTCGAGGCGCTGCCGGTCCAACGCGGGCGCAGCCTGCAGCTGTGGCGCGTCGAGGTCAGCGACACCGACGGGGCGCTGGTGGCCTCGGGCACCGTGCGCCTGATGAACCTGCGCCGCTAGACCGCAGGGCCTGGCGGCGTCGGCAGACAGGCCGCGTCACTGCTGGCGCAGGAACCGCTCGATCTCGGCGGCGATCGCTTCGCCGGACGGCAGGCCGTCCTCGTGGCCTCCCTGGTCGTACAGCGCCTCGAGCGCCGTCACCATCTCGCCTGCGTCGGGATGCTCGGCGACCGCCTCGGCGACCTGCTCGTCGTGGAGCTTGGCGGCGGCCTCGAGCTCGGTCGTGTCGACCTCGGTGTGCAGCGTCGCCGCGAGCAGCCGCACCAGCGCGAGGGCGCCGGCTGGGTTCGGCGACCCGGCGATGTAGTGCGGCACCTCCGCCCACAGGCCGACCGCCGGGATGCCGGCGGCCGCGAGCGCGTCCTGCAACGCGGTGCCGGCACCGACCGGACCGGTGTAGCCGGAGATGTCGCCGGCCTCCGGCACGAGATCGCCCGCGACGGAGTTGGTGGCCTTGAGAATGCGGATGGGGCGGGTGTGCGGCGTGGCGGCGGGATAGGCGCCGAGGCCGAGCACCACGTCGACGCCGAGCTGGCGGCACAGGGCCACGGTGGCGTCGGCGAAGGCGTTCCAGCGCATGTCGGGCTCGGGGCCGAGCAGCAGGGTCGCGTCGCGCGGGCCGTCGACGGTCGCGGCGAACACCTCGACGTCGGGCCACTCGACGCGCCGCAGGCGCCCCGCGTCGACCACCGCCGTGGGCCGCCGCGCCCGGTAGTCGATCAGCGCGTCGCGGTCGAAGCGCGCGAACGGCTCGGACTGCCAGCGGTGACGCAGGAACGCGCCCGCGGTGGCGGCGACGACGCCCGCGTCGACGAATCCCTCCAGCGCCACGATCAGCACGGGGCGTCGCAACGCAGGAGGGCTCGTGACCCAGTGCAGCAACTCGACCATGCCGTCCAGGCTAGCGGGGGGCGCCACGACACAGCCCAACCTCGACGACTACCTTCGGCGTCTGGAGGGATGTGCCGTCAGCGATACCGGCCACCGTCAGGCGGCTGGCAATTGGGGCGGGCGACGCGGCGTTAGGGGAGCGTTTGACGTGTACTCAATGCGGTTGTGCTCGCAGCCACCGCGCCGGCGGATCCGACAGCCGCCACGTCGTTGACGTTGAACAATCCGACACCGACCTCACCCGGCTCCATGCGCTCGAGGGCCCATGTCCGCCCTCCGTCGGCGGTTCGGTAGGTCCCGTTGCCGTACACGGCGGCGTAGCCGACCTTACGCGTGGCGAAGTCGATCGCGTGCAGGAACTTGCGCTCGCCGTCGGCGGCCGTGAACACGGTACCGAGGCGTCGGTACGAGGCACCCCGGTCGTCGCTGACATGAAGTGATCCGTCGGTCTCGGCGACCACGAGCCGCCGGTCGTTGACCCATGTAGCAGCGCAGGCCGTGGAACACGCGAAGCTCCGCCGCCAAGTCCGACCTCCGTCAACGGTCGTCATCACTCGGATGCGCGTGAGCCGCTCGCCGCTACCGCTGGCGCACCCACCGTCCTCGGCTTTGACCGGCGGCTCGTACTTCTTCGGGAAGACCAGGAGCGTGCCGCGCAGGCGGTCATGCATCTCTACCGCTCGAGGCTGGGACGGGAACCCGAGGTCGGACCGCTGCCACGTGCGTCCGGCGTTGCGCGTGACCTGGATAGGCGTGGACCGCAGCATGTCGGGACAGCCTTGCAGATGCTGGGGCCCCGCCTCGTCGACGAACTCGAACCCGTTTTTGGCGAGCACGACGGTTCTGCCGCGGTCGGTAGTGGCGAGCGCCTCGATCGACTCGCTGTGGCTTTTCGTCACGAACGGTACTCGGACGTTCCGCCACGTCTCGGCTCCGTCGCGCGTCCGTGACAGGAAGCTCGCGCTGGCCGCGTAGCCGATGTTGGGCGTGGCCATGCTCAGAGGCATCTGGAAGCCGCCACCGTTGGTCGGCTGCTCGAGGCTGGCCGTCCACGTCACTCCGCCGTCACGGCTGCGTGTGACGCGATAGCCGTCGATGACCGCGAACACCGAACCGTCCCTGAAGGCGTTCAACGACGGCACGTTCGGCATCGAGACGCCCGCGGTGTAGGTCGGTGTCCACGCCGCGGTGCTCGCACCTACCGGAGCAACAGTGGCAACGACGACCGCCACGAGCAGCACCACAAAGCTTCTGCGCACAGGTGTCCCTGAGATGTCTTCTGTAGCCGCGCCGCTGCGACAGCCAGGCGCTGCCCTCCGAAGAGCCGCCAACCAACGTAACGAGCGAGTCGCCACGGGGTAACGCCGGCCGGGCATTCCGGTCGACAGCGTGGAGAGCCACAACCCGAGGCGCGCGTGCCACCGTGCCGGCCAACGAGGCCGCCCGCGCGGACTGGCCGCAGCCACCGGACGTGTCGCCAGCGTGAGCGGGGTCACGAACCAGCGCGCGTGGGGCGCAACGCCGCCGGGTCTGGCACGATTCTCGCAGGGAGGCGTCTGGGTTCCTGGTGGACTCCACGGTCTTCAAAACCGATGAGGCGGCCTCCGGTCGCCTGGCGGGTTCGATTCCCGTCCGCCTCCGCTAGACCCGGAACCGCAGGTCGGAGTCGGTTTCGGCCCCTACGCCGTCGAGCCGACGGACGACCAGCCGCTCCGATCATGCTGCCGCTCATGAAGCTGCGGCTCTTGCCGTTCGTCTTCGCCGCCTCGGCGTCAGCGATCAACGCTTCCAGCTCCGCCTTCGTCGCCTTGGGCGGAAGCTCGACGCCTAGTTAACCTTGAGCCCAGGCGCCTTCGAGGAGGATCAGCCATACACCAAGCTGGTCCAAGCTCAGCTGCTCCGACAGACGATCCAGGATCAGGGTGGAACGCTCCCGCTTGTTCTCTACACGGCTCGGAAACAGTTTCGTCCGAATCTCGACGACGCAGTCGAGTTCGCCGACGTCGAGCCGACCCCTGGATCGGAACCGGATTTCAAAGTCTCCTTCGGCTGGCGGACCAACCCAAGGTTCCTCTGGGCGGTCGATCGCTTCCGCCACTATGTCGGGCAGCACGTTTGCCAGGTGCCGAAGCTCTGACTGGGGCACGGAGGTGTTGTAGGTCACGTCAATGAGTGGCAAGGGCCGCCCTCCTCCACATGCGGGTGGTCCGAGGCTAACTAACCTAGCCACTCATCATAGGCGCGGTTGCCCGTTCCGGCACGGTACGGAGTAGTCGGCGTAGGGACGCACATCTAGGGGCTCGTATACGCACACCCGGCAGGCGAATCGGTCGTCACAGATTGCTGGTTCTACGCCTGGTAGGGCAACTTCTCTTGACAACGGCACGACGGCTTACGAAACCGGTGGCTTAACTGCGGTGAGCCAGAGAAATTCGGCGGTCTCGCCATCGCCCTCGTCCTCGGTGATGACCTCACCGCGCTCCAGCGTCAATCCGGCTTGGTGGACTGCAGCGCGGGTCGCTGCCTCGCCGATGCCTCCGAAGAACATTGGGACGCCAAGCCAGCTCGCTTCCACGGCGTCGCCGACGCCGGTTGGAGCACTGGCCATGACGAGGCCTCCGGGACGCAGCCATTGCGCGATCGACCGAAAGAGTGCGGCATGCCGGCGGGCGGGCACGTGGCCGAGTGCATAGAACGATACGACGGCGTCCACTGCTCCAGGCTTGAACTGCAACTCCGTCATGTCGGCCAAAACGAACATCGCCCTGGGGACAGCGCGTCTCCCCATCGACAGCTGTACCACCGAGGCGTCAACCGCAACGACGCGGTAGTGTTCGCTGAGAAGCCGTGTCACCGGCTCCCCGTCGCCGCAGCCAAGCTCGACGACGACTCCGCCCGCTGGCACTCGCTCCAGCACGACCTTGAGTTGCCGAAACCGGACTGACACGTCCACCGACCACGACCTGTATCGCTCCCCAAGCCGGTCGTAACCGGCGCGCACAATGCGAAACGCGTCTCCCGGCTCCAGCGCCGTCATCTCGAGGTCATGCCATGACTTGTCGCTGCTATAGGACTTCGACGTCAGCATATGCCGCCTTTACGCCCTTGACGCGACCGAGGTGTACGCACGCTATGACGGTACGGAACCGTAGGGTCACCCCCCGGCGTAAGGCGCCGACAGCGCTAGCTAATGGCTCGTCACGCCGCGTCGTGACTCCAAGCTGGGTTCGATGAGTCGGTCGGCGAAAAGACCCGTGGCGAAGGAGTAGACCGCTTTGTGAGCAACGTCGACGACTTGTTCGAGCACCGGCCACGTGTGCGGCGGCGCGCCGACGCCGGTGGCGTTCTCGACGGTTTGATCGGTGGCCAGCCGAACGACGGTATGGGCAAGGTTCGCCCGCGGGCCGCGCAGCCCGACCTCGGCCCACACGCCACGCAGAGCGCCCAACAGCGCCCCCGTTCCCCAATGCATGGCGTGGTTCCACAAGAACGGCTTTGCGTCGTCGTCGGGGTGGTGACCCACCAGGGTCAACAGCGTCCGACCAGGGACGTACGAGTCGGGGCGGTGCGTGAACGCCTGCTCCAGCTTCTCCGCGGCGGTCATGACCACGACGCCGAGCAACCCGGCAGCAGCGCCCCGCGCGGCGGCCGCCCACAACGTCTGTGAGCGCGGACGAGTCGTGTTCACGGTCGCTCCTCCAGGTTTCGCGCGCTCGAGGCACGGTGCGGCCATCGTCCCCTCCATCCCGAGGGGGACAACCCTGACCGGCTCGGTCGTTCAGCATTCCACACGAGCCCGGTGGCTAGTCCGCGCCTACTACTCTGCGGCCGTGGTGGTTCCATGAGGCGCCATGAGCGGGCGCCGGAGAGCGATGACGATGAGCCGACGGCACCTCGACGAACTGATCGAGTACTACGACGGCCACGACACGGCAGAGGAGATGGAGCGCGGCCGCATTGTCGAACCCCTCGTCGACCCGATGATCGTCGTGTCGCTGCGACTGCCCAAGCGCACGCTCGACGAAGTCCGCGCGATCGCGGCGGAGCGCGCTGTGCGCCCGACCGCGCTGATCCGCGAGTGGGTCGAAGATGCCATCAGCGGTCGTGGGTCGACTGCCGAAGCGGGGCTCATCCGCGCAGCCGACCTCCTGGACTTCGTCCGGCGCAGCGCCAAGGTCGAGGTGACGACCCCCCGATGCACCAACGACGAGCCCAAGTCTTCGCGTCGCGGCGCGAGCGACGGGTCCCATGGCGGGAATGACGACAGCCGTCGTGGGCTGTAGGCGATGGCGAGCGTCATGCCTTTCCGACCCTCTCCTCTCGGGGCCTTGGCGGTTGCTGCCCTGATGGCCGCTGCGGTGGGAACGATGGCCAGATCGGATCTTCGGCCGGAGCCCCGCGCCATTCCGATTCACGGCTCCCCGACGCCTCCGGCGCCGGCGTCGCCGCCAGCCGTGACGCAGGTCGGTACGTCGTGCGGCGTCACCACCGTTGCCGTGCGCGACTACGCTGAGGACAGCACCGTCTTTGTGGGCGACCAATTCGACGTGCACTTGAGAGCTGCGCCCGGTTCGGCGCAGATCTTCGTCGCCGACCGGTCGGAGTCCGCGCAGGAGCTGCGGATGACCGCGACGCGAAAGACGGGACCGGGACGCCTGCTCTTCAATGGTCCGACCGCCACCGCCAGGGGTGTGGCGCTTCCAGTTGGGCAGCGGCGACTGGCGTCTGGATGGCCGCCTCACTGGGCGGCGGACGCAGTCATCACCGGTCCGGGATGTTGGCACCTGAAGCTGACAAGCACCGACGCCACGGACGTCGTCGTCTTTGAAATACGCGAGAAGGAGTGGGCCGACATCTGTCGTTCAGCAACACTGGAGTGCCGCTCCGTCGTTCCGTGAGCAGTGGCGCAGCATCGCTCAGCGGTGGAGCCAGGCGAGCAGATCTGACCAGAGCAGGTCCGCCAGCTGCTCTGCTGTGAGGTCGGCTTGGCGCAGGAGCGAGCGGAGGGTACCGGGGGGTAGGTCGCGACTGCCATGCACCGGTACGACGACCAGCCCGGCGCCGTCCGAGCGGCGAAGGTAGTGGTGGCTGCCGCGGACGTGTGTCAGCTCGTAACCGCCACGGCAAAGCACCCGCACAAGCTCTCGACCGCTAACGCGAGGGAGTCGCGTCAGGGCGCGGCCCCTCGATCTCGACGACGTCGGAATGGTGGTCTTCCGCGGGAACCGGCAGGTTGCTCTTGGCAGCCGCCTCGAGAGAGCCCAGTACCGCTTCGCGGGTGTGCTCGAGTGCCTCCTCCCGGGTGTCCCCGTACGTCGACAGGTGGCCGAGCGAGGGGACGTAGGTCACCCAGACATCGTCCTCGCGATCCCACTCGACCAAGACTCGGAAGCGTCTCGCCGCCATGAGCGCATGGTATCCGGGCGGCCGATGACATCCCTCGAGTTTGCGGTCTGCGGGAGCACCGGCGGACGAGCGACGAGCATCAGCCGGTCAGTTCGGTCACGAGCGCCGCCACCAGCGCCGCCCGCTCCGGCATGGCGTCGACCACGACGTACTCCCCCTCAGCGTGCGCCCCGTCACCGACCGCGCCCAGCCCGTCGAGCGTCGGGATCCCGAGCCCCGCGGTGAAGTTGCCGTCGGACCCGCCGCCGACGGTGCGCCCCTCCAGGGCGCCGAACCCCAGCGTCGTCGCCAGCCGCTGAGCCCGGCGGAACAGCTGCGCCGACGCGGTCTCTGGCAGCGCCGGCCGGTTGATGCCGCCGTGCACGGTGAGCGCCGCGCCCGGCAGCACGGGGGTGAGACCGCGCAGGGCCGCGTCGACGCGCTGCTGCTCCGCGTCGCTGACCGCCCGCGAGTCGACGGTGAACGACGCGGTGGCCGGCACGACGTTCGTCGCGGTGCCGGCCGCGGCGACGGCCGGCGTCACGGTGGTGCCGAGCTCCGCGTCCGCCAAGGCGGCGACGGCGAGCACCTGGTGCGCCAGTTCGAGCAGGGCGTTGACGCCCTTCTCCGGCTCCAGACCGGCGTGCGCCGCCCGACCCGCGATCTCCACGCGGTAGTCCGACACGCCCTTGCGGCCGGTCTTCAGCGCCCCGGCGAGGCTTGGCTCCAAGACCAGCGTGGCCTCGACGCCTCGGGCGGTCTCCTCGATCAGGGGGCGGGAGGTCGGCGATCCGATCTCCTCGTCGGTGGTCAGCAACAGCACGACGCCGTCGAGGTCGTCCAGGGCGGTCAGCGCGTGGAGGCCCTGCACGACTCCCGCCTTCATGTCGAACGCGCCCGGTCCGGTGGCGTTGCCGTCGCTGACCGCGAACGGCCAGCGCGCCACCGTGCCGCGCGGCCACACCGTGTCGAGGTGGCCGAGCAGCAGGACGCGCGGCCGGCCGGACGTCCACCGCAGATGCTCCCGGCCGGCCACCGCGCAGCGGTGCGGTTCGGCGTCCAGCAGCCGGCGCGCGACGGCCGCGGTATGCGCGGCGCGTCGCCGCCACATCGTGTGACGGCGACTCGACCGCCACGAGGCCCTCCAGGTCGGCGAGCATGTCGCCGCGGTGCGCCCGCAAGCGTGCCAGCACGTCGTTCAGCACGGCCACCCGCGCGGCGTGAGGGTGTACCAGCCGTCGAGGGTCATCCCCGACGCCACGTAGCCGTCGTTGACGGCCGCGCCGAGGGTGTCGCGCAGGGCGTATCGCCAGCGGCGAGCGACGGCCGGGTCGGCGCGGCGCAGCGCGACCACGTCCTCGGGAATGCGGCACCACAGCGTGTCACCGTCGGCCGCGCGGCTCAGCGGACTGCCGTCGGCGGCGACGTCGAGCAGGATGCCGGCGGCGTCCGGCGTGATGTCGCGTTCGCCGCGGCGGCCTTCGGCGGCGGCCACGACGCCGGGCTCAAGCAACTGCCACTCGGCCACGAGGCGGTCGGTCTCGTCGGCGGCGTTGAACTCGTCGTCCATCGCACCGTAGAAGTTCGCCTCGTAGCGCGAGCCGATCGCCCCGAGCTTTGACAGGTTGAAGAAGGCGTTGCGGCGCACCAGCGGGTCGAACGTCCACATGATGGTGTCGATGTGGCGGGCCAGCGCCCACGCCCGCTGGTGCAGCTTGAGCGCGAAGCCCACCGAGCGGCCCCGCGCGGCGGGCACGACGCCGAGGATGTGAGAGTGCAGCACCAGGCGGGCGTCGTGGATGCCGACGAAGCCCACGATCGCGCCGACCAGCGTGCCGGACAACGAGGCGCCGGCGACGTAGGAGCCGGCGTGGGCGAGCGCGCGCATCAGGCTGACGGGCATCTGGCTGCGGTCGCCAGGCGTGTGCCAGATATCGGCGAACAGCTGCGACGCCCGCTCGATCGAGGGGAGGTCATCGAGTTCGGCGACGTCCAGCCCGGCGCGCGCGGCGACCCGGGCCGCAGCCGCGGCGGCGACCGCGGCGACGTCCGTCGTGGCCCGCGTCTGCCTCATGGCGTCAGTGTGCTCGCTGCGGGCGGCGGCGGGCCGACCACGCGCGACATGGACACGTACGATCGCCCTCGTGAGGACCGTGCTCGTCGGCGACCCGCCCCAGGTGGTCCAGGCGTGGCTGCGCCGGCGTCACGCGCTGGGGCAGGACCTGTTCGACGAGGTCTGGGAGGGCGACTACCACGTGGCGCCGGCGCCGCACCCACGGCACGGGGTCGTCGACCAGTTGCTTGCCGAGCTGCTCGGACCGCTCGCGCGCCGTGCCGGGCTCACCGGATCGGGGCCGCTGAACATCGGCGAGCCCGACGACTACCGCGTGCCCGACCGGGCGTACCTGCGCGACGTCCCTGACGCCACCTTCGTTCCGACGGCCGCAGTCGTCGTGGAGATCGTGTCGCCAGGCGACGAGTCGTACGCCAAGCTCGCGTTCTACGCCGCCCGACAGGTCGACGAGGTGCTCGTCGTCGACCCGTCGCAGGGCCGTGCCCGCTGGTACCGGCGTGGAGCATCGGGGTCCGCCATGGAGCCCACGGACCGCAGCGCGCTGCTGGCGCTCACGGCCGCGCAGGTCGAGGCCGCGCTGGGCCACTGAAAGCCGAGACCACCGGCCCGGAGGTCACATCTCGATCATGACCTTGATCGCGGTGCGTTGCGCCATGGCGGCGTAGCCGTCGGGGACGCCGTCGAGGTCGACGGTGCGGTCGAGCACCGGCGACGGGTCAAGCTCGCCGGCGGCGACGTCGGCGAGCAGCTCCGGGAGGTAGGCGCGGGCCGGCGCCACGCCGCCGCGCAGCGCGATGTTGCGCCCGAACATCTTGCTCAGCGGCACACCTTTGACCCCGGCGGGCACGCCGACGTAGCCGACCGTGCCGCCGTCGCGGGCGACGTCCAGCGCCGTCTCGACCGCGCTCTGTGTGCCGACGCACTCGAGTACGCACGGCGCCCCGCCGCCGGTGAGATCGCGCACCGCGGGAACCGGGTCGTCGTCGATCACGACGTCGGTGGCACCGAACCGGCTCGCGAGGTCGAGGCGGTCGCGGTGGTGGCCCAGCGCGATGATGCGCTCCGCGCCGAGTCGGTGCGCCGCCAGCACGCCGCACAGCCCGACCGCGCCGTCGCCTACGACCGCCACCGTGCTCCCGGCCGTCACTCCGGCGCTGACGGCGGCGTGGTGCCCGGTCGCCATGACGTCGGTCAGCGGCAGCGCCGCGGCGAGCAGCGCCGGCTCGTCCGCCACGTCCGGCGGCAGCCGCACGAGGGTGCCGTCCGCGAACGGCGAGCGCACGGCCTCGCCCTGGCCGCCGTCGTGGTCGCCGCCCCACACGCCGCCGTTGACGCACGACGTGTGCAGACCCTGTGTGCAGAACTCGCACGTGCCGTCGGAGAACACGAACGGCGCGATGACGCGGTCGCCGGGCGCGACGCTGCGGACCTCTGGCCCGACGTCGGTGACGACACCGAGCCATTCGTGGCCGACGCGCCGGCCCTCGGACGGTAGGTCAGGGACGTCGACCAGACCGCGGTAGGACCACAGGTCCGAGCCGCAGATGCACGCGTGGGTCACCTGCACGACGGCGTCCGTCGGCGCCTCGATGCGTGGGTCGGGCACCTGCTCCACCCGGACGTCGCCAGGGCCACGGAAGACGGCAGCTCGCATCCACCACTCCTCATCTGTGCACGACGGACAGCGCCGCACGCGCCGCGAGAGCTCCGCCCTCGCTACGCGGGCGCGACGCACGCTAGACGCCGCGGGGGCGGCCCGCTGGCCGCAACGCGTCGCCGCGCTCCGGGCTACCGGGCGGTGACCTGCTCGACGGCCGTCGTCAGCTCCTCCAGCACGTCCGGCAGCGGCGCCACGCCCAGCCCCGCGCCTCGCGGCACCGCGAGCCGACCGTCGCGCAGCTCGAACGGGGTCGTCAGGTCCTGGGCGTAGTAACGGCGCGACGCCGACGTGTCGCCGGGCAGGACGAAGTTGGGCAGCGCGGCCAGCGCGACGTTCGCGGCCCGCCCCAGGCCGGTCTCGAGCATCCCTCCCGCCCACACCGGCACCCCGTGGGCGGCGCACACGTCGGCGACCCGCCGTGCTTCGAGGTAGCCGCCGACGCGCCCCGCCTTGACGTTGACGACACTGCAGGCGCCCAGCGCGATCGCGTCGACCGCGGCGGCGGCGCTGACGATCGACTCGTCGAGGCACACCGGCGTGGCCAGCTTCGCGGCCAGGGCGGCGTGCCCGCGCAGGTCCTCCTCGGGCAGCGGCTGCTCGATCAGCAGCAGGTCGAACGCGTCGAGCAGCGCCAGGTGCCGCGCGTCGGCAAGCGTGTACGCGGCGTTGGCGTCGACCTGCAGCAGCAGCTCGTCGCCGAACTCGTCGCGGACCGCCGCGACCGGCTCGACGTCCCAGCCGGGCGCGATCTTGAGCTTGATGCGCCGGTAACCCTCGCCGAGGTAGCCGGCGACCTCGTCGAGCAGCCGGCCCACGTCGTCGGCGATCCCCACCGACACGCCGCAGTCGACGGCGTCTCGCACGGCGCCGAGGTAGGCGGCCAGCGGCATGCCGGCGGCGCGCAGCTCGGCGTCGAGCACCGCCATCTCGACGGCACCCTTGGCCATCCGGTGCCCCTGGAACGGCTGCAGCACGCGCGCGACCTCGGCGGCGGTGAGCTCACCCGCCGCGAGGACCGCCGGCAGCAGGTGGCTGCGCAGCACCTGGGCCACCCCGTCGACGTACTCCGAGGAATACAGCGGCGCGAGGCCGGCGACGCACTCGCCCCAGCCCTCGACGTCGTCGGCCAGCGCACGGACGAGCAGGACGTCGCGGGCGTGCTCGGTGCCGAACGAGGTGCGAAACGGCGCGACCAGGGGCATCGCGACGCGGCGCAGCTCGAACCCGGTCAGCTTCACGCCACTGCCTCCGTCGTCGACGCGATGGTGAATCCTCGTTCTACAGTCGGGCCATGGTGCCGCTGTTCATCGTCGATGCGTTCACCGACCGGCCGTTTCGCGGCAACCCGGCGGGGGTCGTGGTGCTCGACGCGCCGGCCGAGGCCAGTTGGATGCAGGCCGTCGCCGGCGAGGTGAACCTGCCGGAAACCGCGTTCCTGGTCCCCGCGGGAGACCACTGGGCACTGCGCTGGTTCACGCCGACCGCCGAGGTCGACCTCTGCGGGCACGCGACGCTCGCGTCGGCGCACGCCTTGTGGGAGGACGCCCGCGCCGACCCGGAGCACCCGCTGGTGTTCGCGACGGCCAGCGGACCGCTGACCGCGACGCGCGCCGGCGACCGCATCACACTCGACTTCCCGGCGGAGCCGGCCGTCGCCGCCCCGGCGCCCGGCGCGCTGTGCGACGCCCTGGGCGTCACCCCGGTCGCGAGCGCGCGCAACCGGCTGGACTGGCTCGTGGAGGTCGCCGGCGAGGAGGAGGTCGCGGCCGCCGCCCCCGACATCGCGCGGCTCGCCGCACTCACCGCGCGCGGCGTCATCCTGACCGCGCCCAGCGATCGCGACGGCGTCGACTTCGTGTCACGCTTCTTCGCGCCGGCGATCGGCGTGCCCGAAGACCCCGTCACCGGGTCGGCGCACTGTGCCTTGGGGCCGTGGTGGGCAGCGCGGCTGGGCCGCGAGGCGCTGATCGGGTTCCAGTGCTCGCGGCGAGGCGGAACCGTCGCGGTCACCGTCCGCGGGAAGCGCGTCGAACTCGGCGGGAGTGCGGTGACCGTCGTGCGGGGCTCGCTCGTCGACGCGGGCCCGATGCCGTCGTCGGCCTACGGTCGTCCGCGGCCCGACGGCGACGGCGTCGGCGTGGGGGACGTCTCGCCGCCCGGCCGGTCCCGTAGCTGACCGCCGCCAGCGCCGGACTGCGGTCGACGGCTGAACTCGACGCTCGGCGTCGCCGACGGCGAGCGAGTCGGCGTCGGCGTCTCGGTGGGCGGCTCCGACCCCGGCTCGGTCGGCGCTGCGTCCCCGCGGCGATCTCCGCCGCCGTGGTGACCCCGTCGACGGGTGCGCCGAACGCGGCGACGAGCGACGCCCGAACGAGCGCCTCGTCGCTGCCAGGCCGCTCAATGGCGGTTGTCGGTCACCTTGCGCCCAGTCCCGAAAGCGTTGCGTACTGTTGTGGCGTCGCCGCAGCCCGTTGCAGTACGGCTGGAGCCTTCAGGATCCGTGCCAGCGCGGTCACGCCGCGGTGCTGCAGGGCGCGCACCGCACCCTCTCGCTTGCCCAGGACGACGCCGACTTCCGGCGCCGACAGCCCGGCGAGGAAGCGCAGCGACAGCACCTGCGCCTGGTCTGGCGAAAGCCGCGCGAGCGCCGCGCGGAGGCGCTCGGTGTCCTCGGCTCCGACGGCGAGTTCGTCCGGGCCCGCCTCGGGCGACGGCCGGTCCGGCGCCTCGGCCACCAGGTCCTCCGGCCGGCGACCGCGGTAGCGGCTGTGGTCGATGACATTGCGCTGCGCCGCCCGGTACACCCATCCCCGGATCTGGTGCGGCCCCCCAGTCAGGCCGCGACAGGCGCGGACCAGCTCGATGAACGTCTCGTGGGCGAGGTCGGTGGCGACATCGGGGTCGCGGACCAGCGACCGCAGGTAGGCGGTGAGCGGGTCGATCAGCGCGCGGTACACCGCCGCGAGCGCATCGGCGTCCCCCCGGCGAACGCCATCGGCGACCTCCGGCGGGAACGGCGGCGCGTGGTCAACGGTGATGGAGCGTCCTCGGGTCGGTCATCGAGAGATCCCCGGTTGTTTACGTCACAACGATCGGACAATGGTGGGGTGACGCGCGCCGCCCGCAGCACGTTGTCGGCCGGCGCGCGCCCGCAAGGGCGTAGGCTCGCGCTCATGGCTACCCCCGCATCGCCCTACCCCGGCCACCTCGAGCGGCTGTTCGCGGCGATCGAGCGCGACGCCGCGGATGCCGAGCCGCTCGACTCGCCGCACGCCGGCGCACCCGGCGACGTGCGCACGGCCGTTGCTGCCACCGTCGAGCGCGTCGCCGACGACCTCGTCGCATTGTCCCACGACGTTCACGCCCATCCCGAGCTGGGCTACGAGGAGCACCACGCCGTCGCGGCGGTTGCCGAGCTGCTGGGCCGCCACGGACACGACAGCGACGTGGGGGCCTACGGCGTCGACACCGCCCTGCGCGCCCGCGCCGGCACAGGTCGTCCGTGCGTTGCGGTGCTCGCCGAGTACGACGCGCTGCCGGGGATCGGCCACGCCTGCGGCCACAACGTCATCTGCGCGACGGCCGTCGGCGCGTTCCTCGCGCTCGCCGCCGTGGTCGGCGACATGGACGGCTCGGTCGAGCTCATCGGCACGCCGGCCGAGGAGGGCGGCGGCGGCAAGGAGCTGATCGCCCGGGCCGGAGGGTTCGACGAGGTCGACGCCGTCGTCATGCTGCACCCCGCAGGCTTCGAGGCCGCCGAGCACCCGTGGATCGGCGTACGCACGGTCGACGTCACCTACCACGGACTGTCCGCGCACGCGTCGGCGATGCCGTTCCTCGGCCGCAACGCGCTCGACGCGGCGGTCAACGCCTACACCGGCATGGCGCAGCTGCGCCAGCACATGCTCCCGACCGACCGGGTCCACGGCATCATCACGAACGGCGGGCAGAAGCCCAACATCGTGCCGGAGCTCGCGTCGCTGACCTTCTACCTGCGCTCGGCGGAGCCCGAGACGCTCGCGGTGCTCGCCGACCGCGCGACCGCGGTCTTCGAGGCCGCCGCGACGATGACCGGCACGCGCCTGGAGCTCGGCTGGGACCCGACGCCGGTCTACCTGCCGGTGCGCAGCAACGGTGCGCTCGCGGCGCGCTGGGCGGTCAACGTCGCGACCCGCGGGCGCCGCGCGCTGCCGCAAGGGGTCGTCCCGGCAGCGTTGACCGGCTCGACCGACCTCGGCAACGTCAGCGTGCGGGTGCCGGCGATCCACCCGACCCTCGCGATCGCGCCCGCCGGCGTGTCGATCCACAACCCCGAGTTCGCGGAGCACGCGCGCAGCGAGCGCGCCGACGCCGGCGTGGTCGACGGCGCCATCGGCCTGGCGCTCACCGCCGCCGACTTTCTCACCGACGACGGCCTGCGCGACGCCGTCGCTGCCGAGTTCACCGCCGCCGGTGGGCGCCTCGACGTCGACGAGCTGCTGTCCTGACCAGCGCCGCGCCCCGCCGGCCGCCCCGCGCGTGGCCGGCCCTGGTCCTCGCGGCGGGGTTGACCGCCGCCGGTGTCGCGCACTTCGCCGCCACCGACGCCTACGCGCGCATCGTCCCGCGCGTCCTGCCGGCGCCACGCGCGTGGGTGCAGCTCAGCGGCGCAGCGGAGCTCGGCTGTGCCGCGCTGCTCGCGGTCCCGCGCACCCGGCGCCTCGGCGGCTGGGCGGCGGCGGCGCTGTTCGTCGTGCTGTTTCCCGCCAACGTCCAGATGGCGCTCGACGGCGGCCTGCCAGGGGCCGGCGGAATCCTCGGCTCGCCGCTCGTGGCCTGGCTGCGCCTGCCGCTGCAGCTGCCGCTGATTGCCTGGGCGGTCGCGGTCGCGCGCCGCGCGCCGGGGCGCCCCTGAGTCGCGCCCCCTGCGTCTGCTCGAACGAGACGCCGCGTTCCCGGGCCGCTTGCTGCAACCCGCCGCGACGTCCGGGTCGAGGGTGACCGTGGTTCGCATCGCGGCGCATTTCTAACCTCGACGATCTCTTCCGGCGCCGGCCCGACTGACCGCGCCCACCGGCACCGCTGTTTCTAGCGCGCGTGGCGGCGGATCCACTCGTGCATCGCGATGCCGCTCGCCACGCCGGCGTTGATCGACCGCGTCGAGCCGAACTGGCGGATCGTGAGCACCTGCGACACGGTGGCGCGGGCGGCGTCGGACAGGCCCGGCCCCTCCTGCCCGAACAGCATGACGCAGGCGCGCGGCAAGTGGGCCGTGTCGATCGCCACCGCGCCCGCCATGTTGTCGACGCCGAGCAGCGGCAGCCCCTCAGCCGCCGCCCAGGCGGCGAGCTGATCGACGGTGGCGTGGTAGCGCACGTGCTGATAGCGGTCGGTGACCATCGCGCCCCGCCGGTTCCAGCGGCGCCGCCCGACGATGTGCACGGCCGCGGCGAGGAAGGCGTTGGCGTTGCGCACCACCGCCCCGATGTTCAGGTCGTGTTGCCAGTTCTCGATGGCCACGTGGAAGGGGTGACGCCGCGCGTCGAGGTCGGCGACGACCGCCTCGACGCGCCAGTAGCGGTAGCGGTCGACGACGTTGCGCCGGTCGCCCTCGGCGAGCAGCGCCGGGTCCAGGCGCGCGTCGTCGGGCCACGGCCGTGGGTGCGGCCCGACGCCGACGTCGTCAGGCGCCGCCGCCCTGGCCGTGCCGGGTACCGCCGGGGGATCGCCGCTGGATTCCTGAGACTGGTCCACGACACCTCGTCATCGGTGGGCGCATGGCCTGACCGGACACGCCTTCGGGTAAGGGCTGGGCGGGACGCGCGTTAGCATCGGCCATGCCCGGCGGCGATGTCCCGGCGTCCGCCGCGCGACCCGTTCCGACGGCATCCGACGGCACACGAATCGCGGTGAAGCGTCCCATGGCGGACCAGCACAGCAACCCTCAGTTCGGCGCCAACGCCTGGATCGTCGAGGAGATGTACCGCGACTACGTCGCGGACCCGTCCGCGGTCGCCGAGTCGTGGCGCGACTTTTTCTCCGACTACGAACCTCCGTCGGAGTCGGGCGTCACGCGCGCCCAGGCAGCGCCCCGCGGCGCGGTCGCCGCGCCGGCGCGGTCGGCCCCGCCGCGCACCGAGCGCCCGCGCACCGAGCCCAGCGGCAACGGCCGTGCCGCCCCCGCCGCTCCGCCCGCCTCCCCCGACGGCGACGGCACGGTGCCGGAGGGCGCCACCCCGCTGCGCGGCGTCGCGGCGGTCATCGCGGAGAACATGAACGACAGCCGCGCGATGCCGACGGCGACCTCGATCCGCGACGTGCCGGCCAAGCTGCTCGAGGTCAACCGCCGGATCGTCAACAACCAGCTGGGCCGCACCCGGGGCGGCAAGGTGAGCTTCACCCATCTCATCGGCTGGGCGATCGTGCGGGCGCTCGCCGCGATGCCGGTGATGACCTCGTCGTACCACGAGGTCAACGGCAAGCCCCACGTCCGCCGCCCGGCGCATCCCAACCTCGGCCTGGCCGTCGACGTGGAGCGCAAGGACGGCTCGCACACGCTGCTCGTGCCGAACATCAAGGCCGTCGACACGCTCGACTTCGCCGGCTTCTTCCGCGCCTACGAGGACGTCGTCCGCCGCATCAAGGCGAACAAGCTCGACCCGGAGCTGTTCGCCGACACGACGCTGACGCTGACCAACCCTGGCACCGTCGGGACGGTCGGCAGCGTGCCGCGGCTCATGCCAGGCCAGTCGGCGATCATCGGCGTCGGCGCGATCGACTACCCCGCCGAGTACCAGGGCGCCGACCCTCGCACGCTCGCCCAGATCGGCGTCGGCAAGGTCATCACGCTGACCTCGACCTACGACCACCGCGTCATCCAGGGCGCCGAGTCCGGGCTCTTCCTGCAGACGATCCACCGCCTGCTGCTCGGCGAGCGCGACTTCTACGACGAGATCTTCGACAGCCTGCGCATCCCCTACGAGCCGGTGCGCTGGCGCCGCGACGACCACATCGCCTCGGCGCCCCCCGGCAGCGCCGCGCACGCCGACAAGCAGGTCGCGGTCGGCCGGCTCATCAACGCCTACCGCGTCCGCGGCCATCTCATCGCCAACCTCAACCCGCTGTCGCACACCTTCCAGCGCGTCCACGCCGAGCTGGACCCCGCCACCTACGGCCTGACGATCTGGGACCTCGACCGCGAGTTCGCCACCGGCGGGCTCGCGGGGCGCGAGCGCATGACGCTCGGCGACATCCTCGGCGTGCTGCGCGACGCCTACTGCCGCACGGTCGGCGTCGAGTACATGCACATCCAGGAGCGCGACGAGAAGCGCTGGATCCAGGAGCGGGTCGAAGGCGTCACCACGACGCTGACGGTCGACGACCACAAGCACATCCTCAGTCAGCTCAACAACGCCGAGGCGTTCGAGCGCTTCTTGCACACCAAGTACATCGGGCACAAGCGCTTCTCGCTCGAAGGCGCCGAGTCGGCGATCCCGATGCTCGACGCGGTGCTCAACGCGGCCGCCGACGACGGCATCCGCGAGGCGGTCATCGGCATGGCCCACCGCGGCCGGCTCAACGTGCTCGCCAACATCATGGGCAAGAGCCACGAGAAGATCTTCCGCGAGTTCGAGGGCGACGTCGACCCTGAGTCCGTCCAAGGCTCCGGCGACGTGAAGTACCACCTCGGCGCGCGCGGCCGCCACACCAGCCCGGCGGGCAACGAGATCGCGCTCACGCTGTCGTCCAACCCCAGCCACCTCGAGGCGGTCAACCCGGTGGTCGAGGGCATCGTGCGCGCCAAGCTGGACCAGGCCGATGACCGCACCTTCGACGCCCACGCGCCCGTCCTGCCGATCCTCGTCCACGGCGACGCGGCCTTCGCCGGCCAGGGCGTCGTCGCCGAGACGCTCGCGCTGTCGCAGCTGCGCGGCTACCGCACCGGCGGAACGGTCCACCTGATCATCAACAACCAGGTCGGGTTCACGACCGGTCCGAAGCAGGCGCGCTCGTCGACCTACGCCACCGACGTGGCGAAGATGGTCCAGGCGCCGATCCTCCACGTCAACGGCGACGACCCCGAGGCGTGCGTGCGGGTCATGCGCCTGGCCCTGGCCTACCGCCAGCGTTTCGGCAAGGACGTCGTCGTCGACATGGTCTGCTACCGCCGCTGGGGCCACAACGAGGGTGACGACCCCAGCTACACCCAGCCGATCATGTACGCCGCGATCGACCGCCGCCGCAGCGTGCGCAAGCTGTACACCGAGGAGCTGGTCAACCGCGGGGCGCTGACCGTCGAGGAGGCCGAGCAGGCGCTCGACGAGTTCCGCGAATGCCTCGAGACGGCACTGCGCGAGACGCGCGAGTCGATGCCGCCGTCGCCGGCAGCCGTGGCCGCGCCGCCGGCGCCGGTCGGCGTGCTGCCGCCCGTCGAGACCGGCGTCGCCCGCGACGTCCTCGACGAGATCGCGACCGCGGTGACCGCCGCCCCGGACGACTTCACCATCCACCCGAAGCTCGCCAAGCAGCTCGACAAGCGCCGCGGCCAGCTCGCCGGCGACGCCGTCGACTGGGCGATGGGCGAGGCGCTCGCGTTCGGCAGCCTGCTGCGCGAGGGGATCCCGGTGCGCCTCGCCGGCCAGGACTCGCGTCGCGGCACGTTCAGCCAGCGCCACAGCACCCTGGTCGACTACCACAACGGGTCCGAGTGGACGCCGCTCGACCACCTCGGCGACGGGGCTGCGCGGTTCATGGTCTACGACTCGCCGTTGAGCGAGTTCGCCTGCCTCGGCTTCGAGTACGGCTACTCGGTCGCGCGCAAGGACGCGCTGGTGCTGTGGGAGGCGCAGTTCGGCGACTTCGTCAACGGCGCGCAGGTGGTCCTCGACCAGTTCCTCGTCGCCGCCGAGGACAAGTGGGGCCAGAGATCCGGGCTGGTGTTGCTGCTGCCGCACGGCTACGAAGGGCAGGGCCCCGAGCACTCGTCGGCGCGCAAGGAACGGTTCCTCACGTCGGCGGCCGAGGACAACGTCCAGATCGCCGAGCCGACCACCGCGGCCCAGTACTTCCACCTGCTGCGCCGCCAGATGCACCGCGACGTGCGCAAGCCGCTGATCGTGATCACGCCCAAGGGCCTGCTGCGGTCGAAGCCGGCGAGCTCGCCGGCCGCCGCGTTCACCGCGGGCTGCTTCCGCGAGGTGCTCGTCGAGGAGGGAGGCCCCGACCCGGCCACGGTGCGTCGGGTGCTGCTGTGCTCCGGCCGGGTGGCGTTCGACCTGATCGCTGCCCGCGACGAGACGGACGCTCCGGTTGCCGTGGTCCGCGTCGAGCAGCTCTACCCGTGGCCGGAGCGCCAGATTCGCGAGGCGCTGGAGCGCTACCCGAACGCCGCGCAGCTCACCTGGGTGCAGGACGAGCCCGAGAACATGGGCGCATGGCCGTTCGCGCACGGGCGCCTGCACCGGCTGCTGCGCGACTGCTACCGCCTCGCCCACGTGGCCCGCGCCGAGAGCGCGAGCCCCGCGACCGGCAGCGCGACCGTCCACGAGCAGGAGCAGCGCGAGCTGATCGCCGCCGCGTTCGACGGACTCGCCGACCCGCCGGAGCCCGAGCAGGTCGCCACCAGCGACCAGCAAACCGACTGACGGCGACCGGCGCGCGGATGCGACCGTGACCGCGCGCGGCGCGGGCGAGGCGGCCGAGCCGGCGCGCGAGCTGCTCGCCTTCGTCGACGCGGCGCCGTCGCCGTACCACGCCGTCGCGGCGATGACGGGTCTGCTCGACGGCGCCGGCTTCACGCCGCTGGACGAGGCGCAGCGCTGGACGCTCGCGCCCGGAGACCGGCGCTACGTCGTGCGCGACGGCAGCAGCGTCGCCGCCTTCGTCGTCGGCGCCGCGCCGGCCGCCGACGCGGGGATGCGGATCGTCGGAGCGCACACCGACTCGCCGGCGTTCAAGGTCCGTCCCCGCCCCGACGTCCGGCGCTGCGGCTACCGCCAGGTCGGCGTCGAGCCGTACGGCGGTGTGCTCGCGCACACCTGGCTGGACCGTGACCTGACGCTGGCGGGGCGCGTCGCGGTGGCCGCCGACGACGGCAGCGTCACCGTCCTGCTGGTGCGCCTGCCCGGGGCGCCGCTGCGCATCCCGTCGCTGGCGATCCACCTCTCCCGTGAGCTGCGCGAGAAGGGGCTCGAGCTCAACCCGCAGACCCACCTCGTGCCGCTGTGGGGCGCCGACGGCTCCGGCGACGTCCTCGACGCGGTCGCCGAGGCGGCGGGCGAAGCGCGCGACGCGCTGCTCGGCTGGGACCTGGTCACCGCCGACACGCAGCCGGCTGCGCTGGGCGGCGCCGACGGGGCGTACCTGTTCGCGCCGCGGCTGGACAACCTCGCGTCGTGCTTCACCGGACTGACGGCACTGCTCGGCGCCACCCCGATCGCCGCGACGCAGATCGTCGTCGCCAACGACCACGAGGAGGTCGGCTCGGCCAGCGCCGAGGGCGCGCGCGGCCCGTTCCTCGCGCAGGTCGTCGCCCGGGTCGTCGCCGCGACCGGCGACGGCGGTGACCGCGGCGCCGACCCCCAGGCACTGCCGATCGCGCTGGCGCGGTCACGGCTGGTCAGCGCCGACATGGCGCACGCGGTGCATCCGAACTACGCCGACCGCCACGACGCCGAGCATCGCCCGCGCCTGGGCGGTGGTCCGGTCGTCAAGCACAACGCCAACCAGGCGTACGCCACCGACGCCGCCACGGCCGCGTGGTTCGTCGCGCGCTGCCGCGACGCCGGCGTGGCGGTCCAGTCCTTCGTCAGCCGCGCCGACCTCGCGTGCGGCTCGACGATCGGGCCGCTGACCGCGACGCGGCTGGGCCTGGCGACCGTCGACGTGGGCGCCCCGATGCTGTCGATGCACTCGGTGCGCGAGCAGGCCGCGGCCGCCGACGTCGCGCCGATGATCGCGGCCCTGCGCGCCTGCCTCGAGGACGGCTGACACACCCGAGGTGCGGTCGCTCGCCGCCGGCGCCCGTTACGGTACGGCGATGGCGCTTCGCAGGAGACCACGCGGCGGGGCCAGCACGCCGGGCGCGGACACCGCCGCGACCCCGGCCGCGACGCCGGCGGGCGCGCCGCCCGCGCCGCCCGCCGCGCCGGCGCCGCCCTCGGGTGGCGGACCGGCCGACGCGCTCACCGCCGCGACGCCGCCGGTGCCGTTGGGACAGCGCCCGCTCGTGCGCATCGGGGCGCTGTCGTGGTCGCTGATCGGCGTGGCCGTGCTCGCCGTCGGCGCCGCCATCGTCCTCGGCGCGCTGACCGTCGTCGTCGTCCCGCTGGTCCTCGCGCTGTTCCCCGCCGCCGTCCTCGTGCCGCCCGCGGACGCGCTGAAGCGCCGTGGCGTGCCGGACGCGGCGGCGGCGCTGATCGTGCTCGTCGGCGCGATCGCGCTGTTCGTCCTGCTGTTCCGCGTCCTCACGCCGTCGGTGGCCGCGGAGCTGGAAGGGCTCGCCGACAGCCTCGAGCGCGGCTACGGCCAGGTGCGCAGCTACCTGCGGTCAGGACCGCTCGGACTCGACCCTGTGCCGGTGGACGCCCTGATCGAACGGGTCCGCGCCCAGGCCTCCGACGATGCGGGCGAGTTGGGCCCGCGTCTCGTCGAGGCCGGCGTCGTTCTGGTGGAGGGCTTCGCCGGCCTGGTCCTCGGCCTGTTCGCGTTGTTCTTCTACCTCAAGGACGGCTCGCGCATCGCCGGGTGGCTGCGTGACCTGTTTCCGGAGCGGATCCGCGCCGACGTCCAGGCGTGCGGCGACCGGGTGTGGTTCACCATCGGCGCCTACATCCGCGGGCTGCTGCTCATCGGGCTCGTCGACGCGGTGGTGATCGGCATCGGGCTGGTGGTCCTGCGGGTCCCGCTCGCCCTGCCGCTGTCGGTGCTGGTGTTCTTCGGCGCGCTGTTTCCCATCGTCGGCGCGTTCCTCGCCGGCAGCGTCGCCGTGCTCGTCGCCCTGGCGACCAACGGACCCGGCGCCGCCATCGCCGTCCTGTTGCTCATCGTCGCGGTGCAGCAGGTCGAGGGCCACGTCCTCGCCCCGATCCTGCTCGGCCGGGCGACCGAGTTGCACCCGCTCGCGGTCATCGCCGCCCTGTCGGCCGGGGCGGTCCTGCTCGGCGTTCTCGGAGCGTTCCTGTCCGTGCCGATCGCCGCCAGCGCCGCGCGCGTCGTGGGCTACGTCCGGGAGCGGGTTCCCGGCTGACCGGCACCGGGAAGGCTGGGCGTACCGCCTCTCCGCGACCTCACAGGAGCCTTCCCGACGTGACCGAACGTGTGCGCTTCCACTTCGACCCGCTGTGCCCGTGGTGCTATCAGACCTCCCGCTGGGTGCGCCGCCTCGAACAGCTCGGCGAGGTCAGCGTCGAGTGGGCGGTGTTCTCGCTGGAGCTGGTCAACGCCGGCAGTGAGGAGAGCCGGCTCAAGGGGCACGCCCGCTCGGCGCCGGGGCTGCGCACCACCGTTGCGGTGCGTGACGAGGCGGGCAACGACGCGGCGGGGCGCTTCTATGCGGCGCTCGGCGCGGCGATCCACGAGCGCGGCGAGGCGCCGGACGACCCGACCGTCATCGCGGCGGCGCTCGAAGAGGCGGGACTCCCGGGGGCGCTGCAGGACAAGGCGACGGGCGACGACCAGACCTGGGAGACGGTGTGCGCGGAGCACCACGCGCTGGTCGAGTCCACCCGTAGCTTCGGCGTGCCGACGATCGTGCTCGACGGCGGCGACGGTCCAGCGATCTTCGGGCCGGTCATCAGCAACGTGCCCACCGACGAGGACGCGGTCGAGCTGTGGCGCTGCGTCGCGTGGCTCACCCGTTACGACAACTTCTCCGAGCTCAAGCGCGACCGCACCGTCGATCCCGACCTCGAGACGTTCCGCCGCGCGAGGGCGCGCCAAGCCGCCGACGGCTAATCGGCCCCGGTTGCCGCGCCGCGGCGCGCCGCCTCCAACGCCGCCGACATCCGGTCGCGCAGCGGCGCGGGGCCGTCGAACGCCACCTCGTCGACGCGCCGCACCGCGATGACGTCGCGCACCGACGAGCACGCCCACACCTCGTCGGCGCCGAGCAGGTGGTCCAGCGGGCGCGGCTCCTCGACGACCGCGAGCTCCTGCGCGGCGGCGAGCTCGAGCACCGTGCGGCGGGTGATGGAGTCGATGATCCCAAGCGTGGCCGGCGGGGCGTACAGCCGGTCGTCGGCGACCCAGATCACGGCGAAGGTCGGGCCTTCCAGCACCCAACCCTCCAGCGAGATCAACAGCGCGTCGTCGGCGCCGGCGCGCTGGGCGGTGCGCGTGGCCGCCATGTTCGCCGCATACGACATCGTCTTGGCGCCTGCGGGCCCGTAGCTGCCGAGCGGACGGATCCACGGCGCCTGCTGGACGACCAGCGCCCGCACCGGGGGGCGCACCGGCTGCGGCGTCAGCGTCACGACACGGGTGCCGGACGCGGTGACGTAGACGCGCAGCGCAGCGTCGTCGGCCAGGTCGGTCACGAGCGCACGGGCGTCGGCGGCGGCGGCGTCGCGGTCCAGCGGCGCCAGGCCGAGCGCAGCGAGCGAGGCCGCCAGCCGGGCGAGGTGGTCGTCGAGGCGGAACGGCCGACCGCCCCAGACCCCGATCGTCTCGAACGCCCCGTCACCGCGCGCGACCCCCTCGTCGGTGATCGCCAGGCGCACCTCGTCCAGCGGCATCCGTTGGCCGTTGTGCATCGCGACTGGCTTCATGCCCGGGCAGGGTAGAGCGTCGTCGCGCCCACTCGGAACGGCAACGCCCCGTGCGTCACCGCTGCTCGAGCGTGGCGAGCAGCGCCGCACCGACCGAGAAGTCGCCCCGCCGCCCGCGCCACAGGTCGCCGAGGCGGCCGTGGTCGACGCGACCAGTGGCGTCAGGCGCCCGTCCGCCCAGCACCGCGGTCGCCGCGGCGGCGAGCGCGTCGGGCGCCACGTCGTCGTCGGTGGGGAACACCTCGAGCACCTCCCACACCTGAGCGAGGGTGCGCCGCTCCTTGCCGAGGTCGATCGCCGCGCCCGCCGGGGCGTCGGCGACTCCAGCCAGGACGACGTCGAACAAGTCGTGCGGGTCGACGCCGCGCGGCATCCGGAAGCCGGCCGGCGGGTGCAGGCGCCACTCCAGGCGCTCACCGTTCGGGCCGTTGTCCTCGAGCCACACCTGCCAACCGCGGACGTAGGAGTCCAGCGGCGGGCCCAGGCACGCGTCCAACCGCTCGACGAGCGCGCCGTCGACGCGGTAGACGCAGGTCGGCGTGGCCGTGCCCATCAGTCCGGCAGCGTCAACGCGGCCGTCGGCGCGGGCACGGCCACGCTGCGCCGGTCGTCGCCCACCCAGAACGTCGCGGTCCCGGGCGCGAAGACCCCGCCGTGCCGCAGCGTGCCGGCCAGCAGCAGACCGACGTCGCCGGCCGAAGACCCCGACCGCTCACCAAGGACGGCCACCACCGCCGGCGTGCCGGCCTGCAGCAAGCGTTGCGGCGGCACGGTCAGGGCGAAGCCGGCGCTCCACGCCGCCGGGCCGACGACGACACCGCCAGCGGCGCCGGTGGCGAGCACGACGTCGCGGCGCCCCGCCACGGCCCGGCGGACCGCGGGTGCCACCACGGTCGGAAGCGCCGGCGCGACGCCGGCGCCCGGAGCCGGCAGCTCCACCGACTCGACCTCGTCGGCGGCGACACGCAGCGCGACGCGGGTGTGGGGCAGCGCGCGCAGCGGGGCGCGCGCGACCGCCTGCGCGCGCGCGACCACCGCGCCAGCCGACTGCGCCGCGCGCGCCGCCATCGCCGCGGCGACGACCGGTCCGTGCAGCGCCAACCCGAGCGGCTCGTGCAACCCGTAGACCCGCGCCGGACCGGCGACCGCCGTCCCGCGCGCGGCGTCGCCCGAGGGTGGCAGCCACAGGCTGGCACGGCCGCAGCGCCGCAACGTGGCGACGTCGCGGCCGTCGGCCGGCAGCGACAGCCACACGGCCGCCCCGTCGGACCAGCACGCCGTCGGTGTCACCAGCGGTGCGTCACCGCCGGCCACCGCGAGCACGCAGCGCGTCGCCGCGGTGAGCGCCGCGCCGGCGTCGGCCATCTCGTCCTCCTCCCGCGCCCACTACGATTCCGGGCCCGGCCGGCCCCGACCAAGGATGCCCGTATGTCGTTCGTCGCGATCAACGTCCTGACCGTCCCTGCGGCGATGCGCGACACGCTCGAGCAGCGTTTCGCCAACCGCGCCGGCGAGGTCGACAAGATGGACGGCTTCGAGGCGTTCGAGCTGCTGCGTCCCGTCGAGGGACAAGACGCGTACCTCGTTTACACCCGCTGGGACTCGCAGGCGTCGTTCCAGGCCTGGTTGAGCTCGCAGGCGTTCGGCCAGGGCCACGCGCAGGCGTCGGCCGACGGGCCGGCCGCGACCGGGTCGAGCGTGTGGACCTTCGAGGTCGCGCAGTCCAAGACCAGGGCGTGATCCCACCGCGCCAGCCAGCCACGCACGACCGCTGCACCCGAGGGGCATAGTTCTCGACCCGAGCCATCAGGAGGTCGCTGTGCAAGGTCTCATGCAGGACGTGCCGCTGACGTTGCGGATGGTCTTGGAGCGCGTGGCCGAGCTGTACCCGACGAAGCACGTGGCGACCAAGACCGCCGACGGCGTCCGCCGGCGCAGCTACGCCGAGGTCGTCGAGCGCGTCACGCGCTTGGCGTCGGCGCTGCGCGACATGGGCGTGGGTCCGGGTGACCGCGTCGCCACGTTCGCGTGGAACTCCGACCGCCACCTGGAGCTGTATCTCGCGGTGCCGTGCATGGGGGCGGTGGTCCACACCCTCAACCCGCGCCTGCACCACGAGCAGATCAGCTGGATCGTCAACCACGCCGAGGACAAGGTGGTGTTCGCCGACACCTCGCTGGCACCGGCGTGGCAGGCGGTCAGCGGGACCGATACCGTCAACACCGTCGTCGCGATGGACGACCTCGACGGCGCCGGCGGGATCGACGGCGCGGTCGACTACGAGGAGCTGCTCGCCGGCGCCGCGCCGGAGTTCTCCTGGCCGACGCTGCGCGAGAACGACGCCGCCGCGATGTGCTACACGTCGGGCACGACGGGCAACCCGAAGGGTGTGGTCTACAGCCACCGCTCGTCGGTGCTGCACGCGATGGCGTCGCTGTTCGCCGACTTCATCGGGCTGTCCGAGCGCGACGTGTGCCTGCCGATCGTGCCGCAGTTCCACGCCAACGCCTGGGGCACGCCGTACGCGGCGCTGCTGACCGGCGCGAACCTCGCGATGCCCGGTCGGTTCATGGCCGACCCGGCGAGCATCGCGGCGCTGACCGCCGAGGAGCGCGTCACCGTCTCGGCGGCCGTGCCGACGGTGTGGTTCGGCGTGCTGCAGGCGATTCGTGCCGGCACCGTCGACCCGGCGTCGCTGTCGACCCTCGAGCGCATCCTGTGCGGCGGCTCGGCGGTGCCCGAGCCGCTCATGCGCGGCTTCGACGAGCTCGGCATCCGCATCGTCCACGCCTGGGGCATGACCGAGACCTCACCGCTGGGGTCGGTCGCCAACGTCAAGTCCACCGTCGCCGAGGACCAGGTCCTGCGCACCCGGCTGACCCAGGGCATCCCCGCCCCGTCACTGCGGGTGCGCCTGGAGACCTCGGAGGGCGAGATCGCCCCGTGGGACGGCGAGACCATGGGCGAGCTGCAGATCAACGGCCCGTGGATCGCGGACGCCTACTACGACCCGGACGCCCCCGACGGCCGCGGCGGCCAGGACCGCTTCGTCACCGACGCGGCGGGCACGCGCTGGCTCAAGACCGGCGACGTCGCGGTCATCGACGCCGAGGGCTACATCAAGCTCGTCGACCGCACCAAGGACCTCGTCAAGTCCGGCGGGGAGTGGATCTCGACGGTGGACCTGGAGAACCTGCTCATCGCGCACGACAAGGTCGTCGAGGCGGCGGTCATCGCGGTGCCCCACCCGCAGTGGGACGAACGCCCGCTCGCGTGCGTCGTCAAGGCCGACGACGCGGTCACGAAGGAGGAGCTGCTCGGCTACGTCGGCGAGCACGTCGCGAAGTGGCAGGTGCCCGACGACGTCGTGTTCGTCGAGGAGATCCCCAAGACCTCGGTCGGCAAGTTCGACAAGAAGGTGCTGCGCCAGCGCTTCGGCGACTACCAGCTCGCGACGTAGTGGAGGCGCTGGCCTGCCTGACCGGCCGGCGCAGCGTCGGCCGGCTCGTGGAGCCGGCCCCGTCCGACGACGAGCTGGCCACGCTGCTGCAGGCCGCCGTCGCCGCGCCCGACCACGGCCGGCTGCGGCCGTGGCGCTTCGTGGTGGTCGACGGTCCGGGGTTGGACCGCCTCGGCGCGGCGTACGCGGCGGCGCACGCCGAGCGCGAACCCGGCGCCGGCGCGGACGCCTGGGCCGCGGCGCGGGACAAGCCGCGGCGCGCCCCGCTGATCGTCGCGGTCGTCGCGCGGCCGACGCCGGCGCGCAAGGTGCCCGACTGGGAGCAGCTGGCGTCGGCCGCGTGCGCGGCGTACGGGATCTGTCTGGCCGCCCACGCGCTGGGCTACGGGGCGATGTGGCGCACCGGCTGGTACGGCGACGCACCGGCGGTACGCGAGCTGCTCGGTCTCGCCGATCGCGAGACGGTCGCCGGCTGGATCTACCTCGGCACCGTTCCCGACGACTGCGTGCCGGCGCCGCGCCCGCCGGCCGACCTCGGCGCGCTCGTCACGCGGCTGTGACGACCTGGGCGCTGCACACCGACCTGTCGCTGGACGAGGTCAACCTCCACCTCGCCGCGCTCGAGGCCGCCGGGTTGCTCGGCATCGCCGAGCAGGACGGCCGGGCCACGGTCCACCTGACCGGCCGTCCTGCCGACCTGCCGCTGAATGGCCGCTGGGTGCCGGTCGAGCCGCGCGACTGGAACGCGGCGTGGAAGGCGGGGATCGCGCCGGTGACCGTCGGGGCCGTCACCATCGTGCCGCCGTGGCTGCCGGCGCCGGCGGGCGCGCCGGTCGTGCTCGTCGTCGAGCCGGCGCAGGCGTTCGGGACGGGACACCACGAGACGACGACCGGCTGCCTCGCCGCGTTGCAGGAGTTGGCGCTGCACCGAGCGCGCGTGCTCGACGTCGGCACCGGCACCGGCGACCTGGCGCTGGCCGCGGCGCGCCTGGGCGCCACGGCGGTGGTCGCCGTCGACACCGACCCGCTGGCGGTCGCCACCGCCCGCGGCAACGCCGCCGCCAATGGCGTGACGCTCGACGTGCGGCTCGGCTCGGCGGACGCCGCCGACGGCACCTTCGACGTCGTGCTCGCCAACCTCGACACCGCGACACTTGTCGGGGTCGCGGCGGATCTGGCGGCGCGGCTGGCGCCGCGCGGCACGTTGGTGGCCTCCGGCGTCGGGCGCGAGCGGGCGGCGGACGGCAGGGCGGCGCTGGAGGCGCTGGGACTCGCCGTCGTCGTGCGACCGGGGCGCGAATGGGTCGTGCTGCTGGGGCGCCACCGCTGATGTTTCCGGAATGCTCGAGACCCCGGGGCAAGCCCCGGGGTCTCGAGTTCGCGTCGGGCCGCCGCGCCCGACACGGTGTGCACCCTGCCGATCGAGGCCGCCGCGCCTGACCGATGGTGCATCGTGGTGATGGTAAGGATTCGCCCTCGCGGGACGACCTCCTCCCCGCGGCGAAAAAAAAGTCGGGCCTGTGCTCGAAGCGGGGGAGCGCGATGGCCACGGCGCCCGCTATCAGCGCCACCAGGCTGCGCAGCGGGACGAAGACCAGCTCCACGGCCGCCGGATCGGCGTGGTGCTGCGGCCGCGGCAGCCTGGTCGCCTGCAACGATGGCACCGAACGGCGGCCGGGCGGTGCGGGCCGGCTCCGGCCGCCGTTCCCAAGTGTTTACGGAAACGAGTGCGAGCCCTTAGCTCGTGCTTATCGTCTGCTTGCCGCGCCGGTGGCGTAATGGCGATGTCACACCCGGCAGCAGGGGAGAAGGCGGGTCCGCCGTGGGAACACGAACGCAGGGGATAACCATCGCATTGGCGCTGCTGCTCAGCGTCGCCTTCGCCGGTCCGGCCTCCGCGGCCTGGCCCGGCGACAACGGTCGCATCGTCGCGGTGGAGCCGCGCTACGACTGGGACAACTGCCCCGCCGAAGAGGGCGGCCACTGCGACGCACCGCCGCCGCTCGGACCGATGATCGTGTCGCAGACGCCGTCGGGCGGTGACGCCAGAGATCTTGCCATCGGCAACGACCCCTCATGGGACGCCGACGGGAAGAAGATCGTCTACGTGTCGACGGGCTATCGCATCAAGAAGATCAACGCCGACGGCACCGGCAGGCGCACACTCACAGCGCCCGAGGCCGAACCGGAAGACGATCAGCCGATCGACACGCGTCCCGGGTGGTCACCGACCGGCAACCGCGTCGTCTTCCAGCGCACGACGGCGGCGGGGAACACCAAGAAGATCATGATCATGAACCTCGACGGCACCCCCAGCGAGCGGGCCATCACGTCCGGGACGCTGCCGGAGTGGTCGTCGCGGGGCAGGATCGCGTACATCCGCCGCGTCGACGGTGTCCGCCGCGTCCACACGATTCGCCCCGACGGGCGCGAGCGCCGGGTGGTGCCCGGCACCCGAGGTGCAACCGATGTCACCTGGGCGCCTGGCGGCCGGCGACTGGCGTTCGTGACGCCGGGCACCGACGAGGCGGAGTGCGTTCACGTTGTGCGCGCCGACGGCAGTCGCCGCAAGACGCTCGACTGCAGGTTCCGCGGCCTCGACGGCGGGAACATCAGGGGCATCAGCTGGGCGCCGAACGGCAAGAGCCTCCTGGTTGGCATCCATGACGCGTATTCGGAGCCGCTGTACTCCGAGGGACGCATCGTTCGCGTTCTCCTGGACGGAACCAAGCGGCAACTGGACGCGGTGGGGTACATGCCCGACTGGCAACCGGAGTAAGGCTCAGCGCCCGACGAGGGTTCCGCGCCTGTTCCGGGCGATTCGGCGGCGCGCGCATCGGTTGCCGCAGGCCGGCCGCTCGAGGGCCCGGAACGCCGAAGAGACGGGGCCAGTCGCCCGGCGTGGCCCCGCCTCTTCGTTCCGCCCCCGAGATCGATATTCGCCGCGGCGCCCCGTTTCCCTGCCCCGGCGCCGACATCAGCCGGGCGCGACGACGAGGAACGCCACGGCGCCGCGCTCCAGCTCCCGGCGCAGCGCACGCAGCCCCCCCTCCGACGGCGGGTCGCCCACCGCCCCGACGCCGGCGGCGCCCCCGCGTACCGGCCCGAACGCGACGAGTCAGCCGGCGTACCGGGTGAGCGGCACGCGCCCACCGGCCTGCTCGAGCAGCTGCTCCGGCGACGCCCCGGCGCGGCGGGCCAGGGCATCCAGGCCGTCGGGCGGCGGTCCCAGCGCCACGGCCGTCGCGTCGGGACCCGCCGCCCTGCCCAGGCGCCGCACCCACGGCAGCGACGCGGCCGCGGGGCCGTCGAGCAGCGCCGCCACGTCGGCGGTGCCGCCGAGAAACACCGTGTCGCCGCGCAGCGCCGTCGCCTCGACCGCCGCACCGAGCGGGCCGTGGGCGTCCGGGCCGCGGCGCAGGACGGTCCAGCCGTTCTCGACCGAGCGGGCGTAGCCCAACGCGGCGAGGCGCCGCGCGACCTGCTCGACGTCGAAGCGCCCCCGTAGCAGCGTCCCCGGCGGCGAGCCGCTCTCCAGCACCGTGGCGTTGGCGGGCAGACCGTAGGCGCGCTCGACGGCGTCGCCCGGGATGCGCGGGCCCAGCAGCGATCCGAAGCCGGGGGCGCCGGAGGAGAAGTAGAGCCTGCGGGCGGCGGCGCCGGCGGGCATCGTGTCGAGCATCCCGACGAGCGCCGGCGGCGCCCCGGCAGACCGTCGTCGCGCAGCCGCGCGGCGGCAACCGCCGCGACGAGCACGAGCACCACGCCGGCGGCGGCGGCGGCGGCGAGCAGCACCCGCCGGCGCGAGGAGGCCATCGCCGCGACGGTAGCATCGAGCCCATGCCGGCTCGCGAGGTCGTGGAGCTGCGCGGGATGGCGCACGGCGGGGAGGCGGTGGGACGCCTCGCGGACGGGCGGGCCGTGTTCGTGGGCTACGCGATCCCGGGCGAGACCGTGCACGCCGAAGTGGTCACGAGCCGGGCGTCGTGGGCCCGCGCGCGCCTGCTCGACGTCGTCAAGCCGTCGCCCGACCGGGTGACCGCGCCGTGCCCGTACTTCGGGCCCGGGCGCTGCGGCGGCTGCCGCCTGCAGCACGTCGCCGGGTCGCGCCAGGCGGCGATGGTGCGCCAGGTCGTCGTCGACCAGCTCCAGCGGCTGGGGAAGATCACCGACCCGCCGGTTGCCGAGACGGTGCCGGCCGGCAGCTACGGCTACCGCAGCCGCGCCCGGTTCGCCGTCGACCGGGGCGGGCGACTTGCGTACCGCCGGGCCGGCAGCGACGCGCTGCTGCCCGTCGACCGCTGCCTGCTGCTCGACGACGCCACGCAGGCGCTGCGCGACGCCGCCGGCGACGACTGGGCCGGTGCGGCGGAGGTCGAGATCCGCAGCGCTCCCAGCGGCGGTGCGGTGGTCGTGCACGCGCCGGTGTCGTCGCGCCGGCGCGACGTCGCGCTTCCCCCCGGCGACGTGCCCGTCGCACTGGCGTCAGCGGCACGCACGACGTCGCTGCGCGGCCGAACGGTGCTGACGGAGTCCGTCGCCGGCTTTGCGTTCCGCGTCTCGCCGCGCAGTTTCTTCCAGGCCAACCGCGCCGGCGCCGAGACCCTCGTCGCCCTCGTCCGCGAAGCCGCCGGCGTGCGTTCCGGCGACACCGCGCTCGACCTGTACGCCGGTGTCGGCATGTTCGCCCGCGCGTTCGCCGCGGACGGCGCCGCCGTGACGGCGGTGGAGTCCTCGCCGGCGGCGGTCGCCGACGCGACGCACAACCTGCGCGACCTCGCCGACGTCGTGCGCGCGCCAGCCGGTCCGGCCGTCGCAGCGCTGCGCGACGCCGGGCGCCGGGTCGACGTGGCGGTCCTCGACCCGCCCCGCCGTGGGGCGGGCATCGCGCTGATGGACGACCTTGCCGCCGTCGTGTCGCGCACCATCGTCTACGTCGCCTGCGACCCCGCCGCGCTGGCCCGCGACGCCGCCGCCCTCGCGGGGGCCGGATGGCAGTTGACCCGGGCGGTGCCCGTCGACCAGTTCGCGCAGACGGCGCACGTCGAGGTCGTCGCCACGTTCGCGCGCTCCTGACCGGACGGCGCCGCCGCGCGCCGCCGGCCCTCGGCGCGACGTGGCGCCCCGGGACGGCGCACTACGCTGGGCCCGATGTGGTCACGTGCGCTTGCCGTGCTGGTCATCGGCGCCGTGATCGGCACCGGGCTTCTCGTCGCACGACCGCAGGTCGCCGACGCGCCGGTCCGTGCCGGCACCGTCGCGGTCCCGACCGCGGCACCACCCGCTGACCCGCCGTCGCCGTCGGCTGGCTCGACACCGACGCCACGGCGGCCGCCGGCCGCCCGCCGGCAGGCGAGAGCCCAGGCGCCGACGCCCGTCGCGGCACCGACGCCGCCACCGTCACTGGCCGCCACCGCCGCACCGGCACCGACGGCGGCGACGACACCCGCACCGGCGCCGTCACCTCGGGCGCCCTCCCCGCCACCGCCGACGACCGCGGCCGCACGAACGCCTGCACCGACCTCCACCCCGGCAGTGCACGGGCGCTTGGCCGGTCGCCTGACGCGCGCGGTGACGCGCTCGCGACTGGGCAACCGGGTCGGCGTCGTGGTGCTCGACGAGCGCGGCACGACGCTGTACGCGCACCAGGCAGACGTCCCACTGCTGCCCGCCTCCACCCAAAAGCTGCTCACCGCGGGGGCGGCCCTGGCACGCCTGGGCTCCGGCCACCGCTTCGTCACGGCGGTGCACGCGACCGACCGTCCCAACAAGCGCGGCGTCGTCGACGGCGATCTCGTGCTGGTCGGCAGTGGCGACCCGGCGCTGGCCGGCCCGACGTTCGCCGCGGTGGAGCCGGAACGGCCGCGCACGCCGCTGGAGCGGCTCGCCCGGCACGTCCGCCGCGCCGGCGTCCGGCGGGTGACCGGGCGCGTCATCGGCGACCCGAGCGTGTTCGCGCCGCAGCCGGCAGCCGCCGGCTGGCTGCAGCGGTACTTCGACCAGCTCGACGCCACCCGCGTGTCAGGGCTGACGGTCGACGGCGGTCGGCGGCTGTTCGTCACCGGGGGCCTGCTGCAGGCCGAGGCGGCGAAGGACCCGGCCCTGCAGGCGGCGCGATCGTTGCGCACGCTGCTGCGTGTCCGCGGCGTGCGCGTGGACGGCGGCGTCGCGACGGCGCGCCGCCCGGCGCCCGCGCGCGGCGGTGGCACGACGGCGCGCCGCCGGGCCAACACGCGGCCGGTCGCGCGCATCGCCAGCCCCCGCCTCGAGGTGCTGCTGCGCCACATGCTGCGCGAGAGCGACAACGCCTTCGCCGACACGATCTTCCGCGCGGTCGGCGCCGCGGCCGGCGATGCCACCTGGACCGGCGCGGCGCGCGCGGCGCATGCGGCGCTGACACCGCTGGAACTGGACTGGTCGGGCGTCGTCGTGGCCGACGGCTCGGGGTTGTCGCGGGCGAACCGCGCGTCGCCGTCGTTCCTCGCCGGCCTGCAGGCGGGGCTGTGGGGCTCGTCGCTCGGCCCACGCTGGCGCGGGCTGCTGCCCGTCGCGGGCGACAGCGGCACGCTGCGCTACCGCCTGCGCGGCACGGTCGCCGAACACCGGCTGTACGGCAAGACCGGCTCGCTGCTCGACGTGCGTTCGCTGGTCGGCACCGTCGTCGGCCCCGACGGGCGGGCGCGGCACCTGGCGGTCGTCGGCAACCGGCTCGGCCCGCGCGCGACGACGACGCTGCGCGACCTCGCCGACGACGTCGCCGCGGTCAGCGCCGAGGAGCTGTACAGCTGCCGGCGGGTCCGCGCCCCGCTGCCGGCGAAGCGCGACGGCAAGGTACGCGGCGCGCGGCCACCGCTGCGCCTGATCTGCGCCGGCTAGTGGACAACCGCACCGAGCCGCTCGCCGCGGGGATCTGGCGGGTGGAGGTCGGCTACGCCACCAACGCCTACGTGCTCGCCAACGACGGCACCGGCGACGGGGCCGGCTTGACCGTCGTCGACCCGGGACCCGCGGCCGGCGCGCCACGGCTGGTCCGCAGCATCCGCCTGCTCGGCCTGGACCCGCGCCGCATCGGCGACGTGGTGCTCACCCACTGGCATGCGCATGCCGGCGGGGGTGCCGCCCGCTTCGTCCGGTCGAACGCGAACTCGCGGATCTTCGCCGGGCGCGCCGACCTGCCCGCCGTGCGCGGCGAGGTCACGCGCCCGCAGCGAGCCGCACGCCGCGAGGACGCGAGCTGGTCCGCGCGGCACCTTGGCCGGTTCCTGGCACCCGGTGAAGCGGTGCCGTCGGCGGGGCCGCTCGACGACGGGCAGCGCCTGGACGTCGCCGCCGGGTCGGTCGTCGTGGCCGCACCCGGCCACACCCCCGGGTCGATCGCCCTCCACCTGCCCGACGCTCGGGTGCTGCTCGCCGGCGACGCGGTGTGGACGCTCGGCGGCGTGTGGCGTGGGCCCGCGGCCCTGCGGTCGTGCCGCAGCGGCGAGGCGGCGACGCTGCGGCGCATCGCCGCGCTCGACGTCGCCGTGCTCGCGCCGGCGCACGGCCCGCCGCTGACCCGGCGCGTCCGGGAGCGCGTGGCCGCGCTGGGCGCCTGACGCACACCCACGGGCGCCGAACCGTCAGCCCGGGCGGGACGCGGGGTGTTGGCGCAGCGCGGCCAGCGGCAGGCGCACGGTGTACTCGCGCCCCGACAGCGACACCTCGACGTCTGGGGACAGCACCCGCAGCAGGCCCATCATCGGGCGGTTCTCGGCGAGCACCTCGGCGACGAAGGCGGTGACGCCGCGCGCCCGCGCCGCCGCGCTCAGCCGCCACAGCAGACGGGTGGCGATGCCGCGGCCTTGCCAGGCGTCCTCGACGATGACGGCCGCCTCCGCCTCGCCGGGGTCGACGCGGAGCCCCGGCGGCGCGACCGCGGCGAGCCGGTCGTAGCGCGCGACACCGACGACCTCGTCGGCGACGACCGCGACGAGTGCGAGCCGGTCGACGTAGTCGACGGTGGTCAGGCGCACGAGCATCTCGGGGCGCGGGTGGGTCATCGGCGTGAAGAAGCGGCGGTACAGCGACTCGGGCGACAGGCGCCAGAACAGTCGTTCCAGCCGTGGGGCGTCGTCGGGCGCGATGGCACGGAACTCGACGGCGGTCCCGTCGTCGAGCAGCGCGACCTCGGTCAGCTCGTCGGGGTAGCCGGCAGGGCGTGGCGCGGTCACGGCGTTGCACGCGCAGTCGGCGCGGTCACGGCGTTGCGCCGGGGCGCCGACGGGTAGCGTGGCGGCGAGTCGTCATCTGCTGGGAGAACCTATGCGCTCGCACCGTTTCGCCGTCCTGACCACCGTCGTTGCCGCGCTGCTGGTGTCGGCGTGCGGCGGCGGCCCCGCCGCCTCGGGCGGCGCCTACAACGAGGCCGACGTCGCCTTCCTGTCCGACATGGTCCCCCACCACGAGCAGGCCGTCGAGATGGCGGCGCTGGTCGCTGACCGCAGCGAGCGGCCGGAGCTCGAGGAGCTCGCCGCGACGATCACCGAGACCCAGGCCGCCGAGATCGCCACCATGAAGGGCATGCTCAGCGCAGCTGGCGGCGAGGCCGCCGGCGGTCACGGCGACAGCCACGGCGACAGCCACGACGACGAGATGGCGATGGAGGGGATGGCGGGTTCCGCGGAACTCGACGAGCTGCGCAGCCTCAGCGGCAACGCGTTCGACCTGAGGTTCCTCGAGCTGATGACCGCCCACCACGAGGGCGCCGTGAAGGCGGCGGAACAGGTGCAAGCCGACGGCAAGAACCCCGACGTGGCGGCGCTGGCCGAGGAGATCGCCGCGGCGCAGCGTGCCGAGATCGAGCAGATGACCGCCTGGCAGGGCGAATGGAGCGCCGGCTGAGGGGTTGCCCGCCGGCGGAGCCGGTGGGCGTGGTCAGGAGGTGAGCTGCTCGACGACCTCGGTCAGGCCTTCTTCGCCGAGGCTGCCCAGGTGCTGAGCCTGCTCCCCCGTCTCGCCGTCGACGAAGACCCACGCCGGCTGCCCGACGATGCCGTTGGCCTTCCACACCACCCCGTCGACGTCCGCGGCGTGACGCAGGTCCTGCAAGCCGTGGCGCTCCACGAAGTCGCGCATCGCGCCGACGTTGTCGAGGCTGGGCACCCCAACGATCGTCACCTGGTCGCCGTACTGTCGCGCCACCTGCGCGACCCCGGGAGCCTCCCGGTTGCACGACGGTCACCACGGCGCCCAGAACCACAAGACGACGTCCTTGCCGGCCAGCTCGGCGCCGTCGACCTGTCCGCCGAGGACGCCCGGCAACGAGAAGTCAAGCGCCGCCGGCACCGCTGGCGCGACGCCCTGCGGTCCGGCCTCCGCGACCGTGGCCGGGGCGCTCGGGCCCGTCGGGGCGGCGGCTGGCGGCGTGCCGGCACCGCCACCACAGGCCGGCAGGGCTGCCGCGAGCACGACCACGGCGGCCGAGCGCGGGAGTCGCATGCCGCCACCCTAGCCACCGCGGGGAGCCGCGGAGCGGCTGAACCCGGACGGACCGTGGTCGCCGGCCGCCACCTCGCCGCCGGTTTGAGGGCGAGTTTCCGCCGGTGCAGGCGGAAACTCGACGTCAACGCCGTCCCCCTCGCGCCGCGGGAGCCGGCGACGGAGCGATGATCCGCGTCGCCCCGCGCGTCGCCATCGACGACGCCGAGCTGGTGTGGCGCTTTTCGCGCGCCGGCGGCCCGGGCGGCCAGCACGTCAACACCTCGTCGACGAAGGTCGAGCTGCGCTGGGACGTCGAGGCCTCGGCGGCGTTGACCCCTGAGCAGAAAGCGCGGGTGCGCCGGCGGCTGGGCGGCCGCGTCACCGCCGACGGCGTGCTCGTCGTCCACGCCTCCGAGCACCGCTCGCAGACGCGCAACCGCGACGCGGTGGTGGCGCGGTTCGCCGCGCTGGTCGCGGGCGCGCTCCACGAGGACCCGTCCCGCCGGCCGACGGCACCGACCCGCGCGGCGCGCCGGCGGCGGCTGGAGTCCAAGCGCCGCCGCGGCGAGACGAAGGCGCTGCGCCGCCCGCCCGACCCGGCGGGCTGACGTCAGCCGACGGTGACGGTCAGCGTCGTCGTCGTGCCGGTGGCCGGCCAGCGGTTGTCCGCGACGGTCAGAGTCACCTCGTAGGTCCCGGGTGCGGCGTACGTGTGCGTCGGCGTGGCGCCCGTGCCGATCGTGCCGTCGCCGAAGTCCCAAATGAAGCCGCTCAACGGGCCGTCCTCGTCGCTGGACCCGCTCGCATCGGGTTGGCCTACATCTTCGCCAACGACCAGACCCGCGGCTTCGACGTCTACCGCTACCAGGCGAAGGGCGTCCCCGCCAGCCAGCATGGGCGCTGGCGCAACGCCGAGCAGACCGCCCGCCACATGACCCAGGTGCGCGCGCGGCTCGGCGCGACGAGCCTCGACAAGCCGTACTGCCTGCTGCGTACGCGCGGCGATCTGTAGCCGCCAGACCCCGAAAAAATCGCGAGGCCCCCGAAACGCTCGGGGGCCTCGCTCGTTGTACCTGGTGAACGGGTCGCTCCGCGCGCGCCGCAATGGCGCGGAGCGACCCTGCAATCCGCCTTCTCACCAGGGAGTTTGTCCGTATGCGCCGTAGCACGCTCCGGCTCGTCCTCGCTCTGTCCCTTCTCGTCAGCCTGCTGCCGGGCGCCGCGGCCCAGGCCGCCCCCGAGGAGGGCATCCACAGCGAGAACATGACCCACGTCAAGAACATCCGCTACGAGCCCAAGTACGGCGAGACCGTGCCCTACGGCACCGACATCGAGTTCGCCAAGCTGGGCGGGCGCGAGTACGCCGTGGCCGGCAGCGAGTTCGCTGGGCTGCACCTGGTCGACATCACCAAACCGGAGAAGGCGGCCGTCGCGGCGATCTACGACTGCGGGGTGCTGCAGGGCGACGTCCAGGTCTTCAACCAGGGCAGCCGCACCTTCGTGACCTACACGTCAGAGGACACCAGCCGCATCGCCATCGAGTCGCGCTGCGTCACTGACAACGTCGCGATGGGCAACATCACGTTCACCGACGCCAACAAGGACGGCAAGATCTCGGGCACCGCCGAGAAGCGCCCCGCGTTCGGCACCTACATCGTCGAGATCACCGACCCGACCAACCCGCAGACGGCCGGCTTCATCCCCGTGCCCGAGGGCTCGCACAACGGCTCGGTGCACCCCAGCGGCAACTTCTTCTACAACTCGAACTCGTCGCTGCTGACCTCCACCAAGCCCGGCATCGAGGTCTACGACATCTCCGACGTCACGGCCCCCAAGCGCCTGACGAAGCTGGCGCTGCCGTACGTCCCGCTGAGCCTGGGCTCGGAGTCCCACGACATCACGTTCAACACCGAGGGTGACCGTGCCTACTCGGCCGCGCTGTCGCAGGGCGTGATCATCAACACCGAGAACCCGGCGGAGCCCAAGATCATCACGAGCTTCGTCGACCCGAGCATCAACGTGTGGCACCAGTCCGACCCGGTCACGCTGACCGCCGCCGACGGGACCAAGCGAGACTTCCTGCTCGTCGAGGACGAGGTCGCCGGCGCGCTGCCGACCGGCCAGTGCCCCAACGGCGGCGTCCACGTGTTCGAGATCACCGGTGAGCTCGAGAAGCGCCCGCTCAAGGTCGGCTACTGGAACATCGACGAGGTGCGCACCGCCAACGGTGACTTCTTCGGCGTGCCGATCGGCGGCTGCACCGCCCACGTCTTCGACATCCACGAGGCCGAGGGGATCATGACGATCGCCTTCTACAACGGCGGTGTCCGCGTGGTCGACCTCAACGGCCTGACCGGGATCGGCCTGGGCGAGACCGCCGTCGCCGGCGACGCCCCGATGCGCCAGATCGGCTTCTACCGCTTCGAGAACTCCGACACCTGGAGCGCCAAGACACCGAAGATCCACCCCGTGACCGGCGACTTCTACCTCTACGGCAACGACATCAACCGCGGCCTGGACATCTACAAGTTCGAGGGCGAGGGCCGCACGCCGCCGGGGAAGGCCAAGAAGCAGGCCCGCAACCCGGGACGCTGGATGACGCCGGCCGAGACCCGTCAGATGGCGGCGGCACGCCCCGCGCTCAGCACCGAGCAGCGCCGCCCGATCTGCCTGCTGCCGCAGTAACGCCCCCTGCACCACACTCGGGAAAGCCCCGGCCACCTCGGCCGGGGCTTTCCCGCGTCGTGCCCGACGTCAGGCGGCGAGGGCGTCCAGCACGCGCGTGCACACCTGCTCGCAGCGCCGGCAGGCGTCGGCGCAGACCTGGCAGTGGCGCATGCCCATCTCGCCGTGGCGCGCGCACTCGTCGCCGCAGGAGCGGCACGCCTGCGCGCACGCGGCCACGACGGCGCGCGTGACGGCGGCGTCGTACGCCGTCTGGCGCGACAGGACCCGCCCGGTCGCGGCGCACACGTCGGCGCAGTCGAGGTTGAGGCGGATGCAGCTGACGAGCTTGGCGGCGTCGTCCTCGGCCAGGCAGGCGTCGGCGCAGGCGGTGCACGCCTGCGCGCAGTCGGCGCAGGCCTCGATGCACTCGGCGAGCAGCTGCGCGTCCAGCTCGAACGAGCGCGGATAGGTGTCGAGCATGTCCTTGGCGTGGGTCACGGGCGCCTCCTCGAGCGACGGGTATACGGCGCGTATATCCGCCGTCCGGCGGTGCTACGCGCCGGGTGGTGCGTTTGGCTCGGCGGCTCGACGGGACGCGCGCGCGGCTCAGGACCGTACGCGCAGGGCGCGCCAGCGGCGCTCCGCCTCGCCCCAGGCGTGGCCCAGCGGCTCGACGACGTCCTCGACGGCGCCGAGCAGCTCCTCGAGCTCGCTCGACGTCGCCGCGACGCGGTGGGCCGCAGGCACGGCGGCCAGCGCCTCGTCCAGCGACGCGCGACAACGCTCCCAGTGCGTTTCGACCTCCGGGGTTCGCCACGCGGGCAGCTCGGCTGCGACGGCCGCCAGTTCGTCGGCGAGCACGTCGAGCCCGACCGGGACCGGGGCGGGGTCGACCCGCCCCACCGGCAGGCACGACAGCACGACGCGGCGGGCGGCCGCAACACGCTCGGCCTGGGCCGTGAACGCCTCTTCCGCGGGGCGCAGCCGCTCGGGCACCGTCTTTCGCCGCCGCATGACCGGGGAAGGGTAGCGATCCCCCACCGCACCCAGGAGCTGTGCCATGCGCGACGTCCAGCTGCTCATCGACGGCGAGGAGGTGGCGACCGCCGAGCGTTCGCAGGTGCGCAGCCCCTACTCCGGCGAGGTCGTCGGCACGGCGGCGGTCGCGACCGCCGAGCACGCCGCGCGAGCCGTGGACGCGGCCGCGGCGGCGCTCGCCCGGGGCGCGCCTGCCCAACACCAACGCGCGACGATCCTCGAGCGGGCCCGCGAGCTGGTGCGCGACCGCGCCGACGAATTCGCGCGCTGCATCGCCGAGGAGGCCGGCAAGCCGCTGAAGACGGCGCGCGCCGAGGTGGCGCGCTGCCAGGACACGCTGCTGTTCGCGGCCGTCGAGGCGCGCAAGCTCGCCGGCTCCGTCGTCCCGTTCGAGGCGTCGTCCAACGGCGCCGGCAAGCTCGGTTTCACGCTGCACCACCCCAAGGGCGTGGTCGCGGCGATCACGCCGTTCAACTTCCCGCTCAACCTGGTGGCGCACAAGCTGGCACCGGCGTTCGCCGCGGGTTGCCCGGTGGTGCTCAAACCTGCGGGTGACACGCCGCTGACCGCCCTGCTGCTCGCCGGCGCGCTGGTCGAGGCGGGCATGCCGCGCGGGTTCCTCAACGTCGTGACCGGACCATCGTCGGTAATCGGCGGGGCGATCACCGCACCCGATCCCGTCGCGGTGGTGTCGTTCACCGGCTCGACCGATGTCGGTCGCGCGCTCGCGGAGGCCAACCCGCACAAGACCGTGCTGCTCGAGCTGGGCAACAACACGCCGGTCATCGTCGACGCGTCGGCGGACCTTGAGCGCGCCGCGGCGAAGCTCGCCGCGACGGGCTACAGCTTCGCGGGCCAGTCCTGCATCGCGGCGCAACGCGTCTACGTCCACCAGCAGGTGCGCGACGACTTCGTGGCGCTGCTCACCGACGCCGTCGCGGCGCTGAAGGTCGGCGACCCGCTCGACCCCGACACCGACGTCGGGCCGCTGATCCGTCCCGACGACCGCGACCGCGTCGTCGCGTGGATCCGTGAGGCCCAGGACGCCGGCGCGAAGCTGCGCCTCGGTGGCGAGGTCAACGGCGACGAAACGCTGCAGCCGACGATCCTCGACGAGGTGACCCCCGACATGAGGGTGTCGTCGGAGGAGGTCTTCGGCCCCGTGCTCGCCATCCAGGCGGTCACGGACCTCGACGAGGCGATCCGCCTGGCCAACGCGACGCGCTACGGCCTGCAGGCCGGCATCTTCACCGGCGACCTCGCCGCCGCGTTGCGCGCCGCGCGCGAGTTGATCTTCGGCGGCGTCACGGTCAACGAGTCGCCGACGTACCGCGCCGACCAGATGCCCTACGGGGGCTTGCGCGACTCCGGCAACACGCGCGAGGGGCCGGCGTACGCGATCCGCGACTACCTCGAGGAGACCGTCGTCGTCGTGGACCTGGGCTGACCGTGCCCTCGTTCGACCCGGCCGCGCTGCATCCCGGCGAGACGTACTTCCTGCTCACCAGCCTCGTGGTGCCGCGCCCCATCGCGTGGGTGTCGACACTGGCGTCGGACGGCACCCGCAACCTCGCCCCGCACAGCTACTTCAACGCGATCTCGTCGCACCCGCCGATCGTGCACTTCACCTCGACGGGGGTGAAAGACAGCCTGCGCAACGTCCGCGAGACCGGCGAGTTCGTCGTCAACGTCGTCACGGCTGACCTCGTCGAGCCGATGAACCTCACGGCCGCGGACTTCCCGCCCGAGGAAGACGAGTTCACCTGGGCCGCGCTGGAGGCGGCCCCATCGACCGTGGTCGCGCCGCCGCGCGTGGCTGCGGCCCGCGCGGCGATGGAGTGCCGCCTGCGCGAGATCGTCTCGATGGGCAACGGCAACATGGTCTTCGGTGACGTCGTCGCGGTGCACGTCGCCGACGAGGTGTGGCACGACGGCCGCGTCGACCCCCGCCGGCTCCACGCGGTGGGGCGGCTCGCCGGCTCCGGCTACACGGCGGTGACCGATCCGTTCTTTCTGCGCCGCCCGACCTGGGCGGATGTTCGGGACGGCGCCACGCGCGACGCCTGACGGATCGCGGCGATCAACCGAGGCGGGCGGCCGCCAGCACGAGGCCGCCCACGCTGACCACCGTCCCGGCCATCGCGAAGATCGTCGTGCGCGTCTGGCCGACGACCGCGGCGACGAGCTCACCGCGGAACGCCGCGAGCAGACGCTGCTCGCAGGCCTCGATCCGGTCGTCGATGCGAACCTCGAGCGCGTCGAACCGCGCGTCGACCGCGTCGAACCGCGCGTCGACCGCGTCGAACCGCGCGTCGATCGAGGTGAACCGGGCGTCGACCGAGGTGAACCGGGCGTCGACCCCGTGGAACCGGGCGTCGATACGCTGCTCGAGTTGGTCGAGGTCGCGCTTGGTCGCGACGTCGGCCCAGCCGACGGGCGGAAGATGCTCCAACAGCGTCGTGGCGGCCTCCGTGCCCAACGCCCCCTCGAGCCGTTCGTACAGCGCGAAGCGGGCGCGTTCGTCGACAGCCATGGTGCGCTCCCGGTCCGACCTCGGCAACCGCCGGCTCCCCGGCGGCGCGTCCGACGCTAACCCGCAGCCGCGGGCGTCGCCCCGCGCCGCTGTCCCGCGTTGGGGACAGCCGGCGCGGCCGGGGGGCGTGCCGCTCAGGTCAGCCGGCCGCCGGCGGCGAAGCGCTCGAGCACCCTGGCGAGGAACGACGCCATCTGGTCGCGGCGCACGCCGGCCGACGGCAGGTATGTGCCGTCGCCGCTGCCCGACGCGATGCCGGCGGCAGCAAGCTTGTCGATCGAAGCCTCGTGGACGTTGCCGTCGTCGTCGTGGAAGGCGTCGCGGCCGGCGGCCATGCGCGCGTCCTCGACCAACTCAATGGCGCGGACGAGGAAGGTCGCCATCTGCGCGCGCGAGACCACCGCGCCGGGGCGGTACGCGTTGCGGGTGACCCCCGCGACGAGGCCCGCGGCCGCGAGCTGGTTGACGCGATCCGCGTGGACGCTGCCGGCCAGGTCGTCGAACCCCTGGTCCGACGGCGCAGGCAGCGTGACCCCTGCGTGCTCGACGACGTTGGCGAGCAGCGACGCCATCTGGCCGCGCGTGACCTGCAGGCCGGGGGCGTAGGTGCGCGCGGTCGCACCGCGTGCGACGCCGCGCCACACGACACAGTCGATCGCGGCCTCGTGGCGGTTGCCGGCCACGTCGGTGAAGCCGGCGGACGGTACCCCGTCGGCGGGACACGCCGGCTCGTGCTCCGGAGTCGCCGCGCTGCTGAGCGCCGCCACCGGGTCGACGACGCCGGCGCCGAACAGCGGGTCGGTCCCGGCGTTGCCTACGTCGTCGGCCGTGGTGACCAGCACCGTCGCGACCTGGTCGGGGGTCAGCTCGGCGTGGCGAGCGCGCACCATCGCCGCCGTGGCGGCGACGAACGGCGCGGCCATCGACGTGCCGCTGAGCGACGCGTAGCCACCGGGGACCGTCGAGACGATGTCGACGCCAGGGGCGGCGATGTCGACCCAGTCACCGGAACTGCTGAACGACGGGTGCGCGTCAGCCCGGTCGACGGCGGCGACCGCCACGACACCCGGCTCGGCGGCGGGGTAGGTGACCGGGTTGCCGTCGGCGCCCTCGTTACCCGCCGCCGCGACGACGACGACGTCGTTGACGTTGGCGTAGCGGATCGCCGACGCGATGACCGACGAGCGCTCGGCTGCCCCGAGGCTGAGGTTGACGACGTCCGCGCCGTGGTCGACCGCCCAGATGATGCCCTCGGCGACGTCGTCGGAGGTTCCGAGCCCGTCGGCGTCCAGGACGCGCACCGGCATGATCGCGGCGCGACGTCCGAGGCCGGCGATGCCGACACTGTTGTCGACGACCGCCGCGGCAATGCCGGCGACGTGCGTGCCGTGGCCGTGCAGATCCTGCGTGGGCGACCCCCCGACGGTGGCCGCATCGAAGCCGGCGACCAGCGTCCCGGCGAGGTCGGGGTGGGCCCCGTCCACCCCCGTGTCGACGACCGCGACGACCTGGCCACTCGCGTCGCCGTGGGTCCACGCCGTCTCGGCCCGCAGCCGGTCCAGCCCCCACTGGTGCGAACGGCCGGGGTCACCGAGCGCGCGGACGGACACGACGGGCTCGGCGGCGATGACGTCGGGGCGCCGGCGCAGCTGCTGCGCGAGGTCGGCGGCGGCGCCGCGCGACGGCGCGGTGGACCGGCGTACCACCACCCCGCGGGGCGTCTCGACGAGGGTGGCGACGGTGACCGCCGTGTCGGCGGCTGCGGCGGGCAGCGCGCCGCTGAGCAGTGCGAACACGACGGCGGCGACGACGAGACAGGGACGCATGGTCTCAGTATCGGCATCCCGAGGGCGCTGCCTTAGCCCTGCCCCTGACGCTGACCGCAAAAGGATCAGGGATCGCTCAGGGTCGTCCCCGACGGCGCCAACGCCCCGCAGGCGCACCGTGGTCAGCAGTCGTCAACCGACCGAAAAAGGAGCGACGCATGCGTGTCGAAGAGCATCTGCAACGGTGGGCCGAGGCGGGGCTGGTCACCGCCGAGCAGGCCGACCGCCTGCGGGCACACGACGCCGCCGAGCCGAGCGGACGCTGGACCGCGCGGCTCGCCGAAGCGCTCGGTTACGTCGGGGCGTCGCTGGCGCTCACCGCGCTGCTCGTCGTTGTCGACGACTTCTGGGCCGACCTGGACGTCTGGGGGCACGCGACGCTGCTCGGCCTGCTCACCATCGTGCTGCTCGGCGTGGGCGCGTGGATCCGTGACCGCTCCGAGCGCAGCGTCCAGCGTCTCACCAGCGTCGTCTGGTTCGGGTCGGTCGCCGCGTTCTCGGCTCTCGTCGGCGTCGTCTGCGGTGACGGCCTCGACTGGTCCTACCGAACCACAACCTTCGCGGTCGGCGTCGGCACGAGCGTCTACGCCGGTGCCCTGTGGCGCTCGCGGCCCACCGCGCTCCAGCAGGTCGCCCTGGCCATCGGCGCCGTCACCGCCCTCGCCGGGGGGCTGCTGCTGCGCGACGACGTCGTGGACGCGCCGTTCGTGGGCTTGGCCGTGTGGGGTCTCGGGGTCGTGTGGGCGTTGCTGACCTGGGGCGACGTGCTGCGGCCACGTCGCACCGGCTACGCGCTCGGCGCGCTCGGCGCCCTCGTCGGCACCCAGACACTCGCATTCAGCGACCTCGCCGGCTGGGGCCACACGCTCGGGCTCGTCACGGCCGCGGCGATGGTGGCCGCCAGCGTCGCCCTTGGGCAGGTCGTACTGCTCGCCTTCGGCACCGTCGGGGCGTTCCTGTTCGTCTCCGAGACGGTGTTCCGCTACTTCGGCGACACGCTAGGCGTCCCGATCGCGCTGTTCCTCGTCGGCGTGGCGCTCGTCGCCGCCGCACTGCTGATGACGCGGCTGCGTCCGCGGGTCGCCGAGGCCAGCCATGGCTGAGCGCAGGACCGTTGCCGCGGTGCTCGGAGCCGGGGTCGTCGTCCTCGCCGTCACGGCTGCCGTCGCGCTCTTCGGCGTCCGGCGCCTGCCGGCGTTCCCGGCCGTCACCGACGCCCCGGCGGTGGACGTTCCCGGCACCGTCGCCTACCTGACGGTCGACGAGGACGACGTCACGTGCCTCACCGTCGTCGCGGCCGCCGGCGGCGACCCACGGACGTTGCTGTGCGGCGGCGGCGACAACGAGATCGACCGGATCATCCAGGTCGCCTGGTCGCCGGACGGTCGTCTGCTCGCGCACGGCCACGGCGAGTTCGGCGACGAGATCGTCCTCGTCGTGGAGGCAACGAGCGGCGAGGTCCTGGACCGGATCGTGCGTGCGCCCGACGACGCATACCTGGACCCGGTCGGCGTCAAGGCGGCGCGAACGCGCCCCGACGGCGCGCACGTCCTCATCGACGACGCGTACGACGACGGGCACGCCGAGCTCGCCGTGCGCGACCGCGCCGGAACGACGCGGAGGCTGGTGAGCGTGGAGGGTCCGCGCGACTACGCCTTCACCGACGCGCTGTGGTCGCCGGGCGGCGAGTGGATTCTCGTCCGGGACAGCGAGCGGCGACTCCTCGTCGTCGCCGCCGACGGGGCGACCGGCCCCCGCCTGCTCGTCGACCGGGCCGGGGACGGGCCGCGCTATCCGGCGCCCGGCGGCCTCGCCTGGTTCGTGCCGGGCGATCGCCGCTCCACCGTCGACCCGGCGGCACTGCCGCGGCGGCCGTGACGCAGACGAGCGGGGCCCCCACCGCAGTGCAGACCCGCTCGACGGGTGCTGGACCGGTGGCGCTACACCGGCGGTGCCGGGATCACGCAGATGCCGGTGTTGTGCACGGTCGGCGTCTGGCGGGCCGGTCGCGCCGGCAGGGTGGCGGGCACGAGCAGCGACGTGAGGTCGGCCCGAGGAGCGGCCGACGGTGCGGCGGCCGACGGTTCGGCGGTCGGCGCCGGCTGCGCCGCCGCGGCGGCCGCGCGCAGCTCGGGGATGTCGAGAGCCTCGAAGCCGCGGGTCATGTCGTTGGTCACGACACGGCCGTCGGCGGACCTGACGCATGGGGGGTTCTCCGGGTTGTCGACGACCTCGCCGTCAACTTCGCCGCCGGGCGCCGATCTCCTGCTGCGAACCTCCGGCAACCGCGCCGGGCTGTGCGCGGCCTTGCTACGGCCGGTTGCGTCCCCGGGGCTTGGCGACCGTCGGTTCCCCGCGGTCCCACTCGCCCCAGTCGGTGCCCTCCTCCTGCTCCTCGCCGTCCGGGTCCTCGGCCTCCGCACGCTCCAGCGCGTCGGCGTCGTCGGGGATCTCCACCAGCGACAGCAGGCCGCCGTCGCTGTCGAAGCACACGAGCGCCGCACGCGACCAGCAGCCGTCCTCGTCGGGCAGCCACGCCAGCGCGCACGGGCTGCCGTCGAGGAAGCCGCGGGTCACGATGGCGCCCGGCGAGCGCTCCCAGATGCCCTCCAGCTCCTCGGCCAGCGCGGCGACGCCGTCGCCGTTGATGTCGGGGCACTCGACGTCGGCACGGACCAAGGCGAGCAGCCCGTCGAGGTCGCGGGCGTTGAACGCGTCGACGAACTCGTCACGGAGCGTCTCGAGCTCGTCGGCGACCACGACGTCGGGCGCGGGCCGCTCGTCGTCCTCGGCGTCGAGCGTCTCGACGAGACGCAGACCCTCCTCCGGCGTCACGCTCATGGCGCGCCCTCCTGCTCGGCTCGCGTCAGCATGCCCCACGGCGGGCCGCTTGGGAATGGGCAGCGCCCGCGGGCGGTCGACGCACCGCCTCTACCATGACCGGTCATGGCCGACCTGCTCGCCGCGCTCGCCGACCGCGTCCTCGTGTTCGACGGCGGCATGGGGACCTCGATCCAGGACCGCGGGCTGGCTCCGGAGGACTTCGGCGGACTCGACGGCTGCAACGAGGTGCTGGTGCGGACCCGCCCCGACGTCATCCGCACCATTCACGACGAATTCCTCGCGGTGGGCTGCGACGCCGTGGAGACCGACACCTTCGGCGGGGCCCCGTGGGTGCTCGCCGAGTATGGGCTGGCCGCCGAGACCGAGACGCTCAACGAGGCCGCGGCGCGGCTGGCCCGCGCCGCCTGTGATGACGCCGCGGGGGACCGCTGGACCGTCGGCTCGATCGGGCCGGGCACCCGCTCGCCGACGCTGTCGCTGGGCAAGGACCGCGCGACGACTCCCGACTACATCGACTACGACACGATGGTCGGCGGCTACACCCGGCAAGCGCGCGGCCTGCTCGCCGGCGGCAGCGACGCCCTGATCGTCGAGACGGTGTTCGACCTGCTGCAGGCCAAGGCGGCGATCTGGGCCTGCCACCAGGCGATGGCGGCGGAGGGCGCCACCGTCCCCCTGGTCGTCTGCGTCACGATCGAGGCCGGCATCAACACGATGCTGCTCGGCAGCGAAGTCGGCGCCGCCCTCGCCGCCCTCGACCCGTTGGGCGTCGACGTGATCGGGCTGAACTGCGCCACCGGGCCCGAGGACATGCGCGAGCACGTGCGCACGCTGTCGGCGACGTCGCGCCGGCCGATCGCGGTGTTGCCCAACGCCGGCATCCCGGCGATGGCCGACGGGCGGGCGGTCTACCCGCTGTCCGCGGCCGCGCTCGCGGCGGCGCAGCGCGAGTTCGTCGGCGACTTCGGCGTCGCGCTCGTCGGTGGGTGCTGCGGCACGACGCCGGCGCACCTCGCCGCCGTCGTCGACGCGGTGCGCAGCCTCGCGCCGGCGCCGCGCGCCGCGGCCTTCGAGCCGTCGCTCGCGTCGCTGTACGCGGCCGTCCCGCTGCGCCAGGAGACCAGCGTGCTGCTCGTCGGCGAGCGGCTCAACGCCAACGGCTCCAAGGTCGCCAAGCAGCTGCTGCTGACGCAGGACTGGGACGCGGCGACGCAGCTCGCCCGCGCCCAGGTGCGCGAAGGCGCGCACGCGCTGGACGTCTGCGTCGACTACGTCGGGCGCTCTGGCGCCGCCGACATCGCGCCGATCGTCGACCGGCTCGCGACCGCGTCGACGTTGCCGCTGTTCGTCGACTCCACCGAGCTCGACGTCGTCGCGACCGCGCTGCGGCGCCTCGGCGGGCGCGCGGTGATCAACTCGGTCAACCTCGAGGACGGCCGGCGCAAGGCCGACGTCCTGTTCGGGCTCGCCCGCCAGTTCGGCGCCGCCCTGGTCGCCCTCGCCATCGACGAGCAGGGCCAGGCGCGCACCGCCGACCGCAAGGTCGAGGTCTGCAAGCGCATCGCGGGCATCGCCGTCGACGAGTACGGGCTGGAACCGGGCGACCTCCTGTTCGACACCTTGACCTTCCCGCTGGGGTCGGGCCAGGAGGACCTGCGCCGCGACGCGCTGGAGACGCTCGAGGCGATCGCGCGGGTCAAGGACGAGATCCCGGGATGCGCGACGATCCTTGGGGTCTCCAACGTGTCGTTCGGGCTCGCGCCGGCGGCGCGGCAGGCGCTGAACTCGGTGTTCTTGTCCCTGGCGGTCGAGCGCGGGCTGGATGCCGCGATCGTGCACGCCGGCAAGATCGTCCCGCTGCACGCCATCGACGAGCAGATCAAGCGCGCGTGCGTCGACCTCATCGAGGACCGGCGCCGCGACGGCTACGACCCGCTGGCCGAGCTGCTCGCGCTGTTCGCGACGGCGGGAACGGCGGCGCCCAAGCCCGACCTGGCGGCGCTGCCGGTCGGTGAGCGGCTGGAGCGGCGGATCATCGACGGCGAGCGCGACGGGCTGACCGCCGACCTCGACGCGGCACTCGCCGAGGGCATCGCCGCACTCGACGTCATCAACACCCACCTGCTCGCGGGCATGCGCGTCGTCGGCGAGCTGTTCGGCTCCGGGCAGATGCAACTGCCGTTCGTGTTGCAGTCCGCCGAGGTGATGAAGTCCGCCGTCGCACACCTCGAACCACACCTGGAGAAGACGTCGACGGGCGGCAAGGGGCGCATCGTCTTGGCGACGGTCAAAGGCGACGTCCACGACATCGGCAAGAACCTCGTCGACATCATCTTGAGCAACAACGGCTACGAGGTGCGAAACCTCGGCATCAAGCAGCCGATCGACGCGATCGTCGCCGCCGCCCAAGAGTTCCAGGCCGACGCGATCGGGCTGTCCGGGCTGCTCGTCAAGTCCACCGTGGTCATGCGTGACGACCTCGACGAGCTGGTCCGCCGGGACCTCAGCCACTACCCGGTGCTGCTCGGCGGCGCCGCGCTCACGCGCGCCTACGTCGAGGTCGACCTGCGCGAGCGCTACCCCGGGCCGCTGTTCTACTGCCGCGACGCCTTCGCGGGCCTGCGCACCATGGACGAGCTCGCCGACCACAAGCGCAGCGGCCAACGACCGCCGGCGTGGGGGCGCGAGGTCGCCCAGCGGCGGGTGCGCGCGACCGGCGCCACCATCGCCGAGCCGGCCGCGGCGGCGGTGCGCTCGGACGTCGCGACCGACGTCGCGGTGCCGGTGCCGCCGTTTTGGGGCACCCGGGTGGTGCGCGGCGTGCCGCTCGACGACGTCGCCGCGCTGCTCAACCGCACCGCACTGTTCCGCACGCAGTGGGGCTTCGGCCGCGACGCCGCTGACGCCGCCGAGGCGGCGCTGCGCTCGACGTTGGCGTTGGCGCGCGCCGAGTCGCTGTTGCGCCCCGAGGTGGTCTACGGCTACTTCGCGTGCGCGAGCGACGGCGACGACCTCGTCGTCTACGAGGCACCCGACAGCGACGCCGTCGCGGCGCGCTTCGGGTTTCCGCGGCAGCCCCGGGGGCGGCGGCTGTGCATCGCCGACTACTTCCGTCCCGTCGGCGGTCCGCGCGACGTCGTCGCGCTGTCCGCGGTCACGATGGGGTCACGGGTGTCGCAGCGGGCGGCCGAACTGTTCGCCGCCGACCGCTACACCGACTACCTGTACCTGCACGGACTCGGCGTGGAGATGGCCGAGGCGCTCGCCGAGTACTGGCACCGTCGGGTGCGCGTCGAGGTCGGCATCGCCGGCGACGACGCGCCGGACGTCGCCGGCCTGCTGCGCCAGGGGTACCGCGGCTGCCGCTACTCGTTCGGCTACCCCGCCTGCCCCGATCTGGAGGCGCGCAAGCCCCTGTTCGACCTGCTCGACGCGGGGCGCATCGGCCTGGAGCTGTCCGAGGAGTTCCAGCTGCACCCTGAGCAGTCCACCGACGCGATCATCGTCCACCACCCGGAAGCCACGTATTTCAACGCCCGGTGAGGGGCAGTGCGGCGGGGCGCGCGGTGCGCCGGCGGGGCCTCGGCCGGTCAGGTCAGCCCGGACGGATCAGAAGAGGCGCAAACTCGGCGGCAAAGAAGGCGGCGGTCAGAACGGGAAGACGCGCGGGATGAGGAGAAGGGCCAGGGCGACGCAGACGAGGTTCAGCGGGGCGCCGAGGCGGGTGTAGTCGCTGAAGCGGTAGCCGCCGATCCCGTAGACCATGAGGTTGGTCTGGTAGCCGATCGGGGTCAGGAACGACAGGCTCGCCCCGAGCGTCACCGCGATGACGAAGGGGCGCGGGTTCGCCCCGAGGGCCGACGCGGTCGACAGGGCGATGGGGAACAGCAATGCGGCGGCGGCGTTGTTCGAGATCAGCTCGGTCAGGGCCATCGTCGCGAGCAGGACACCCGCGAGCGCCCCGAGCGGCCCGAACGGCTCGAGCACCCGCACGAGCACTCCGGCGAGCGCGGTCCCCAGGCCGCTCGCCGTCACCGCGGCGCCAAGGCCGAACGCCGCCGCGATGAGGACGAGGATGTCCAGGTCGAGCGCGTTGCGGGCCTGGCGCAGCGTCAGCACCCGCGTGGCGACCAGCCCGAACGCGACGATCAGCGACGCCTGCAGCAGCGGGACCAGCTCGAGCGCGGTGACGACGACGAAGCCGACGGTGATCGCGGTGACCAGCGCCGCCTTGCGCGGCTGCGTCGGCGGGATGCCGCCGAGCGGGGCGACGACCAGAAAGTCGCGGGAGTCGCGCCAGCGGTCGCGGAAGGTCTCGTCCGCCAGGACGAGCAGCGTGTCGCCCAGCCGCAGCCGGATGCCGCCGAGCTTGCCCTCCAGGCGCTGGCCGGAGCGCGAGACCGCGACGACGGCGGCGCGGTAGCGCCCTCGGAACCCGATCTCGCGCAGCGTCCGGCCGGTCAAGGCGGACTCCGCCCCGACGACGACCTCGTAGAACGCGTGCCCGTTGCCGTCGAGGCGCGCGAGCTGGCGCTCCTCGGCCGACACCAACCCGCGGTGGCGTTGCAGGTCGACGATGTCGGACACCCGCCCGACGAAGAACAGCAGGTCCCCGCCGCACAGCACCTCTTCCGGCGCGACGGGGGCGAGCACGGTCTCGCCGCGCTCGATCTCGACGAGAAACACGCCAGACAGGTGCCGCAGACCGCCCGACTCCACCGAGACGCCGTCGAGCGGACCGCCGCGGATCACCCGCATCGCGACGCTGAACTCGCGCACCTGCTCGTCGACCGTGCGCGTCGCCGTGCCGCGGTTGGGCATCAGCACCCCGGCGAGGGCGACGATCACGGTCACGCCCACCAACGCGATCGGCAGGCCGACCGGGGTGAGCTCGAACAGCGCGAGCGGCGGCATGCCGGCGTCGCGCAGCAGACCGGACACGGTCAGGTTCGTCGAGGTGCCGATCGCCGTGATGACGCCGCCGAGCACCGCCGCGTAGCTGACCGGGATGAGAAAGCGCGACGCCGGCAGCTGCCGGCGGGTCGACAGCTCCACCACCGGGGGCACGGTCATCGCGACGAGGGTGGTGTTGTTCAAAAAGCCCGAGAACAGCGTGACGGGGTAGAGCAGTCGGGCGAGCAGCGACCGCCCGGTGGCGCGCCCGAACAGCCCCGACACGATCGGGTCGAGCAGTCCCGACACGTCGACCGCTCGTGCCAGCACGAGCAACGCCCCGACGACGAACGGCGCCTCGTTGGAGAAGCCGGAGAGCGCGTCGTCGCTGTCGATGACGCCGGCGACGAGCAGCACGACGACCGCGCTGAGCACCGCGATCGCCGGCGGCACGAGTTCGCGGGCGAGGGCGGCCACCGTGACGACGATGACAGCGGCGGTGATCCAGGCGTCAAGGGTCACGGCGCTGCACCTCCCGGTGGCTCGTCCTGCGAGCGCGCCAGCAGCTGGCAGGAGGTGACCTCACGGTGCGCGCGGAGCGTGCGCAGCAGGTCCGCGAGCTCCAGGTAATGCCCAGGGCCACCGCCGGCGGCCCGCCAGACCTCGCCGGCGCCGTCGGGCTGGCCCGCCGCGAGCGCCTTCTCGGCGAGCCGGCGCAGGATCGACGCGTGGAAGCGCTCCACGACGACCTCGGTGCGCCAGGCGCGCGGCGAGCGGGGATCGGCGACCGACGTGGACAGTCGCTCCCATTCCAGTCCGAGGCCGTGGCACACCCGCTTCCACACCCAGTAGGTGGAGGCGGACAGCCCGACGTCGATGCCCGGTTCGGAACTCACGGCAGCCGCCCGGTCGCTACGCGACCAGCGCCCGTTCTCGCAGGTAGGCGAGAACCCGTGCGGCGGACGACTCGGGGTCCTCCTCGGTGGTGCGCAGGTGCAGCTCCGGTGCGACCGGAGGCTCGTAGGGGTCACTGACACCGGTGAAGTTGGGGATCTCGCCGCGGTCGGCGCGCGCGTACAGGCCCTTGACGTCGCGTCGCCGGCACTCGTCGACCGGCGCGTCGACGAAGATTTCCACGAAGTTCGTCGTCATGGCGCGGACCTCGTCGCGAACCGCCACGTAGGGCGAGATTGCCGCCGTGACGACCCCCACCCCGTGGCGGCTGAGCAGGCCCGCGACCCAGCCGATGCGGCGCACGTTGATGTCGCGGTCCTCGCGACTGAAGCCGAGACCTTTGGACAGGTGTGTGCGGATCTCGTCGCCGTCGAGCAGCTCCACCGGCGCCCCACGCGCACGCAGGCGCGCGACGACGAGATCGGCGATCGTCGACTTCCCGGCGCCCGACAAGCCCGTGAACCACAGTACGTATCCGTCCGCCACCCTTGGCACTCCTGTCCGCGTAGACGTCACCTTGCCGTCGCGGATCGCGGCGGGCAAACCGGCGGCAGTGTGCCGTCCGCCACGCCGTCGCCCCCCGACGACGCCCGAATTGCCATTCCCGCAGTGGGTGAATACCTTCTCGCGACCGGAAGTGCTAGTTTTCTGGCGACCACTCGTCTCGACCGAAAGAGGAACAATGGCCAGTTCCAGCGCGGACGCCGCGATTCGCAACTACCTCGTCGCGTTGCGCGACCCGTCGTCGCTGCGCGACGACGAGGGAATCAGGGCGCTGCAACAACGCATCGACTCGAGCAGCGACGAGTTGGAGCGCTTGCGGTTGCGCCAAGAGCTGTTCGACACCGAGACGCCGTCGGTGCAGCGTTACGAGGACGATTTCGTGACGCACGCCAAGGCGTGGGCCGACGAGCACGGGGTCGGTGCCAAGGCCTTCGCGGCTGAGGGCGTGCCCAACCAGGTGCTGCGCCGTGCCGGCTTCGCCGGGCTCGGGCGCGGCGGGCGGCGGGCGACCGGGCGTCGCGGCGGCGGCGGCACGCGCACCCGCAGCCGGGTGACGGTCGACGAGGTCCGCAACGCCATCCCCAAGTCCGCGTTCACCATCAAGACGCTGCAAGAGACCAGCGGGGCGTCGCCCGCGGTGGTGCGCAAGGTCGTGCAAGAGGAGCTCGCGGCCGGCCGGCTGCAGCCCCAGGGCACCGACCCTGGCCACCGCGGCCCGGGCCGCGCCCCGACGCTGTACAAGCGCGGCAAGTAGCAGGCTGCGCGCCTCCGCCGGCCGGACCCCCGGCTGGCGGAGGGCAATCCCGACGGTCGCGCGCGCCGAACCACGGGTAACGATGAGTGGAGGCCTACCGTCCCCGCGGCCCCCCGACGGCTGAAGCGAGCACCACATGGCGCAGCGCAGCGACAGCAGGGCCCTGCGGGCCGTGCCGTCGCCTGCGCCGGGCGCGGCGGCGCCACCCGCGTCGAGCGAGCGCCTCCTCGCGCTCGTCGCCAAGGGTGACCGCGACGCCTTCGTCATCCTCTACGACCGGGTGAGCGCGCGGCTGTACGGCCTGGTCCGCCGGGTGCTCCGCGACCCCGCCCAGTCGGAGGAGGTCGCCCAAGAGGTCATGCTCGAGGTGTGGCGCACGGCGACCCGCTTCGACGCCGAACGGGGCAGCGCCAGCGCCTGGATCATGACCATGGCGCACCGTCGGGCCGTCGACCGCGTCCGCAGCGAGCAGGCCGCGCGCGACCGCGACGACCGTGCCGGGTTGCGCGACAACGCCACCGGCGCCTTCGACGTCGTGGCGGAGGAGGTCGAGGTCCGCCTCGAGCACGAGCAGGTCCGCGCCGCGCTCGGGCAGCTCACCTCGTTGCAGCGGGAGGCGGTCGAGCTGGCGTACTACGGCGGGTACACCTACCGCGAGGTCGCCGAGTTGCTCGACGCACCGCTGGGCACGGTCAAGACGCGCCTGCGCGACGGGCTCATCCGGCTGCGCGACGCCCTGGGGGTGAGGGCGTGACCGCCGACGTCCACGCCCTCGCGGGGGCGTACGCGCTGGATGCGCTGCCTCCCGACGAGTGCCTGTTCTTCGAGCGCCACCTCGAGCTGTGCGAAGCGTGCCGCGCCGAGGTCGCCGAGCTGACGGAGACCGCCGCCGCGCTGGGCGCCGCGAGCGCCGAGCCGGCGCCCCCGGGACTGCGCCGCCGGGTCCTCGCGCGGGTGGACACCATCCGGCAGCTGGCGCCTGCGACGGGAGGAGGCGGCGGCGCCCCGCGTCGCGGGCTGAGCGCGCGCCTGCGCCCGCTGCTCGCCCCGGTCGCCGCGTCGCTCGCCCTCGCGGTCGTCGTGTTGACCTCGGTGACCGCCGACCTGCACAGCCGCCTCGGCGAGCTGGAGCGCACCGCGACCGTCGAGCGCGACGTCCTGCCGGTGCTCGCGGCGGCCGACACGCGCACCATCGAGCTCGACGTCCCTGACGGCGCGAGCGCCCGCTTCCTGTACTCCAAGGCGCTCGACCAGGCGGTGCTCGTCACCGAAGGCCTGCCGTCGCCTGCGGACAACGGCACCTACGAGCTCTGGTTGGCCAACGACGGAACCCCGACGCCGGCTGCCGTGTTCTCGCCGGACGCCGACGGCCGCACCCTGTCGGTCATCGACGGCAACGTCGCCGGTGCGGAGGCCGTCGCCGTGACGATCGAGCCCCACGGCGGCGCAGCCAAGCCGTCCGGCCGGGCCGTCGCCAGCGCCTCGCTGTAGCGCCGGTTACCGCAGCGCGCCGCCGCAACACCGCGAACGCATTTTTTTCGGGGGAACGGCGCGTACCACGCTGCGTGCACAGGCGAATGCGTCATGCACGGTTTGGCGTAACGGCGCCGCGGCCATCCCCGCCGGGTTTCCCCCTGCGAGGGGAACGGTGCTTCCCTCCTCGCGCGGCCGGCGCCGATCGGGCAGGTCCGGCCTGTTGGCCAGGTCGCAAAGCGGTGCTTAGGGTGGCTTCGCGCCGTTGACACGGTCGTCGCGTTGCCTGGCGACCGGGCTTCGCGCCGACAACTCGACCGTCTCCCTCTCCAGCAGGAGCGTGCTTGTCATGCCATCTTTGGGTTCAACGCTGGTGCGCAACGTCGCGGTCGCGGTGGTCGCCGCGGTGCTGACGACGGTGGCGCCGGCAACGGCAGCCCAGGCGGCGCACGCGCCCACCGCGCGCGAGATCCGCGATCGCCTGGAGTACCGCGTCAACCGCGCCCGCGCGCGCCACGACCTGCCGCGGCTGCGGGTGCACTCGACGCTGGAGTACTACGCCCGCGACCACGCCGACGACATGGCCGACCGCACCGCGCTGTACCACGACAGCCGCCTGCGCTTCGAGCTGCCGTCCGGGGCCGACGCGTGGGGCGAGAACGTCGGCGCCACGGCGTCGCACACCCCCGCGCGGCGGCTGCACTACCTGTTCATGCACTCCTCCGCGCACCGCGCGAACATCCTGCGGCGCGACTGGACGCACATGGGCATCGGGATCGTCAAGCGCGGCGGCTACGTCTACGTCACCCAGCGGTTCATGCGACGCTGAAACTCGCGCTCAAGGCGGCCGCGGAACGGTCGACATCCCGGATGTCCGTTCCGTCCGACCCCGGGAGACCGCCATGACCGCGCCCCGCCCGGCCCGCCGCCTGCTCGCCACGCTGCTGACTGCCGTCGCCCTGATGGGGCTGCTGCCGGCCCCGCACGCGGCGGCCGCCGACGCCCGCCCCGCCGCCGAGATCCGCGACCGCGTCGAGTACCTGGTCAACCGCGCCCGCGCCCGCCACGGGCTGCGCCGGCTCGACGTGAACCTGACGCTGCAGCGCGGCGCCCGCGGCCACGCCTGCGACATGGCGGACGCCGGCACGATCTTCCACGATGCGCGCCTCGCGCTGGAGCTGCCCCTCGGGGTCGACGCGTGGGGCGAAAACGTCGGCTACACCTCGGCCACGGACGCGGCCCCGCGCATCCACGAGTTGTTCATGGACTCACCCCCCCACCGCGACAACGTGCTGCGCCGACGGTGGCGGATCATGGGCATCGGCGTGTGCAAAGGCGGCGGGCGGACCTGGGTGACCCAACGCTTCGCCGACCGCTGACGGCCGCGCCGCACGCTCAGCCGAGCGCGTCGACGATGGCCTGGTCCAGGCCGGCGTGCGTGGCCATGTACTCGCGCCGCGCCGCCTTGAGGCCCTCGACGAGCGCGACGTACTCGTCGCCGCGTCCCTGCACCTCGTACAGCCGCCGCGGCTGGAGCAGCTCCGGGTCGTCGAAGTCGGGCACGTCGGTGGCGATGAGGTAGCCGAAGTCGGGGTCCGGCTCCCACGTGATCGTCCCCTCGGCGATGCCCTTCACGATCGCCGACGAGTGCGGGATCTTCACCTTTTTCGACCCGGAGACGTCTTCGCCGCCGCCGACGCGGCCGGTGGACATGACGTAGACCCCGAAGTCGTAGTCCATCGACGCGATGAGCTCGGCGAGGCGGTTGCCTTGCAGGTAGTCGTGGCGCATGAAGAAGGGATTCGTGCCGGGCACCCGCAGCGACTTGCCGGCCTCCGCGACGCCGCCGGCCGACGTGCCCTTCGTCTCGCCGAGCATGAAGTAGGCGACCGCCTGCTCCTTGCTCGCCATCTTCGCCACGGCCGGCGCGATCGTCTCGTTGCGGTTGAGGATGAGCAGGAAGTCGGCGCGGCCGAGCTTGCGCGGGTCGTAGTGCTCGATCGCCGACAGCGCGAAGGTGCCGCGGCCGTTGGCGGTGTAGGAGTCGTCGAAGAAGTCCACCGTCCCGTCGGGGGCGACGGCGACGTTTTCCAGCCATCCCTCGGGCGACGCGAGCGCGCCGTAGATCGTCGGCTCGTACTTCGGGTCCAGCCCGTAGGTCTTGGCGAAGCAGCCGTTTTCCGTCGAGAAGACCTCACCGCCCTCGACCAGCGCCACGATGTCGTCTTGCACCGGCAGCGAGCCGTTCTGACGGGTGAACGTCGTCGTTGTCTTGCCGGTCCCCGACAACCCGATGATGAGCGCGACCTTGTCGCCGCCGTCGGTGGGGATGACCTTCGCGCCGGCGTGCATCGCGAGCGCACCCTGCTGGTAGGCCCACTCCATCCACATCCGCAGGCCGCCCATCTTCGACTCGCCGAAGTAGTCGATGGAGAACACCCGCGTCACCCAGTTGTCCAGGTCGATGGTGACGAGCCGGTCCTGCGGGTAGCCCTCGGCGGGGCAGTTGGGCGTGTAGATGACGGTCAGCGCGTCCTCTTCCCGCCAGTCCGCGTCCCTGGGGTAGTACAGCTGCTGCTGCATCGCCGGGATGTTGCCGTTGGAGCGCTCGATGTAGACCCGCGCGGCGCGCTTCATCGGCGAGTTCTCCGGCCCGATGTAGCCCTCGATCAGGATCATGTCGCGGTCGGCGATGTAGGCCTCCTGGCGCGCCGCCACCTCGGCGTACTCGGCGCTGGGCATCGTCGGCTTCGTCGTCCGCGACGGATCGTCGCTGACGATGAACGTCGACCCCGCCGAGCGAGCCGTCACGTTCGCCTTGACGTTGTAGTTGCCGAACTCCGTCATCTGCGAGTTCGGCATCTGTGCGACCCACGCCTTGAGCTCGTCCTGCGTGGGGTTCACGGCGACGGACTTGGCGGGGGGGAGCTGAATCGCCACGACGGCTGGCCTCCTGAGAGCGACGTTTGCCGGCGGCGACGCTACCGCCCCGGCGCAAGCCGTGCCCAACCGCTGCCGGCAGCAACCGTGCGGCTGCCGTCACGACACGTCGAGCACGACCTTCAGCGCCGCCCGTGAGGCGAACAGCTCGTAGCCGGCCACGGCGTCATCGAGGGGCAGCCGGTGGCTCACGATCGCGACCGGGTCGACCGTGCCGTCGCGAACCATCGCCACGACGTCGTGCCACAGCGCCGGCACGGGGCAGGTGCCGCCGAAGCGCAGCGTCACCCCGCGCAGCCACAGGTCGGCCAGCGGGATCGTGGTTTCGAGGTCGCTGTAGACGCCGACCACCGCGATCGTTCCGCCCGGGCGGACGAGATCGAACGTCTGGGCGAGCACGGCCGGCGCCCCACCGGCGGTGTCGAGCACGACGTCCGCGCCCGCGCCCGTCAGCTCCTCGATCGCGACGCCAGGGGCGACGCCCGACGCGTCGATGGTGTCCGCGCCCAGCGCGCGGGCGGCGTCGAGGCGCTCGGCGGCGACGTCGACCGCTACGACCCGGCCCGCGCCCAGGCCGCGGGCGAGCTGCAGCGCGAGCATGCCGATGGGCCCGCACCCCTGCACCGCAACGACGTCACCGGCGCCGACCCCGCCCAGGCGCACGGCGTAGTAGGCGGTCGAGAGCACGTCGCCGGCGAACAGCACCTGCTCGTCGCCGAGGTCGTCGGGAATCCGCAGCAGCGTCAGGTCGGCGTTGGGGACCACGACGCGCTCCGCCTGCGCGCCGGCGAGGTCGCCGAACAGCGCTCCGTAGCCGAGCACCCGCAGGTCGTCGCAGTGGTTGTAGCGCGCGGCTGCGCAGGCGGCGCACTCACCGCACGGGATGAGAAACGAGCCCACGACCCGGTCGCCGACCGCCACCGACGTGACGGCCTCGCCCACCGCCGCGACGACGCCGGTGAACTCGTGGCCGAGCACCCCACCCGGCGCCATGCCCGGGATCTTGCCGGCGAGGACGTGGAGGTCGCTGCCGCAGATCGCCGCCTTGCGCACGGCGACGACCGCGTCGCCGGGATGGCGCAGCGCCGGCTCGTCGACGTCGGCGAGGGCCGGCGCCCCGTCGATGCCGAGGACGACGGCTCTCACGGCGTCGTCGCGACGACGAGCACGTCGCAGGTCGCGCGGTGGCTGACCTTGTTCGGCACCGAGCCGAGCAGGAACCGCTGGGCCCCGCTCATCCCCTTGTTGCCGACCACGATGACGTCGGCACGCTCGACCGCCGCCAGGCCGAGCAGCGCGTCGGCCGGGTCGCCGGTGAGCAGTCGCCCCTCCACCGGCGGCCCGCCGCCGTGGTCGGCGGTCACCTCGGCGAGCACGTCGCGGCCCTGCGCCGGGTTGCCGACGTAGGCGACGAGCAGCCGCGCGCCTCGCAGGCGGCGGCGAGGGCGACCGCGCGCGCGACGGCCCGCCCCGCGGTGACCGAGCCGTCGGTTCCGACGACGACGGTGCGGTACGGGGCGGTCACTGGCCAGCCTCCTCGGTCGTCTCGTAGCGCCACGTCGTGCCGTCCCAGACGTAGACGTCGGACGGCCACGCCTCGGGCGGCAGCGGCGAGCCGTCGCACGTGGCGGTGATCCGGCCCGGGTCCAGCGTCGCCCCGGTGATGCCGTAGGTGTGCGAGCCGTCCCAGCAGCCGCCGACGCCAGCCATGCGGGCGTAGTTGCCGTCCCGCAAGCCCCACAGCGACAGGCTCGCCCCGACGTTGCCCACGGACTGGAAGGTCGCGATCTCCGGCGGCGCGGCGCCGTTGACATCGCGCACGAGCAGGTCGTCGAGCGCCGCGGCGGTGCCGCCCGCGTCGCGGAAGACGACGGCGTACTCGCTGCCGTTCCACGCCGCGACCGCCAGCTGCGTCACGTCGTCGCGGACGCGCGCGCCGACGACCTCGTCGACGCCGTTGCCGTCGACGTCGGCGACGACCGTGCGCGCCGTGCCGCGGCCGGACGCCTCGTACGCGGTGACGTACGCGGCGACGTCGGCCTCGGTGGGTTCGCGGCTCGCGGGCGGCGGTGCCGGAGCCGACGCGGCCGCGCTGGGTTCCGCGGGCGGTGCGGCGGCCGGCGGCGTCGCGGGTGCGCCGGTCGGCGACACCGGCGCCTCGCTGTCCGGGCCCGGCGTCGGGTCGGGCGCGGCACTGGGTTGCGCGCTCGGCGCGGTCGTGGCCGGCGCACTCGGCGATGGGCTCGCCGACGGGGTCGGCACGGGGCTGGGCGTCACGCTCGCCGCGACGCTCGGCGCGGGCGTCGGCGTCGGCGCCGGCGCCGCGGCGTCATCGCCGCGACCGCGCAGCAAGGCCACGCCGGCCAGCACGAGCAGCGCCACGACGACCGCCAGCGTCGCCACGACCGCCGGCCGCCGGCCACGCTCGGCCCCGCCCGCCCCGCCGGCGCCGTCGGCAGCGATGCGCCCGGTGGGGTCATCGGACACGGTAGTGCTCCTCGTCGCCTCCGCCGGTGCGGTCCACGACGCCCTCGGCGACGAGCTTGGCGAGATGCGCGCGGACGCTGCGCTGCGCCGCGGGGTGCAGGGCGGGATCGACGTCGGCGTAGACGCGCGCGACGACCGCCGCAGGCGTCGTATCGCCCGCGCGCAGGGCGGCGACGATCTCGGCTTCGCGCTCGGCGCGGTGAGCGAGGTAGTCGGCGACGGTCGCCGCCGGGTCGGTCACGACCGGACCGTGACCCGGGTACAGGGCCGTGGCGGCGTACGACGCGAGCCGGCGCAGCGACGCGAGGTAGTCGGCCATGTCGCCGTCGGGCCACGCGACGACGGTCGTCCCGCGCCCGAGGACGTGGTCGCCGGACAGCACCACACCGGTCTCGCCGACACGCAGGCACAGGTGGTCGCTCGCGTGCCCGGGCGTGTGCAGCGCCTCCAGCGTGACGCCGGCGCGCGCGACGACGTCGCCGTCAGCCAGCGCGGTCGCGGCTGCCGGCACGAGCTCCGGGCGGAACGCGAACGCCTCGACCCCCCACGCGCCGGCCCATCCGACCGCAGCGGCATGGTCCGCGTGCGCGTGGGTCACGACCACGGCGGCGACGGTGGCGTCGCGCGCAGCGACCGCCGCGTCGACGGCCGCGCGGTGGGCCGGCAGATCCGGCCCGGGGTCGACGACGACGACCTCACCGCTGCCCGGCGCGCCGAGGAGGTAGGTGTTCGTGCCGTCCAACGTCATGGGCGACGGGTTGGCCGCCAGGACGACGGTGGTCAGCTCGTCGAGGCGGCGCCCCGTCATGCGCTGCGCTCGTACAGGTGCGCCGGGAAGTCGGGGTCGTCCGGGTGGAGCACCCGGACCGGCCGGCCGTCGGCGTCGAGCTCGATGTGCGGCTGGACGCTGCGCACCGACGGCTGAGCGGCCGCGGCGGCGACCGCCGCGGCGACGGTCGCGTGGGCTGCCAGCCACTCCAGCGTCCGCAGCGTCGGGTAGATCAGGCGCAGCCGGCCGGCGTGGTGCTCGTCGAGCGCCGTGGCTGGGTCCAGCCAGCGCCGCTCGGTCGTCTCGACGCGGTCAGCGTCGGCGACCTGGGCGGAGGGGGCCCGGGCGAGAAAGAAGCAGGTGTCGTAGCGGCGCGGCTCCACCGTCGGGGTCACCCAGCGGCTGAGGTAGGTCAGGAGGCCGAAGTCGAGCACCAGCCGCTCGCGCTCGAGCCAGGCACCAAAGTCGGCGCCCTCGGCGGCGTCGCGGCTGGCCATGGCCTCGCGCTGTCCGCGCACCGACGGCGCCGTCGCGTCGACCGGCGAACCGTCGTCGCGGGCGGCCAGCAGCAGCCCCGACTCCTCGAACGTCTCGCGCACCGCGGCGACGTAGAACCCGAGGACCTCGTCGGCGCTCGCGGCGAAGCGCTCCGCCACCGCGGCCGAGTCCAGACCGCTCCAGCGGTCGGCCGGCAGCCGGCGGTCAGCCGCCTCCACGACGCCACCGGGAAAGACCCACGCGTCCGCGGCGAAGCCCGCCCTGGCGTGGCGGCGCAGCAGCAGGACCTCGACAGCGGCGGCGTCGACAGCGGCGGTGTCGCGCAGGACGACGACGGTCGCGGCGCTGCGGACGGCGGCGGGTCCGGGCATCGCCGCGCATCGTACGGGAGGGGCTCGCGGCGGCGGCCCCCTACGATGCCGCATGGACTTTTCGATCTCCGACGAGCTGACGGCGCTGCGGGCGTCGTTCGCGACGTTCTTGGAGCGTGAAGTTCGCCCCGTCGAGGACCGCTTCGCCGCCGAGTTCGGCCGCGGCGAGCACACCGAACCGATGCGCGTGGCGGCGGGCGCGATCAAGCGCCGCTCCTGCGCGGAGGGCTTCTACGCGGCCTACCTGCCCGAGGAGGTGGGCGGTTGGGGGCTGTCCAACCTCGGGATGACGCTGCTCGTGGAGGACGCGGCGCGCAGCGGCATGCGCTTCGCCCTGTCGGCGCTCGGCCCACCCGACCCCGCGGCGCCGACGCCGCTGCTCCTGGAGCTGCCCGAGCACCTGCGCGAGCGCTACCTGACGCCGCTGATGCGCGGCGAGGCGACGATGTGCTTCGCGCTGACCGAGCCGGAGGCGGGCTCCGACGCCCAGGCGATCCGCACCCGTGCGGTGCGCGACGGCGACAGCTGGGTGCTCGACGGCACGAAGCACTACATCACCAACGGCGACCGCGCCGACTTCGCGGTGGTGTTCGCCGTCACCGACGCCGACAAGCGCGCGCACGGCGGCATCACCGCCTTCGTCGTGCCGCGCGACGCGTACACCGTCACCAAGACGCAGTACACGATCGCCGACACGCACCCGGTCGAGATCGTCCTGGACGGCAGCCGCGTGCCGGTCGACCACGTGCTCGGCGAGGTCGGCTTCGGCTTCTACGCCGCGATGCGCTTTCTCAACGCCGGGCGTGCCTTCATCGGGGCGCAATGCCTCGGGATGGCCCAGTGGTGTCTGGAGTCGGCGATCGCCCACGCGCGCGTGCGCACCGCGTTCGGCAAGCCGCTCGCCCGCAACCAGGCGGTCAGCTTTCCGCTGGCGGAGTGCAAAGTCGAGATCGAGGCGATGCGCTGGCTGACCTACCACCTCGCGTGGGCGGTCGACCAGGCGGCGGCGAGCGGTGCGGCGGTGCCGATGCTCGACAGCTCGATCGTGAAGTACTTCAACACCGACCGGGCGTACCTCGTCGCCGACCGGTGCGTGCAGGTGTTCGGCGGCCAGGGCCTGTTGCGCGACGGGCCGGTCGAGGCGGCGCTGCGTCACCTGCGGATGCTGCGCGTCGTCGAGGGCGCCAGCGAGGTGCAGAAGCTCGTCATCTCGCGCGCGCTCGGCTTGTAGCGCGTCGACCGCCGTTTGCCGGCACCGGCGAGCGGACACAGCAGCGCGCATGGCGATCCCGGGCTTCGACGCGCACGGCAACCTTCCACCGGGGCGCCACGCCGCGTCGCCCGACGAGGTGCGCGACGCGCTGGTCGCGGCCTTCGACGGTTCCACCACGCGCGCGGCGATCTTCGGCTACTGGCGCCACCACCACGACGCCCTGCTCGAGCTCGCCACGGTCGAATGCCAGTGGCTGGCCGGCAGCTTCGCGTCGGACAAACGCGACCCTGTCGACGCCGACGTCGTCACGGTGCTGGACGGACCGGCGTTCGACGCGCTGCCGCGCCACCGCCAGCTCGTGGTGCGCACGCTCATCGCCGGGCACTACACCGAGGACTTCTGGCACTGCGACGTCTACCCGGTGTTGTCCTATCCGCCGGACCATCCCGGGCACAACCCGTTCCGCATCGCCGTCGAACGGTGGGAGGACTACTTCGGCCACGATCGCGACGGCAACCCGTGCGGGTTCGTCGAGGTGACGCAGTGAGCGGTACCGACGCGCTCCATGAACAGTTGGCGGAGCTCGGTCGCGCGCTCCAGGCGTTCGAGGAGCCGCTCGTGGCCGAGCACGCCGGCTTGCGCCTGATGCGTGACACGCTCCAGGAGCGCGAGGCGCAGATCCGCGAGCAGATCCGCAAGGCCGAGACCTGCGCGCTGCGCGTGACCGTGGACGGATCGGTCGCGCGAACGGGGCGGCTGCGGCTGCGCTTCGCGCTGGAACTGCTCGCCGCGCTGCAGGCGGCCGTCGACGCCGCCGCGCGCGCGCTCGACGTCGCCGCGGAGCCCGGGCAGGAAACCGACGCCGTCGCGCTCCACCTCGCCGAGTTCGACGGCGGTGACCCGGTAACCCTGCTGCTGGAGCGGTCACCCGGTGCGGTCGACGCGCAACTCGTCACGGCCGACGGCGACCTCGTCGTGGAACGCGCGCTCGCGGCCGTCCTGGACGCACTCGACGCCGACGCCGACCCGGCCGCGCCGCCCGAGCCCGTCGGCGAGGCGCTCGGCCGGCTCGCGCGGCTGCTCGCCGCCGAGCCGGTTCGGGTCACCTTCGCCTTGTCGCCCATGACCGTCGAGCCGCGGACGGTGACGCTGACGCGCCCGGCGGCGCAGCACCTCGCGGGACGCGCCGACCCTGCCTCGTAGCGAACGTCGTGACACCAGTTGAGTCGGGTGCAGTAACGCCGCGACCCGCGGCGGGCCGACCTGCCCCGTCACGTACCGCCGTTACCCTCCGTCGATGGCAACCGATGCGAGTACGCCAGCGCGGCGCCCAAAGACTCGTCTACTCCGCGTCCTGCTGACGGTCGCCGCTGTCATCGTCGGCTATCTGGTCTGGCAGCCGTGGCCGCGCCCGTCCTTCTCCGGAAGCGAGAAGGGCCTATTCAAGGCGCACGTCGACAACACCTATGTCTGCGGAGACGTGGTGGTGCGAGACGACGCGGGTCGTTGGCCGGTGCAGGTGACAAAGATGTCGCTGTCGACGAACGACGACGTCGAGGCGATGCTCTTCGCGGTATCCCCCAGCAGCCCGTACTACATCGTGGGGGCCGGCGTCTACGACCGATGGCCCGACCTTGACCAGCCAGAAGAGGTGACGGCCGGGTTCGAGCTGGGACGGGGACAGCGGGTGCCGCCATACCGCGTGCTCGTCGCTGTGAAGCCGCAAAGCCAGGGGAACGTCGGTCGGTTCACGGCGACGATGACCTACAAGTATCGCTGGCTGCCTGCAAGGTCGGCGAAGGTCGACTTCGCATGTGCCCTCGACGTCACCCGCACCGGCCCTGACCCACGCGCCGAGCAAGTGGGGCAATAGGCGACGAGGAGCGAGCACGCTCCAACGGCCCGTCTCTCACGGTTGCGAAGGTGAGGTACGGCTGTAGCAACCACCGGTACGTGCCGTCCCCGCACCTACCGAGCCGGACGACAGCCGGCATCAGCCGTGGCAGGACGCAGCCGCCGTTAGTCCTCCCGCCCGTGGACGCCTCTACGTGCATCGTCGCGGGTCTGCCAGCCGTTCACGCCGCTACGACCAGGCGGAACGCCACCCCTTCGGTGCTGTCAACCAGGTGAACCGGCGTTGTCACGTCGCCACCGGGCGGGCGGCCTCCTAGCATGACGTCGTGACCGCACGCCCCGTCGCGCTCGCCGCGCTGCCTCGCGTGGACGCGCTCGTCGCGGCCGCGCCGCAGCTCGTGAGCGCTCACGGCCGCGCCGCCGCCACCGATGCGCTGCGCGCCGCGGTCGACCGGGCCCGCGCAACGGTGATGGAAGGCCGCGGCGACGTCCCCGCTGTCGAGGACCTCGTCGCGGCGGCGGGGGCCGACCTCGCCGCCCGGCGCCCGGGGCCGCCGCGGCGCGTGGTCAACGCCGCCGGGGTCGTCGTGCACACCAACCTCGGACGCGCGCCGCTGTCGCAGGCGGCACGCCGCGCCGTGGACGAGGCCGCCGGCTACTGCGACCTGGAGTACGACCTCGCGACCGGGGCCCGCGGCGCGCGCGGGGCGCGGCTGGAACCGCTGCTCGCCGAGGCCACCGGCGCCCAGGCGGGCATCGCGGTGAACAACGCCGCGGCGGCGCTCGTGCTGGTCCTCGCCGCGCTGGCCGCGGGCCGTGAGGTGCTCGTCAGCCGCGGCGAGCTGGTCGAGATCGGCGGCTCGTTCCGGCTGCCCGAGATCATGGCCGCCGCCGGCGTGACGCTGGTCGAGGTCGGCACCACCAACCGCACCCGCGCGGGCGACTACCACGCCGGCTCGGACGTCGCGTTGTTGCTGAAGGTCCATCCGTCGAACTACCGGATCAGCGGCTTCGTCGAGGAGGCCAACGTGGCGCAGCTCGCCGCGGTCGCCGGCCGCCACCATGGCGTCCCGCTGGTCCACGACGTCGGCTCCGGATTGCTGCACGACGCCTCCGACCGGGCACTCGCGGGCGAGCCGAGCGTCGCCGCGTCGCTGCGCGACGGCGCCGACCTGGTGATCTGCAGCGGCGACAAGCTGCTCGGCGGCCCGCAGGCCGGCCTGGTCGTGGGCCGGATCGACCTCGTCGCGTCGTGCGCCCGGCACCCGCTCGCGCGGGCCTTGCGGCTGGACAAGCTGCGCGTGGCCGCGCTCGTCGCCACGCTCGAGGCGCACCTGCGCGGCGCCGTCGAGGAGGTGCCCGTCTGGGCGGCGCTGCGCGCCGACCGCGCCGCGCTCGACCGGCGCGCCGCCGCGCTGGCCGACCGCGTCGGCGGCACCGTGACCGAGGGCGTCACCCTCGTGGGCGGCGGCAGCGCGCCGGGCCAGGGCGTCGCCTCGCCGGTCGTGCGGCTGGTCTGCCCGCGGCCCGACGAGGTCGCACGGGAACTGCGCGACGGTGCGCCACCGATCGTCGTGCGCGTCGCCGACGACGCCGTCGAAGTCGACCTGCGTACGGTCGACCCGGCCGACGATCAGGTCGTCGCCGAGCGCCTCACCGCCGCCGCCGGATGACCGCTTCGGGACCGGCCCCGCCGCCGGGCGCCGCGATGCACGTCGTGTGCACCGCCGGGCATGTCGACCACGGCAAGTCGAGCCTGGTGCGGGCGCTGACCGGCATGGAGCCGGACCGCTTCGCCGAGGAGCGCCGCCGCGGCCTGACGATCGACCTCGGCTTCGCGTGGACGCGGCTGGACGCCCCGGGCGCCCCGACCGTCGCCTTCGTCGACCTGCCCGGCCACGAGCGCTTCGTCGGCAACATGCTCGCCGGCGCCGGCGCGGTGGAGCTGGCGCTGTTCGTCGTCGCCGCCGACGAGGGCTGGATGCCCCAGAGCCAGGAGCACCTCGAGATCCTCGACGTGCTCGGCGTGTCGCATGGCGTGGTGGCGTTGACCAAGACCGACACCGTCGACGCCGACACGGTCGAGGTCGCCGCCGAGCTGGTGCGTGAGGCGCTCGCGGGCAGCGTCCTGGCCGATGCGCCGATCGTGGCGGTGTCCGCGACAACCGGGGCCGGCCTGCCGCAGCTCGTCGCCGAGCTGGCGGCCGTCGTCGCGGCCGCGCCGGCGGCGGCCGACCACGACCGCCCGCGGCTGTGGGTCGACCGTGCCTTCAGCGTCCGCGGCGCCGGCACCGTCGTGACGGGCACCCTCGCCGGTGGGACGCTGCGCGCCGGCGACGAGGTCGCGGTTCTTCCCGCCGGTCGCGTCGCGCGCGTCCGCGGGCTGCAGTCGCTGCAGGCCACAGTGCCTGCCGCGGCCCCCGGCAGCCGCGTGGCGGTGAACCTGTCCGGCGTCGACCGCAACGCCGTCGCCCGTGGCGACGCGGTCGGGCGCGACCCGCAATGGCTCGCCGTCACAGCGTTCGACGCGTGGGTGCGCGCGTTGCCGGGGCGTGCGATCGCGCGCCGGGGGGCCTGGCACCTGCACGCCGGGTCCGGCGAGTGGCCCGTGCGGGTATCGCCGCTGCGCGGTGGCACCGTGACCGGCGAGGGATTCGCCCGCATCATGCTGGACCGGCCGGCCCCCCTGACCGCCGGCGACCGCTTCGTCCTGCGCGAGGCAGGACGCCAGGCCACCGTCGGCGGCGGCGCCGTCGTCGACCCGGACCCGCCCCGACCGCGGGGCGCGGCGGCGCGGGCGGCACGCGCGGAGGCCCTCCGCGAGCGGCTGACCGCGCTGCGCGGCAGCGACCGGGCGGCGTTGCTCGTCCTGCACGTCGGCGAGCGCGGTGCCGCCGACGCCACCCGCGCAGCCGCCGCCGTGGGGTTGTCGGCGGACGCCGCCGCCGCGGCGGCGACCGGCCTGGTCCCACTCGGCGGCGCCTGGGCTCACCCGCGGGCGGCGAGCCGGTGGTTCACCGCCGTCAGCGACGCGCTGCGCGCCCACCACGCCGCGCACCCCGTCGACCGGGTCGCCCCCAAGGACGTCGCGCTGCGCGCCGCGGTCGCCGCCGGCTGCCCCGCACTCCTGGCCGGTCCGCTGCTCGACGTCCTCGTGCGGCTGGGGCGCGTCGTCGCGGACGGTCCAGGCGTGCGCGATCCCGGCCACGCGGTGCGGCTTGACTCCGGCCAACGCGCCGCCCGCGACGCGCTGCTCGCCGCCCTCGACGCGGCACCGTTGCGTCCGCCGAGCCTGCGCGCCGCGGCCGAGGGGGCCGGCGCATCCGCCGCGCTGGTACGCGAGCTGGAGGCGGCGGGCACGATCGTGCGCCTCGGACCCGACCTCGCCATGACCGCCGCCGCAGTCGACCAGGCGGTGGCGACGCTGCGGGCCGCCTACCAGGCGGAGGGCGCGCTGACCGCGTCGCGCGCGAAGGACGTGCTCGCCACCAGCCGCAAGTTCGCGCTGCCGCTGCTCGAAGAGCTCGACCGCCGCGGCCACACCCGCCGGCGCGGCGACGTCCGCGACGTCGTCGCCTGACCGACAGGCCAAACTCGCAGGCAACCGTTCGCGACGCCGACACGAACGTTGGGCAGGTGCTTGACGCCGCTGCCGGTTGCGGCGAACGTTGCGGCCAAGGGAGGTGAGGACGTGTCGTTACGGGTTTCGGCCATCCTCGAACGCAAGGGTGTCGCCGTGGTCACGATCCCTCGCGACGCGGTGCTGCTCGCGGCAGCCGAGGCGCTGAGCAGGCACAGCATCGGGGCGCTCGTAGTCTCCGACGACGGCCGGGCGGTGCAGGGAATCGTGTCCGAGCGCGATGTCGTCCGCGCGTTCGCGCGTTTCGGGACGGCCGCGGTGAAACGCGGCGTCGCCGACGTCATGAGCACCGACGTCGTCACGTGCGAACGCGAGACGACGATCGACGAGCTGATGGCCGTCATGAGCCAGCGCCGGATCCGCCACGTGCCGGTCCTCTCCGACGGCGGGCTTGCGGGCATCGTGTCGATCGGCGACATCGTCAAGCTGCGCCTCGACGAGCTCGAGGTCGAGAACGAGACCCTCGAGCAGTACGTGAGCGGACGCAGCTGACCGGTGCCGCAGCGTGGAGGATGACCGGCGAGCTGGCCGCTGCCCGGATCGCCTACCGCGATCTCTGCGAGATCGCCTGCTCGCTGGACGAGGCCGCGTCATGGCAGCCGACAGGCTGCGCCGGCTGGGCCGTTCGCGACCTGGTCTTCCATCTGCTCGGCGACGCCCAACGCGCCCTCGTCGCGCTCGCGACCCCGGCACAGGGTCCCGCGGACCGCGACGCGGTGACCTACTGGGTCGACTCGCCGTCCGGCAAGGACCCGGAGTCGCGGGCGCTGCGCGCGACGCGGACGATGGCCAGCGCCTGGCGACTGGACTATCTGACCCAGACCTACCGTGAAACGACCGCGGCCGTCCTGACACTTGCCGAGTCCACGCCGCCGGATCGGCTGCTCGTGACGCAAGGCCACGTCTTGCAGGCCCGCGACCTTGTCGCAACGCTCGGCGTGGAGGCTGCGGTCCACCACCTCGACCTCGTGGTCTGCCTCGACCGGCCAGGACCCGGCGCCGCGCCGCTCGCCCTGGTGCGCCGCACGCTTGACGGTCTGCTCGGCCGCCCGGTCCCGGTGCCGTGGGACGACGAGACCTGGGCCCGCGTCGGCACCGGCCGCCGCGCGTTGCACGAGGCGGAGCGCACGGCCCTCGGCGCCGATGCGGCACGCCTGCCGCTGCTCTCGTGACCGCGGGCGTGGGGTTCCACGCGCTGAGCCGCCCCGCGACGACGCGACGATGCGACGCGTTACGGCCTGACCTCGACGATCGCCTCGACCTCGACGGGGGTGTCGAGCGGCAGCGCCGGCGCCCCCACCGCGGAGCGGGCGTGGCGCCCCGCGTCGCCGAAGACGTCGGCGAACAGCTCCGACGCCCCGTTCGCGACGATGTGCTGCTCGGTGAACGCCGGGTCGCTCGAGACGAACACGGTCAGCTTGACGACCCGCCGCACCTTCGACAGGTCGCCGAGCGCGGCTTTGAGCTGTGCCAGCACGTTGATCGCGCACTGGCGGGCGCAGCGCACCGCGGTCTCGGTGTCGACCCCCGCCCCGACCTTGCCGGTCGCGACCAGGCCACCGTCGCCGACGGCGACCTGCCCGGCGGTGAACAGCAGGTCGCCGGTGCGCACGAACGGCACGTACGCCGCGGCAGGCGCCGGCGCCTCCGGCAGGTCGATCCCCAGGGCGGCCAGCCGCTCGTCGGGCGACCCTGTCGCCCCGTTCACGCCTTCGGCCGCTTGAAGTAGGCGACGTTGTCGACGACGGTGACCAGCTCGTAGCCCTCGTCGCCCCAGTTGTTCAGGATCTCCTGGAGGGCGTGGCTGATCAGCGGCGCGGTGGCGTACTCCCACGTCTGCATCGGCGTCGGTCCTGTCGTCGGCGGAACAGCGGCCGCCAGACCCTACCCCGCCGGCCGGGCGGACCGCCCCGAGTCAGGAGGCGGCGCGCTTGCCCGCGAGGATCTGCTTGCGGTCGTGCTCCGAGCACCCGCCCCACACGCCGTGCGGTTCGCGGACCGCCAGCGCCCACTCGAGGCACTCGACCCGAACGACGCAGCGGGCACAGATCGCCTTGGCCTTCGCCTCGCGCACCTCGCGCTCCGGTTTGTGCTCGAAATGCGCCGGCGGAAAGAACACCGTCGAGTCGCCGGCGCGACACCGGCCACGCTGCTGCCACTCGGTCGACAGCGCCGTCGTGGGCTGCGCCACAGCTGCCATCGTCTCGCCCCACAGGTACGGGTCCGGTCCGGGTCGCGAGGGTACGACCCGACGCCCGCCGTGTATAGGGCTTTTTTCTTCGGCTGCCGGTCCGACGCGTCTCAGCCGACGGCGGTCGTGTCGCCGCTGTCGACGAGCTCCACGTCCAGCGTGAGGCGGTCGTTGACGCCGAGGATGCGCACGCGCGTCCCCGTGCGCACCTTCCCGGCCGCCTCGGGCGCGCGTGCCCGCCACAGCGCCCCGTCGACGAACACGTGGCCTTCCGGGTTGAGCATCGACCGGACGACGCCGACCTTGCCGGCGATGCCCTCCGCCCCGGCCAGCGCCTGGTTGCCCTGCGCCCGCAGCACCGTCGTCATGATGACGACGAAGAACACGACGGTGAACGCGACGACGCCGGCGACCAACCACGGCGACAGGCGCAACGGCGCCGGCCCGGGGAACAGCAGCAACGACCCGACGGTCAGCGCCACCGTGCCGCCCGCGGTGAGCAGGCCGAGGCGGGCGATGGCCAGGTCGGCGGCGAGCAGCGCCAGTCCCGCGACGACCAGGCCGAACGCGAGCCAGCTCACCGGCAGGACCGACAGGCCGTACAGCCCCAGCCCGAGCAGCACGAGTCCGGAGACGCCGGCGACGCCGAAGCCCGGCTGGAACACCTCGAACAGCAGTGCGAGCGCGCCGACAACGAGCAACAGGTAGGCCAGCGTCGGGTTCGCGACCGTGTGGAGCGCGCGGCGGACCAGCCCGAGGTTGTTGAAGCGGACGTTGGCGTCTTCGGCGTCGACGTGCAACGTCCGGGGCCCGCTCGTGCCGTCGGCGGTCGTCATGGTGACCTCGCGGCCGTCGAGCGCGGCGACCACGTCGAAGATGTCCGTGGCGACGAACTCGACGACCCGGCGGTCGGCCACCGCGGCGGCGGAGAGCAGCTCGACGTCGCCCCGGTCGATGCGCGGCGGCAGCTGGGCGTTCGGCGGCAGCGCCGCGGTCTCGCCGACGGCGACGACGGCGCCGTCACGCACCGCGGCGCGGGCGAAGTCGACGTTGCGCCCGCGCAGCTCGGCCAGCGCGACGAGCTGCGCCTCGGCGGCGTTGCGCTCGTCCGGCGACACGTTCCCGTCGCCGAGGTCGACGGGGGTCGCCGCGCCGATCGTCGTCGCCGGCGCGACCGCGAGGACGTGGGCGGCGTAGGCGACGTAGGTCCCAGCGCTGGCCGCCTGCGACCCGGAAGGGCCGACCCACACCGCGACCGGCACGCGGCTGGTCGTGATGAGCTCGACGAGCTCGGCGACCGGGACGCCGAGCCCTCCCGGGCTGTCGAGCTGCACGACGAGGACCTCCGCGCCGTCGGCCTCGGCGGTCGCGACCGCGTCGCGCAGGTACCCGACGACGGTGCGGTCGATGGTTCCCTCGACCTCGACGACGTCGACGAGCGTGCCGTCGCCGTGCGCGCCGGCGGCCGCGGCGAGCAGGCCGACGAGCAGGCCGACGAGCAGCCCGGCAACGACGAGCAGCGCACCGCACCGGCGCAACGCGGCACGGCCCCCGACCAGACGGCGGACAGTCATGGCCGCCAGTGTAGGGAGGGCGCCCCGCGGCGACCTCACGACAAAGTGCTGGACAACGGCGGCCGGTTTGGGGGAGAATACCCGCCGCGGCCGGTCCCTTCTAAGGCGGGAGGTTTGTCATGTCTGTTCGTGTACGGCTCATTGTCGTGGTCTTGGTGTGTACGCTCGCGACGGCGTTGTCGGGGGTCGCGGGTGCGAGTGGTCCCGAGGACCGCGACGCCGACCCGGTTGACGGGCCGGTCGAGGACGGTCACCACCAGCACGGCGGCGAGGCGGGGCATCTCCCGGCCTCGAGCAGCAACGTCGACCTCGTCGGCCGGGTGGACCTCACCGCCGTCGACGGCGGGATCGCCGACGTGGCGGCCTTCGGCAACCACGCCTACCTCAACGCCTTCCACCCCGAGTGTGTGAGCCGCGGCGGTGCGGGCACCGGCGTCCACGTCGTGGACGTCAGCGACGCGGCGAACCCGGCGAAGGTCGGCTTCCTGCCCGCCGAGCCGAACAGCTACGTCGGCGAGGGCGTCCACGTCATCGACTTCAACGGCCGCCACATCCTGGTGCACAACAACGAGACGTGTAACGGCAATCTGTCGGTCACGTCCGGCATCGGCGTCTGGGACGTCACCAACCCGCGCGCGGCCGTCAAGCTCGGGCAGTTCGGCGACGCGACGCCGGCCGTGCCGCGGCAGACGTTCCACACGACGCACTCGGTGCAGGCGTTCGTGGTCAACGACCGCGCCTACGCCGTCGCGGTGGACAACCAGGACCTCAAAGACATCGACATCTTCGATCTGACGCCCGCGATCGCGGGCACGGGGCCGGCCGTGCTGGTGTCGGAGACCGGCATCGAGAACTTCCCGGGGGCGCAGGGCAACTACGGCAACGGCGACACGCTGTTCAACCACGACATCCAGGTCAAGCGCATCGGCAGTCACACCTTCATGCTGGTGTCGTACTGGGACGCCGGGCAGATCCTGCTCAACATCGACGACCCGGCCAACCCGGTGTTCGTCACCGACTCCGACTTCCCGTCGCCCGATCTCGCCGGCTTCCAGATCGCCGAGGGCAACAGCCACCAGAGCTACTGGAACGCGACCGGCGACTACATCCTGTCCTCCGACGAGGACTTCTCGCCGTTCCGCACACTGTTCCAGATCACCACGGGACCCAACGCCGGCCCCTACGGCGCCGGCGAGTTCGGCTGGACCGAGCCGATCGAGTCGGCGTACGGCGACGCCGGCCTGACCGGGACGACGGTGTTCGGCGGCTCGGGCTGCGAGGAGGACAGCAACGGCAACGGCACGTCGGACCGCGCGGAGGTGCCCAGCGCCTCCGCCACGGGCGCGAGCGTCGTCGTGTTCAGCCGCGGCGTGTGCTTCTTCTCCACGAAGGTCGAGAGCGGCAAGCTCGCCGGCTACGACGCGGTCATCGTCGGCAACAGCCACGGCGGCGCCCGCGGCGGCTTGGTGCCCGACGCGTTCATCTGCGGCAGCAAGGGCCACAAATTCGACTCCAGCGACATCTCGGCGGTCTGCGTCGGTCACCGCGCCATGCACCTGCTGTTCAACGACGCGCCGGCGTACGCGCCGCCGGAAGGCTTCGCCGCCGGCGGCGACCTGCCCGCCATCGGGACGCTGGGCGAGTCGATCAAGGCGCGCACGGTGTTCGACGGCTGGGGCTACGTGCGCCTGCACGACGGGGCGACGCTGCAGGAGATCGACGCCTACGCCGTGCCCGAGGCGCTGGATCCCGCGTTCGCGAGCGGCTTCGGCAACCTGACGGTCCACGAGGTCAAGACCGACCCGCGGGCGAGCAAGAACCTCGCCTACTTCTCCTACTACGACGCCGGTCTGCGCATCGCGAAGTTCGGCGCCGACGGGATCACCGAGGTCGGGCACTACATCGCCGAGGGCGGCAACGACTTCTGGGGCGTGTTCCCGCTCGAGCAAGGGCAGGCGCTGCTCAACGACCGCGACCGCGGTCGGGGCCGCGACAACGAGAAGCGGCCGCTGCTGCTGATGAGCGACCGCGACACCGGGTTGTGGATCTTCCGCTACACCGGCAAGGAGTAGCCGTGCAGGGTTGCGCCGGTCGGGTATAGGAGACGCCAAGCGTCACGCGCCTCCTCTACCCGCCGGAGCACCCCGCATCGTGGACGTATCCGACCTGCTCGATCCGCGCCTGCTCGTCGTCACCGGCAAGGGCGGGGTCGGCAAGACGTCCGTCGCGGCGGCGCTGGCCGTCGCGGCGGCACGCTTCGGGCGGCGGACCTGCCTGGTCGAGGTCGAGGGTCGCCAGAGCCTGTCGCGGCTGTTCGCGACACAGCCGTGGGACTTCACCGAGCGCGAGTTCCGCCCCGGGCTGTTCGGGCTGTCGATCGACCCCGAAGCGTCGCTGCGCGAGTACCTCGACATGTTCTACGGCGCGAGGCGGCTGTCGCGGATCGTGACCAGCTCGTCGGCGGTGGAGTTCGCCACGAGCGCCGCGCCCGGCATCAAAGACGTGCTGCTCATCGGCAAGGTCAAGGAGATGGAGCGCCGGCGCCGGGCCGACGGCCGCTTCGCCTACGACCTCATCGTCGTCGACGCCCCGCCCACCGGACGGATCGTGAACTTCCTGCGCGCGCCGGACGCGACGACCGAGCTGGTGAACGTCGGGCCGGTGCGCCAGCAGGCCCAAAGCGTGATCGAGATGCTCCAAGACCCGGCGCGCACGCACCTGCAGCTCGTCACGCTGCTCGAGGAGATGCCGGTGCAGGAGACCGTCGAGAGCGTCGCCGCGCTGCGCGACCTCGGCGTCACGGTCGGACCGGTCGTCGTCAACCGGGTCCTCGAGGAGCGCCTCGACGAGGCCGCGCGCAAGGCCCTCGACGACCTCGACGCCGAGGAGCTGCGCGGCGTGCTCGCCGGCGCTGACCTCGCCGTGGACGCCGCGGCGGCGGCGGCGCTGCTCGACGTCGGCGACGCCCACCTGCGGCGCCTGGACCTGCAGGATCGAATGCGCGCCGACCTCGCCGACCGGGTGGCCCTACCGCTGTTCGAGCTGCCGTACCTGTGGGATGACCGCTTCGGCCCGGCCGAGGTCGAGCGGCTCGCGGACGTCATCGAGGCGGCGCTGTGACGCGCAGCGACCCGCTCGACGCCGCGCGAGCCCGTGACCTGGCCGCCGTCGTCGCCGAGCGCCACGTCATCGTGTGCACCGGGTCCGGCGGCGTCGGCAAGACGACGACGGCTGCGGCGCTGGCGGTCGGGGCGGCGCGACGCGGCCGGCGCACGATCGTGCTCACGATCGACCCGGCGCGGCGCTTGGCGCAGTCGCTGGGCTTGGGTGAGCTGGGCGACCGACCGCATCCCGTCGCGGGCGTCGACGGGCTCGACGCGATGATGCTCGACATGAAGCGGACGTTCGACGAGGTCATCGAGCGCCACGCCGGCGACGCGGCGCGCGCCGCGCGGATCAAGGGCAACCGCTTCTACCAGCAGATGAGCGACTCCCTCGCCGGAACGCAGGAGTACATGGCGATGGAGAAGCTGCACGACCTGGCCGAACTCGGCGCCTACGACTGCATCGTCATCGACACCCCGCCGACGCGCAACGCCCTGGACTTTCTCGACGCGCCACGCCGGCTGACCGACTTCTTGGAGGGCCGCTTCCTCAAGATGTTCCTCGCTCCTGGCATGGCGGCCGGCAAGCTCGCGACCCGGGCCGCGGGCTTCGGGGCGGGGCTGTTCATGCGGGCCGCGTCGAAGCTGACCGGCCAGGCGCTGCTCGGCGACCTCGCCGAGTTCTTCCAGTCCTTCGACGGGATGTACGACGGGTTCAAGCAGCGGGCGCAGGCGGTGTACAAGCTGCTCCAGTCCCCTGACACCGCCTTCGTCGTCGTGGCGAGCCCCGAGTCGCCCGCCCTGCGCGAGGCGCGGTACTTCCTGGAACGCCTCGCCGAAGACGGGATGCCCACCGCGGGGCTCGTCGTGAACCGGGTGACCCCGCCGCCCGTGCCGGCGGTCGCGAGCCTGCGACCGGCCGAAGCGCTCGCGGCGGCGGACCGCCTCGCCGGCGGAGGACCCGAGCAACAGGCGGCGGCGGCGGTGCTGCGCCTGCACGCCGACCGCGTCGACGTCGCGCGGCGCGAGCGCAAGATCATCGCCGCCGCACTGCATGGGCTGGACCCGCGGACCTTGACGGAGGTGCCGCTGCTGCGCGGCGACGTCCACGACGTCGACGACCTTGCCGCCGTCGGATCCTATTTGTACGGCCACGGCGGCTGATCTCGCCGTACTCTGGCCGCGTGTCCTTCCCCGCGCGACTCGACGCTGTGGCGCAGCGGCTCGGCCGCGTCGACACCTGGGGCCGCGCCGTCGGCCGGCTGGTGCTGCTCGTCTTCGTCATCGCCGGGGCCGGCGTGCTGCTCGCGGCGAGTCTCTCGCCCACCGCCAGCGTCGCGTCGACCGCGATCGCGGCCGTCGACCGCGACGTCCTCGACTTCCCACCGCTGCCGGAGGGCCTCGCGCAACCGCCGGAGCGCAGCGTCGTGCTCGCCCGTGACGGCAGCGTGCTGGCGATCCTCCACGGCGTCGAGAACCGCAAGCTCGTCGACCTCGACGACGTGCCCCGCCGCGTGCTGGACGCCGTACTGGCGACCGAGGACGCTCGCTTCTTCGAACACGAGGGAGTGAACTGGCGGGCGATCGCGCGCGCAGGCTTCGGCAACCTGCGCGCCGGCAAGGTGACGTCGGGAGGCTCGACGATCACCCAGCAGCTGGTGAAAAACGCGGTACTGAAGGACACCTCCCGCACGGTGACGCGCAAGCTGCGCGAGGCGGTCTACGCCATCGAGCTGGAGCGGCGGTTGTCCAAGGAAGAGATCCTCGCCGCATACCTCAACCTCGCCTACTTCGGCAACGGCGTGTATGGCATCGGCACCGCCGCGGAGTACTACTTCGACCGCGACGTCGGCGACCTCACCGTCGCGCAGGCCGCGCTGCTCGCCGGGTTGATCCGCGCCCCGGAGGACAACGACCCTGTCGACCACCCGCGTGCCGCCAGGGGCCGGCGCAACATCGTGCTCACCCAGATGGCCCAGGAGGGGTGGCTCGACCCGGCGAAGGCGGCACGGCTGCGCTCGCGTGGGCTGGGCCTTCGGCTGGCCCGCCGACCGCCAGACAGCGACTCGCTGTTCGTGACCTACGTCCGCGAGCTGCTCAAAGACGAGCCGGCGCTCGGGCCGACGCGCGCCGCCCGCGACCGCGTCGTGCTGCGCGGCGGCCTGACGATCAAGACGACGCTGGACCCACGGCTGCAGCGCATCGCCCGCGACGCGATCACCGACGTCCTCGTCGCCACGAACGGGCCCCAGGCGGCGCTGACGGCGGTGGACCCGCGCAGCGGTGAGATCCTCGCGATCGGCGTGGGACCCAAGCGTTTCGGCAACGGTCCCGGCCAGACGCAGGTGACGCCGGCGGTCCGCGGCCTCGGCTCGCCGGCGGGGCGCCAGGCCGGCTCGGCGTTCAAGCCCTTCCAAGTCGTCGCCGCCCTGGAGCACGGCATCAGCCCCGCGTACACCTTCCAGGCCGGGGCGAGCTACACGACGCGCAACCCGGTCTGCCGCGACGTCGAAAAGAAGCCGTACAAGGTCGGCAACTACGCCGACGCGAGCCAGGGCACGCTCGACATGGCGGCGGCGACGGCCAAGTCGTCGAACACCTACTTCACCCGCCTGCTCGACCTCACGGGTCCGGCGAAGCTCGTCGAGGTCGCGGAGCGGATGGGCATCACCGCCGACTTCGGCACGCCGTTCTGCTCGTACGTGCTCGGCACGAAGGACGTCTACGGGCTCGACATGGCGTCGGCGTACGGAACCCTCGCGAACGAGGGCGTGCACTGCCGGCCGTACGCGATCACCGAGGTCGTCGACCGCAACGGCCGCACGCTGATCCGCAACGGCGACGAGTGCGTCCGGGCGGTGGAGGCCGGGATCGCCGCACGCGCGACGAAGCTGCTGCGCGGGCCGATCGAGGCGGGCACCGCGTCGACGAACGGCCAGATCGGCCGGCCGGCGGCCGGCAAGACCGGCACGACGAACAACTACCGCGACGCATGGTTCGTCGGCTACGTGCCGCAGCTGTCCACCTCGACGTGGGTCGGCGACCCGCGGCGCACCCGGGCGATCATCGACTCGCGCTGCACCGACGGGTTGGTCACGGGCGGCTGCCTGCCGACGATGATCTGGGCGAAGTTCATGCGCCGCGCCGTCGACACCCTCGATCTGCCGGTCGCCAAGTTCCCCGCCCCGCCGCGCTTGCCGCGGGCGACCGTGCCCGACACGGTCGGCGCGCAGACCGTCGCGGCCCGGCCCCTGCTCGAAGGCACCGGGTTCACGGTGACCGTCGAGACGACCGACGACTACCGGCCGGCCGGAACGGTGATCGCGCAGCAGCCGCCGGGCGGCACCCGGCTGCCCGAGGGCGCCATCGTGACGCTGACCGTGTCCGACGGCAGCACCGATGCCCCCGAGGTGCCCGACGTCGTCGGCTTGACCGTGGCCGAGGCCGACGCGCTACTCGCTGAAGCCGGCATCGTCGCGACGGTGACGCCCGTGCCGGTGGCCGACCCCGACGACGTGGGTCGCGTCGTGTCGCAGTCGCCGGCGGCAGGCTCGGCGGTGCTGTTCGGCAGAATCTCGGTCGACATCGGGCGCGTCCCGCTGCCCGCCGAGACGGTGTCCGAGGCGACGACGGCGACACCGCCCTCACCGTGATCCGCCGGCGCGCCCTCGCGGTCGTCGCCGGGGCGGGCACGGCCGCGGTGGCGTACGGCGCGCTGCTCGAACGGCGCTGGTACGCGCTGCGCACCGCGACCGTGCCGGTGCTGCGACCGGCCGCGACGGGGCCGTTGCGCGTGCTGCATCTGTCCGACCTGCACCAGCTGCCCGGCCAACGCCACCGCCTCGACTTCGTCCGCGCATGCGGCGCGACGGGCCCCGACCTCGTCGTCGTCACGGGTGACCTGCTGGAAGCCGACGCGAGCATCGCCGAGGTCGTCGACGCCCTCGCCGGCGTCGTCGCCGGCCGTGCCGGCGTGGCGGTGCTCGGCGCCCACGACTACTGGGGCGCGACGCCGAAGAACCCCTTGGACTACCTCGTTGCCCCCGAGCGGCGCCGCTACGGGCGCCGCCTGGACACCGCCCGCCTCGTTACCGGCCTGCGCCACGCCGGCTATACCGTGCTGCACAACGACCGCGCAACCGTGGCCACCCCGGCCGGTCCGGTCGACGTCGCGGGCCTCGGCGACCCACACATCGGCTACGCCCAGCCTGAGGCGCTGGACTGGCAGCCGCCGTCCGCCGACGTCGCGGTGCGACTGGCGCTGGTGCACGCGCCGTACCGGTCGGCGGTGGAGCGCTTCGACCGCGCCGGCTTCGACCTCGCGTTCGCCGGCCACACCCACGGTGGGCAGCTGCGCGTGCCAGGCATCGGGGCGCTGGCCAACAACAGCGACCTGCCGCTGCGTCGCTCCCGCGGGCTGTCGCGGGACGGCGGCCGGCTGTGGCTGCACGTCTCGGCCGGCCTCGGTCACTCGCGCTTCGCGCCGGTGCGCTTCGCGTGCCGGCCTGAGGCGACGCTGCTCGACCTGGTGCCCGGCCCTGCCTCTTGAGCCGCCGCGACGTCGAGCGGCTACGCTGTCCGGGCTGCATCGGGATGTAGCGCAGCTTGGTTAGCGCGCCACGTTCGGGACGTGGAGGCCCCGGGTTCAAATCCCGGCATCCCGACTTCCGCCGGACGCCCGCCGTTTCGAGGGCGGGCGTCGTGCCGAAAGTCCGACCGCCGTGGACATCGCCGCCTTCCAAGCGCAGATGCGCCTGCTGTACGGCGATCGCGACCGCAGCCGGGGCCTGGCCCGGTCGTTCGCGTGGTTCAGTGAGGAGTGCGGCGAGTTGTCGCGTGCGTTGTTCCGCGGCACCTCCGCCGAGCGCGAGCATGAGTTCGCCGACGTGCTCGCCTGGCTCGCGTCGCTGGCCGACCAGGCTGGCGTCGACCTGGCGGCGGCCGCACGCCGGTACGCCGACGGCTGCCCGCGCTGCGGTGATGCCCCGTGCGCTTGCCCAATGTGACGCCGTCCCGGCTGAGCGGCCACTCGAAAGCTGGCCGATTCGCTCGCCGGCGGGGCGCGCCGCCGGCCGCCTGCCGGGCGCGCTTGCCGATTCGCTCGCCGGCGGGGCGCGCCGCTACGGTCGCGCTCATGGCCGACGCCCTCGACGCCGTCCTCGACCACGTTGCGATCGCCGTGCCGGCGTGGGAGCCCGCCGAGCGGCGCTGGCGCGACGAGCTCGGCGGCGGGCGCGTCGCCTGGGGCGACAACGGCGCCTTCGCGAGCCGCCAGCTGCGCTTCGCCAACGGCGCGAAGCTCGAGCTGCTCGCCCCCGGCTCGCGCGCCGACGCCCCGGACAACTTCGTGCGCCGGTTTCTCGCCCGCTTCGGCTCGACGGTGCACCACCTGACGCTGAAGGTGCCCGATCTGCAGCAGGCCCTCGCCGTCGTCACCGCCGGCGGGTTCGAGCCGGTCGACGTGCGCGACGACAACGAGCGCTGGAAGGAGGCATTCCTGCGCCCCTCCCAGGTCGGGGGTCTGGTGGTCCAGGTGGCGCAGTCGAGCCAGACCGACGAGCAGTGGGCGCGGGCGAGCGGGCACACCCCTGAGCCGCCGCGCCCGGACGCGGCGGCGCTGCTCGGCCCGCGTCTGCGCCATCCCGACGTCGACCGCGCCCGCACGGTGTGGACGTTGCTCGGTGCCACGGTGTCCCCCACGTCGACCGGCCTGCAGTGCAGCTGGCCCGACAGTCCCCTCGACGTCATCGTGGACGTCGGCGCTCCCGCGGGCGCGGTGGCGCTGCGGATGCGCGGCACCGGCGCCTTGCCCGCGGAGGACGGCGTCGGTCCGGCGGTCGAGCCGGGCTGACGCTGCGACCGAGGCAGGACCCGGCATCGACCGCAGCGAACCTTTTCCCCATGACTCGAATTGTCCGCGGGGTCGTCGCCGCGCTCACCGTGACCGCGACGCTGTGGCTGCAGCTGCTCGGCGCGCCCGCCGGCGCGGTCGCCGCCGACGATCCCGACTGCCTGGTCAACGTCGGCGACCTCTCACTGCAGACGGCGACGATCCCGCAGCTACAGGAGGCGCTGGCCGACGGCCGGCTCACCAGCCGCGCGCTGGTCGAGGCGTACCTCGAGCGGATCGCCGCGTTCGACACCGGGGGGCCGGAGCTGACCTCCGTGCGCGAGCTGAACCCGACGCGCTCGGGCAGGCGGACCGCCTCGACGCCGAGCGGCGCGCCCGCGTCGTCCGCGGGCCGCTGCACGACATCCCCCTGCTGCTCAAGGACAACATCGGCACCAATGACATGCCGACCACCGCCGGTTCGATCGCGCTGGAGGGCAGCGTCCCGTTGCGCGACGCGTTCGTGACCGCCCGGTTGCGCGAGGCCGGCGCCATCATCCTCGGCAAGGCGGACCTGTCGGAGTTCGCGAACTGGGTCGACTTGTCGATGCCGTCCGGCTACAGCTCGCTGGGCGGCCAGGTAATCAACCCCTACGCGTTCAACGACACGCCGAGCGGCTCGAGCTCCGGGTCTGGCGTCGCGGCGACGATGGCGCTCGCGACCGCCGCGGTCGGCACCGAGACCTCCGGGAGCATCTTGAGTCCGTCGCAGGCGAACAGCGTCGTCGGGGTCAAACCGACCGTCGGGCTGGTCAGCCGTGCGGGGATCCTGCCGCTGGCACCGAGCTTCGACACCGCGGGGCCGATGACGCGCAACGTCACCGACGCCGCGGTGATGCTCGGCGCGATGACCGGCGTCGACCCGCGCGACGCGGCCACCGCGGCAAGCGCCGGTCGGCTGCCCGCAGGCGGCGACTACCGACCGTTCCTGCGCGACGACGCGTTGCAGGGCGTCCGCCTCGGCGTCAACGACGCCGACAAGCCAGCCAACGCCGACCAGCGGGCGGTGTTCGATCAGGCACTCAGCGACCTGCGCGCGCAGGGCGCGACGATCGTGTCGACCGACACGCTCAACCGCACGAAGCTCGTCGGACTCACCGAGATCGCCGCGATCCCCAACGAGTTCAAGGAGTCGCTCAACCGCTACCTCGCCGAGGAGACCGTTGCGACCCTGCGGGTGCGCACGCTCGGCGACATCATCGCGTTCAACCGCCAGCACCCCGACAAGGTGGTACGGCCAGAGCCTGCTCGAAGCGTCGAACCTGACCCTGGCAACCGCGACGAACCGAGCGCCGTCGCCAACCGCACCGCCGCCATCCAAGGCTCCCGAGCGGTCATCGACGCGACCCTGCTCGCCCACGACCTGGACGCGATCGTGTCCACCGGCAACGGCAACGCCAACGTCGGCGCCGCCGGCGGCTACCCGACCGTGTCCGTGCCGGCGGGCTACACGCGCAACGGCACCCGCCCGCTGAGCATCAGCTTCCTCGCCGGCGCCTACGCCGAGCCGACGCTGCTCGGCCTCGCCTACGACTACGAGCAGGCGTCGCAGCGACGGGTTCCGCCGACGATGGTCAACCGCGGCTTGTTCCCCGACGGCTGCGGCGCGTAGCGTCCGCGCGGCCGGTCGCCGCCGAGAAGCCGAGCCGGAGTCCGCGGCCGTGCTTCCGAGCCGTTGTCAAGGGGGCCGGGGACGATGGTGGGTACCGTCGTCGGCGTGAGCGAACTGCTCCGCGACAACGAAGCCGGGGATGGGTACCGCTACTCCACCGACCACACGTACCGCTACGAGTTCCGACGGCGCTGGGATGACGGCAGCGGGAAGACGGTGGCGTGGGTGATGCTCAACCCCGCGACAGGCGACACCGACGGCAAGGGCCGTCCGACGTTGCGGCGCATCGTCGGGTTCTCGAAGCAGTGGGGCTACGGCGGGCTGGCGATCGTCAACCTGTTCGCGTACCGCGCGACGAAGCCTGCTGATCTGGAAGCTGCCCCCGACCCCGTCGGGCCGGACAACGACGCCACGATCCTTCGGGTCACCGACGACGCCGAGCTCGTCGTCTGCGCGTGGGGTCACCACGGCGCCCTGCACGGGCGGTCGCGCGAGGTCGTGGCGATGCTCGACGACCCGATGTGCCTGGGGACAACCCGACGCGGCGAGCCACGCCACCCGCTCTACGTCGCTCGCGACGCGGCGCTCGTCCCGCTGGCGATGCCGCCCGGCTAGGTTGTGCACTCCAACCCACCTCCGATGCACCTCCTACTGGAGGTCTTGCTGGACAATGCGAGTACGCCCCGCTCGACCCGATGACGCGCCCGTGATCGCCGCGGTCCACGTGCGCGCGTGGCAGCACGCGTACCGCGGTGGGCTCATGCCGGACGACTACCTCGACGCCCTGTCGGTGGACGAGCGTGCCGGCATGTGGCAGCGCGCGCTGTCGCGGCAGACCGATCCTCCGTCGGCGCTGTTGGTCGCGCAGGATGCGACTGGCGCGGTGGCCGGGTTCATCGCGGTAGGAGCAGAGGCCGGCGAGCCGGTCCCACGCCGCGGTGAGGTCTACGCGTTGAACGTCGACCCGGACCGGTGGGGCCAGGGAGTGGGGCGGGCTCTGCTCGAAGCCGGCTGCGAACACCTGCGTCGATCGGCCTTGAGTGAAGCGGTCCTGTGGGTGCACCCCGACAACCCCCGGGCGTGCGGGTTCTACGAGGCGGCAGGCTGGACGGCCGACGGGGCGCATCGCCGCGAAGAGGTGCTCGGCGTCGAGGTTCCCGAGATCCGGTACCGGCGCACGCTCGTGGTTTAGGCATCCGCGGTCGATCCGTTGTGGTCGGCGGTGCGCCGGCGTTCTCCGGCACGCCGCGCTTCTCCGGGCGGCGCCCCGCCGTTGCGCTCGCCGGGTCTTCTCGGGCGGCCGCCGGGTGCGGTTCCCTTCGGGCGCGCACGCGCGCGCCATGGGAGCGCGCCGGCCCGCACGGTCGGAGCGGTCGGGTCATGCGGTATGTCGCCCGGCCGGAGCCGCCGCGGCTGCGGGGGGCCGCGACGCCGCCCAGTGGTGGGTGGTGTAGCGCCCGTCGGGTTGTCGGGTCACGGTGGCGCGGCCGTGGTGGACGTCGGCGTGACACGACCAGCACAGCAAGGTGAGGTTGTCGACGTCGGTGGGCCCGCCGGCGCGCCACCAGTGCACGTGGTGGACCTGGCAGCGCACCGCCGGGGCGTGGCAGCCGACACAGCGCCGGTCGCGCACGATCACCGCGATCCGCTGGCGGGTGGTCGGGTGCGTCGGGCTCTGCCCACACGGAGCACGTCGCCGTCGGCGGCGGTGACCACGGTGGTCACGTCGGCGTCGCAGCAGATTTGGCGGGCGGTGGCGGTGCACACCGCCCCGTACCCGTCGACCTCCGCCGGCGCGGCGCCGGGCACGCCGTGCAGCGCGTCGACGGTGGCGATCACCAGCACCTGCGCGCGGGTGGCGGCCATCGCCCGCGCCACCCGCCGCGCCGCCGCCCGGTCCATCGCCCCACCGCCACCGTCCCCGCCGGCCTCGTCGCCGTGTGGAGTCCTCGCCGGCGGGGTCGGCGGTGCGCAGCGCGCCGGGTTGCCCGCGGCGAGGGTGGTGACGGTGGCCAACGCGTCGGCCATCCGCTGCGGCTGCGAACGGTCGTCGTCGGGCCCGTCGCGGCGGGCGAGGCGGCCCAGCAGGCCGCGCAGCGTCGCGCCGGCGACCGGTTCCAACTGGCCGGCGGCGGTCCACGCCCCGTCGGGGCCGGGGGTCAACGAGAAGCGGCGCAGCCGCTTGGCGCGCAGCGCCCGGTCGGCGAGCACGTCGTCGTTGACCGTGTGCGCGAACCCGTCGAGCCGGCGGCCCAACTCGCGCCGATCCACCCGCCGCCCGCCGCGGGCGACCACCCCACCCTCGCCGGGCGAATCCGATCCCTCGCCGGGCGAACGCGATCCTTTGTCGCCGGTGTCGGCGACGAGGCGGTCGAGCCGCTCCACGGTGTCGCCGGCAACCGGCCCGCCGGCGTCGGCGAGCTGGCCCAGCGTCGCGCGGCGGTCGTTGCGTGGCCGAGCCCGATGTCGCCCCGCTCAACGCCGCCCGGGTCTCGGGCAGCTGTCGCAACGCGGCCGCCGCCTGCACTTGGGATGCCGCCTCGCCGCGGGTCAACCCCAACCGGCACAGCAGATCCGCCGGGGACCGGTCACCGGTGACGCGGCTCGACCCGCGCGCGCCATCTCTCGGCGACCCGGCGCAGCTTCTCCCCGGCGACCGTCGCCTCCAGCCGCTGCAACCGCTCCACCGACACCGCCAACGCCGGGTCGTCGACATCGCCGGCCAACGGGTTCGCCGCCAGCCGGCCCAACGCCATCCCGGCGACCGTTGCCACGGCGGCGTCGCCGACCTCCGCGAGCAGCGCGTCCGCCACACCGAGCCGGCCCGCGTCGTCCCGCCCGGCCAGCGCGCGACCGACCACCGTGGCCACGCCCGCGTCGTCCAGACGGGCCAGCCCGTCACCGATCAGGGTGCGGGCGCCGGCGTCGTCGAGCGCCGCCAAGGCATCGAGCGCGGCCTTCACCGCGTGGATCCCGCGGCCACCGCCTCGCTCATCTGTCCTACTCGAACGCATGTACGGATGATACCCGACCGGTGCGACACAAAGCCGCCGATCCACAGCCTTTCCACGAACTGTTTTTCGCCGGGCCGGCACACAGCCCCCGTTCCCGGCGCCAGCTAGTCTAAGCTCCAGGATGACGTTGGAATGGGAACAGGTAGTTGTTCACTCGGTAGATCCGGTGACGTTGGGTCGGTGGTGAGCCGAGGCCCTCGGTTGGGTTGTGGTCCACTCCTCTGTTGAGGAGTTCGAGATTCGCCCACAGCCGGATCGCCTGCCGGGATTGGACTTCGTCCGGCTTGATGAGAGCAAGAAGGCTACGAGCCGGCTGCATCTCGACTTCAGGCCCGATGACCAGGACGCCGAGGTGGCTCGTCTGGTGGCTCATGGCGCACAGCGTGTTGATATCGGCCAGGGTGATCAATCGTGGGTTGTACTGGCAGACCCCGAAGGTAACGAGTTCTGTGTCCTTGGCCAGCGACGTCAATAGGTGGCTGTTTTCATCCCGAGCGAGAGCCTGGTCTTCCGGCGGCGCCCCGGGCGACGAGCAGCTCGGCGATCTGGACGGTGTTCAGGGCCGCACCCTTGAGCAGGTTGTCGCCGACGACGAAGAAGTTCAGCGCGCGGGGGTCGTGCAGGTCCGCGCGGATGCGCCCCACGGCGACCTCGTCGCGCCCCGCCCACTCCAGCGGCGTGGGGACGTCGCACACGACCAGGCCCGGAAACGCCGTAAGCCGGGCTCGGGCCTCGTCGAGGTCAACGGGGTCGCGAAAGCTCGCCCGCACCGCGACGGCGTGGCCGACCATCACCGGGACGCGGACGCAGGTGGGGCTGACGACGAGGTCGGGCAGGTCGAGGATCTTGCGCGACTCGTGGACGAGCTTGAGCTCCTCGTCGGTGTAGCCGTCGGCGGCCGCGCTGCCGAGCCACGGCACGACGTTGAACGCGAGCGTCGCGGCGTGGACCGACGGCTCGACGAGCTTCGCGGCGGCCGCGCCGTCGCGGCGCAGCAGAGCAGGGTCGGCGAACAGCGCCGGGACCTGTGCAGCCAGCTCGTCGATGCCCTTCTGCCCGGCGCCGCCGGCGGCCTGGTAGCTCGTGGCGACGAACCCGGTCAGCCCGAAGGCGTCCGACAGCGCCTTCAGCGGCAGCATCGCGACCATCGCCGTGCAGTTGGGGTTGGCGACGATGCCCTTGCGGACCTGGGCCAGCGCGTTGGGGTTGACCTCGGTGACGACGAGCGGGACGTCGGGGTCAAGCCGCCACGCCGAGGAGTTGTCGACGACGACCGCGCCGGCGGCCACGGCACGCGGGGCGTGCTCGCGTGACACGCCGCCGCTGGCGGAGAACAACGCCACGTCCACGCCGTCGAACACGTCGGGGTCGTCGATCGAGCGGACGACCACGTCGGTGTCGCCGAAGCGCAGCGTCTTGCCGGCCGACCGCGGCGACGCGACGAACACGACCTCGTCGCAGGGGAAGTCGCGGGCGTCGAGCAGCCGGCGCAGGTCCTGGCCGACGGCGCCGGTGGCGCCGACGACGGCCACGGTGCGCGTCACGCCGGCACCCGCTCGGGCACGGCGCCGCTGACGCCGACGACCGCCACGGTGCGCGTCACGCCGGCACCTGCTCGGCCAGGCCGAACGCGTCGTGGACCGCGCGCACGGCGTGCTCGACGTCGCCGGCACGGATGACGACCGAGATGCGGATCGTCGACGTGGAGATCATCTCGATGTTCACCCCGGCGTCGGACAGCGCGGCGAACATCGCCGCGGCGACACCAGGATGCGTCTTCATCCCCGCGCCGATCAGCGACACCTTCGCGACGTCGGTGTCGAACACGATGCCCTCGGCGCCGATCTCGGACGACAGCTCCTCGAGCAGCCGGGTCGCGCGCGGCCCGTCGGCCACGGGCAGCGTGCACGAGATGTCGGTCGTGCCGTCCTCGGACACGTTCTGCACGATCATGTCGATGTTGACGTTGGCGTCGGCGAGAGCGGTAAACACGCGTGCCGCCACGCCGGGCTTGTCCGGGACGCGCCGGATCACGAGCTTGCCTTCGCCCGTGTCGTGCGCGACGCCGGAGATCATGGCCTGTTCCATGTCGTCTCCCTCGTCGACCAGGGTGCCGTCGCTGTCGCTGAACGAGCTGCGCACCGCGATCGCGACGTGGTGGTTGCGGGCGTACTCGACGGAGCGGACCTGCAGGACCTTCGCCCCGCAGGCCGCGAGTTCGAGCATCTCCTCGTGCGACACCCGCGCGAGCCGCCGCGCCCCGGCGACGATGCGCGGGTCGGCGGTGTAGACGCCGTCGACGTCGGTGTAGATCTCGCAGACGTCGGCGCCAAGAGCGGCGGCGAGCGCGACCGCCGTCGTGTCGCTGCCACCGCGACCGAGGGTCGTCACGTCCTTCGAGTCGCGGCGGACGCCCTGGAAGCCGGCGACGATGACGATGTGGCCCTCGGCCAGCGCACCGTGGATGCGCCCCGGCGTCACGTCGATGATCCGCGCCTTGCCGTGCGCGGCGTCGGTGATGATGCCGGCCTGGCTGCCGGTGAGGCTGCGCGCGGTGACCCCGAGCTCGTGAATCGCCATCGCGAGCAGCGCCATCGAGATCCGCTCGCCCGCGGTCAGCAGCATGTCGAGTTCGCGCCCCGGCGGAATCACCGAGATCTCCTGCGCCCGCGCGAGCAGCGAATCGGTCGTCTTGCCCATCGCCGAGACGACCACGACGACGTCGTTGCCGGCGCGCCGAGCCTGTGTCACGCGCTCGGCGACCCGCTTGATGCGCTCGGTGTCGGCGACGGACGACCCGCCGTACTTCTGGACGACGATCACAGCGCAAGGCTACCCAGCGGGACCCGACCGGCCGTCGGCCTGCGTCCCCCGGACGTTCAGGTCGGTCGGTGTGGCGCTACACCTCCCGGCGCCCCGCGAAGGCGCGGCCGAGGGTGACCTCGTCGGCGTACTCGAGGTCCCCGCCGACGGGCAGTCCCGACGCGATGCGGCTCACGCGCACGCCGAGCGTCTTGAGCAGGCGGCCGAGGTAGCTCGCCGTCGCCTCGCCTTCGACGTTGGGGTTGGTGGCGAGGACCACCTCGGCGACGTCCTCGTCGGCGAGGCGCGCGAGCAACGGCTTGATGTTCAGGTCGTCGGGGCCGACGCCGTCGATGGGCGAGATCGCCCCGCCGAGCACGTGGTAGCGGCCGCGGAACTCGCCGGTGCGCTCCAGCGCGACGACGTCGCGCGGCTCCTCGACGACGCACAGCACCCTCGGGTCGCGTCGCGGGTCGCGGCACACGCGGCACTCGTCGAACTCCGAGACGTTGCAGCAGCGCACGCAGAAGCGGACCCGCTCCTTGACGGCGAGGATCGACGCGGCGAGGCGCTCGGCGTCGGCGGAGTCGACGGTGAGCAGGTGGAACGCGAGCCGCTGGGCGCTCTTGGGGCCGACCCCTGGCAGGCGGCCGAGCTCCTCGACCAGATCCTGGACGGGGCCCTCGTACATCCGGGGCTAGAACATCCCCGGCGGCAGGCCGAGACCGCCGGCGAGACCGCCCATCATCTCGGACTCCAGCTGCTTGGCCGCGCGCAGCGCCTCGTTGACGGCGGCGACGACCATGTCCTGGAGCATCTCCACGTCGTCGGGGTCGACCACGTCGGGGTTGATGGTGATGGTCTTGACGGCCCCGCCGCCACCGGACACGACCGCCATGACCATGCCGCCGCCGGCGGAGCCCGAGACCTCCTTGGCGGCGAGCTCGTCTTGGGCCTTGGCGAGCTTGCGCTGCAGGGCCTGAGCCTGCTTCATCATCTGGTTCATGGTGCTCACGGCCTCTGCGCGGGGGCTGGAGCGGTCAGCGTACGCGGTCAGTGCTCGTCGTCGACGACGGTGGCGCCGAGGTCGCGCGTGAGCGTCTCGATCGCGAGCTCGTGCGCACGGGCGTCGTCGGGCACGGCACCGGCGGCGAACGCCGCCTCGCTCTCCAGGACCGCGTCGGCCTGCTCGTGCAGCGACGCGGCGTCGTCGGCGACCGCGGGCGGCGGGTCGTTCCCCGCAGCGACGCTGCAGTCGATGCGCAGCGGCACACCGAGCACCGCCTGGAACACCTCGGCGAGCAGCGCCCGGCTGTCCTCCCGGGCGCAGTTGTCGGCGTGGAAGCCGTACCCGCTGCGGAATTCGAGCGCCAGCACCCCGTCGCGCAGCGCCACCGGCCGCGCCATCATCAGCCAGGAGTCCAGCGACCGCTTGCGCTGCTTGACCGCGGCGCGGATCGCCTCCCAGCTGCGCTGCACCAGCTCGAGGTCGACCGGCGCGGCGGCGGCATCGGCGACCGGAGCGCCAGCCGGCGGCGGGGCGGCGACGGGCGCGGCGACCGGAGCCGGGACAGGCGGCGGCGGTGGGGCAGCGGTCTCCGCGGCGGCGGGGGCGTCCGCCGGTTGTGCCGACGCCACCGCCACAGGCGGCGACGGGTGCGGGTCGACGCCCGTGCGGCGCTCCAAGCGGTCCAGCCGCGCGGCGATCGCCGCGGCGTCACCACAGGCCTCGGGCAGGGCGGCCTTGACCAGCGCGATCTCCAGCGGCAGGCGGGTGTTGCCGCGGCGCATCTGGGCCTGCGCCTCGGCGAGCAGCTCGACGGCGCGCAACAGCTCCACCCGCCCGATGCGCCCCGCCTGCGCGTGCAGCGCTGTGAGGCGCTCGGGCGTCGCCTCGACGAGCCCCGCTCCTGGCGCGACCTGGACCAGGAACAGCCGGCGCAGGTGCTCGACGGCGTCGCGCGCGAAGGCGCGCAGGTCGTGTCCGGCGTCAGCGAGGCGCCCGACCAGCGTGCACACCCCGGCGACGTCGCCCGCCGCGACGAGGTCGGTGGCCTCGGCGAGCAACTCGTCAGGAACCGTTCCGAGCACCTCGACGACACCGCGCAGGGTCACCGTCGTGCCGGTGAACGCGACGACCTGGTCGAGCACCGACAGGGTGTCGCGCACGCTGCCGTCGCCGGCCCGCACGACGAGGTCCACCGCTCCTGGCTCGAAGGTCAGCGCCTCGCGCGCGCCGAGGTCGGCGACGTGGCGCGCGAGGACGTCCGCCCCGACCCGCTTGAAGTCGAAGCGCTGGGTCCGCGACAGGATCGTCTCCAAGACCTTGTGCGGCTCGGTCGTCGCGAACACGAAGACGACGTGGCCCGGCGGCTCCTCGACGGTCTTGAGGAAGGCGTTCCAGCCGGCGGTCGACAGCATGTGGCACTCGTCGACGATGTAGACCTTCTTGCGCGCCGCCGCCGGCGCGAAGGCGACGCGGTCGCGCAGGTCACGGACGTCGTCGACGCCACCGTGGCTCGCGGCGTCGATCTCGATGACGTCGACCGACGAGCCGGTCGTGATGCCGACGCACTGCGCGCAGACGCCGCACGGCTGCGGCGTCGGACCGGTCTCGCAGTTCAGCGCCTTGGCGAGGATGCGCGCCGTCGAGGTCTTGCCGGTGCCGCGGGGTCCGGTGAACAGGTACGCGTGCGCGAGGCGGTCATCGGTGACCGCCTGCGTCAGCGTCGTCGTGACGTGGTCCTGACCGACGACCTCGGCGAAGGTCTGCGGGCGGTACCTGCGGTACAGCGACACGTAGGCCACGGGCGTCCCAGCGGATCTCGGCCGGCCTCGGCGGTCGTGGTCACCACCGGACGGGCGAACCGACGCGGCTGGTCCGTGGCACCCGCCGCGAGCCGCTTATGGCTGCTGCCTTCCGGCCCTGACCAGGTTCACGGTGCGACGTCGCACGGGACCCCGCCAGCCACCCGCCCGGTGCTGACCACGGCGGTGGCGGCAGTGTAGCAGCGGCCCTGACCGGTCACGGGCGGGCGGCGTCGCGCTCGGGCGCGTAGGGGCAGCCCTGCGCGCCGGCATCGGCGTCGCCGTCCGCCGGCGCGCCCGCGGCGCTGCGCGCCAGCGCGGCACGCGCGGCGTCGAAGTCGGCGACGCCGACCACCTCCAGCTCGCCGCCCGGCGGTACGCCCGCGCGCGCCTCGGCGAGCTGGCTGGCGGGCGCGAGGAACACGTCGACACCCGCGCGGTGCGCCGCGATGACCTTCAGGCGGATACCGCCGATCGGACCGACGCGCCCCTGCTCGTCGATGGTGCCGGTGCCGGCGACGCGCCGCCCCGCCGCGAGATCCTCGTCGGCGCTGACCTTGTCGTAGACGGTGACCGCGATCATCAACCCGGCGCTCGGCCCGCCGATCGCGCCCGACGCCACCTCGACCGGAACGGGGAGCACGACGCGCGGGTTGGCGGTCTCGATCTCCACGCCGATGACCGGCCGCCCCTCGAGCAGCGTCGGGGTGACCGCGACCTCCTGGGCGGTGCCGTCGCGCACCAGCGACAGGCGCAGCGTCGCGCCGGCGCCTGCCGCTGCCACGGCGGCGCGCAGGTCGGCGTCCACCCGCACCGGCTCGCCGTCGACGGCGGTCACCACATCGCCGGGGAACAACACCCCGGCCGCCGGCGTGTCGGGCAGCGCCCGCACCACACTCACGCCGTCGCCGGTGACCTCCGCCTCGAAGCCGGCGGCCTCCAGCCCCACCGCGGCGGCGACGTCGGCCGTCGTGGCGAACACGTCGGCCTGCGCGTCGAAGAAGGCGCTCGGGTCGACCCCCGGGGGGAGCACCTCGCGCTTGCGCACGACCGCGGCGTCGGCGACGACCGCCCCGCGCAACGCCTCGTACGTCGTGGCTTCAACGAGGTTGACGGTCGTGAGCAGGTAGTCGCCGGCCACCGGCTCGGCGTCCGGCGCGGCGACCTCGACGCAGGCCGCGAGTGAGACCAGGCGGCCCGGCTGCTCGACGTACAGCGGCAGCGGCACGATCAGCAGCGCCGCCACCAGCGTCAGCAGCGACAGCGGCAGCAACGCCCGCCGCAGCACCGCCATCAGCGCAGCAGGTCGCTGACCAGGCTCAACGTGAGCAGTCCGACGGGCTGGCCACCGTCGACGACCACGAGCATGGCGCCGGGTGCGGCGACCAGACGGTCCAGCGCCGCGTCGAGCGAGACGGCGACGTCGACGGTCACCGCGTCGGCGGGCTGCGCGACCTCGCCCAGCGTGGTCGCCGGCCAGGTGTCGGCCGCCACGGCGTCGAACTGCTCGAGGGTGACGGCACCCACCAGCGGCGTGCCGACCGGCCATAGCAGCGACGGACGCTCCTGGACTTGCGGCAGGGCCTGCGCCAGCGACAGCTGCGCGGGCAGCGTGGGCGGGACGCTGCCCATGACGTCGCCGACGGTGCGCGCCGCGAGCCGCTCGCGCATGCGGGCACGCCGGTGCGCGTCGGTCGCGCCGCGCAGCAGGAACGATCCGATGAGGATGTTGAACAGGCCGCCGAAGCCGCCGCCGCCGGCGCCGATGAACGCGCGCAGCGACCAGGCGATGAGCAGGATCGCGAACGCCTGCCCCACCCGAGCCGCCCAACGCGTCGCCGCGTGCGGCCTGCCCGAGATGCCCCACAGCAGCGCGCGCAGCAGGCGCCCGCCGTCGAGCGGATAGCCGGGCACGACGTTGAAGATCGCGAGCAGCACGTTGGTCCACGCGAGGTAGCCGGTCACGGCCGCGACAGGCGGCAGCGGGGCGACCGCGGGGTGAGCAGCCCGAACAGCGGCGCCGAGGACCAGACTGATGAACGGCCCGATTCCCACGATGACGAACTCGTCGCGCGGCGACGCCGCCTCACGCGTCGACTCGGTCACCCCGCCGAGCGCGAACAGCGTGATGCTCGCGACGGGGATGCCGCGGTTGAGGCTGGTCACCGCGTGGCCGATTTCATGGGCGAGGATGCTCGCGAACAGCAGCACCGACGCGGCCAGCGCCGCGGTCAGGACGACGCCCGGCCCGCGACCGGACAGCACGACGTCGAGGCGCGCGTAGAACTGGTAGGCGATCAACGCCGCGATGAGCGCCAGGGAGCGGTCGACGCGCACCGGCACGCCGCGCAGCGACCCAAGCGTCCACGCGCGCGACGACGCGCCGTCGGGTCGCGACGGGCGCGGTGGCGAAGGCGTCGGAGTCTGCGTCATGGGGTCAGCGGCGGCGGGCCGCCTCGCCCGCCCCACCTATACTGCCCGCCGTCGTACGCCGACGTGGAGCCGTCGCCTAGTCAGGCCTATGGCGCGGTCTTGGAATGGCCGTAGGGTGGCAACACCCTCGAGAGTTCGAATCTCTCCGGCTCCGCCCTCGTCGACCTCGGGCGTCGCCCGCCTCGGGGCCGTGACTCTCCGTGCCCGTCGTACGACGCTGTGGTACGTGTGTCGCGAACAGCGTCGGGCATCCTGGCACGACCAGAAGGCGACACGTCGAGGGGTCAAACGGTGGACGTCGCGCTCGAGCTCTGGCTGCCCGCGCAACGCGACGCGCCCGCGTCGGCCCGCCGGGCCCTGCGTGGGCTCGGCCGCTACGTCGACGAGGACTCGCTGTCGCACACCGAGCTGCTGGTCAGTGAGCTCGTCACCAACAGCGTGCGGCACGGGCGTCTCGGCGCCGACGACCGGATCTGCATCGCGATCACGGTCGACGACACGGTGCTGCGCGCAGAGGTGGCGGACCCCGGGGCCGGCTTCGACGCCGGCGTCGCCAGCCCCAGGCCCGACCAGACCGGCGGCTACGGGTTGTTCCTGCTCCAGCAGCTCGCGCAGCGCTGGGGCGTGTGCCGCGACGACGGCACCCGCGTCTGGTTCGAGCTGGCGCGGTAGACCGACCCACGGCAGCGGCTTGCTGGCGAGTTTCCGCCTGGACAGGCGGAAACTCGACCTCAACAGCGGATCGCGTGCGTCCCAGTGGTGGAGGTGGGATTCGAACCCACGAAGGGGTTGCCCCCTTACGGCATTTCGAGTGCCGCGCACTAGGCCGGTCTATGCGACTCCACCGGTGGCGGGCGGAAGGGTACCAACGGCGCCAGGCACCCGCGACCGGGCGCGGGCGGCCCGGAAGAAGGTCGTCAGCACTGCCCCGCAGTCCTCAGCGAGGACGCCGGCGGTGACCGCGACGCGGTGGTTCAGGCGAGGCTCGCGGGCGAGGTCGTACAGCGAGCCGACGGCCCCGGCTTTCGGGTCGCTCGCGCCGTAGACCAGCTCGGGCAGGCGGGCGAGCACCAGGGCACCCGCGCACATGGTGCACGGCTCGAGCGTCACGTACAGCGTGCAGCCGTCCAGGCGCCACGACCCGAGTGCCGCCGCGGCGGCGCGCACCGCGAGGATCTCGGCGTGGGCGGTGGGGTCGGTGTCGAGCTCGCGGCGGTTGTGCGCCTCGCTGACGATCTCACCGCCGCGTACGACGACCGCGCCGACCGGGACGTCACCGTGGGTCAACGCCAGCTTGGCCTGCGTCAGCGCCCGGCCCATCCAGACCTTGTGCGTCAGCTGCGCCACGGCGACTCCCCGGCGACCATGACCCAATCCTCGCATGCCGTCGCGCGCGTCCCAGCCCCACGCCGTTTTCGCGTCATGGGCGCCGGGTAGCCGCTGACCATGCTCGCGCAGCCCTCCGTCGACGTGAACCCCGTCGCGCGACTGACCGAGGCCGTCGAGTCGATCCTGCAGCGGTTGCTCACCCAGCTCCCGCTCATGGTGCTCGGGCTGCTCGTCCTGCTCGCGTCCATCCTCGTCGCCAGACTGGTGCGGCGCCTCGTGCGGCGAGCGCTGCTGCGCAACACCGACCGGTCGGAAAGCTTCGCCAACGTCCTCGCCAACATCGCGCGGGCGGCGACCGTCGTCGCCGGTGCGCTCGTCGCGTTGTCGATCGCGGTGCCCTCGGTCGACGCGGGCAGCCTCGTGGCGGGGCTAGGGGTCGGCACGATCGCGATCGGCTTCGCGTTCCAGGACATCCTCCAGAACACGCTGGCCGGATTGCTGATCCTGTTCCGGCGGCCGTTTCGCCAGGGTGACCAGATCATCGTGGGCGACCACGGCGGCACGGTCGAAGAGATCACCATTCGCGAGACGCGGCTGAAGACCTTCGACGGGCGCCGTGTGCTCATCCCGAACAAGGACGTCTACGCCACCGCAATCACGGTGCAGACCGCCTTCCCGGCGGTGCGCACCAGTGTCATCGTCGGCGTGGACTACGGCGCCGACCTCGCCCGCGCGCGCACCGTCGCCCTGGACGCCGTGCGGGGCGTCGAGGGCGTCGTCGACGATCCCGCACCCGAGGCGTACTACGTCGAGCTGGGCGCATCGACGATCGACCTTGACCTGCGCTACTGGACCACGCCACGTCAGGCCGAGATCCGCCGGGTTCAAGATGCCGTGGTGGCCGCCGTCGCGGACGCCCTCAACGCCGCCGGCATCGCCATGCCGTCGCCGATCGTGGAGATCGTCGCACGGCCGAGCCTGCTCGCGGCGTTGCGCGGCAACGCCAGCGAGTGACGCGCGGGACGCCGCTCGGGTGGTCGACCCGACCGCCCGAGCGGCGTCCCGCCTTCCGGTTAGGCGGTGACGTCGACGGTCTGCTCGCTCGCGCGGCCCGAGGAAATTTCCACCTTGTGCGGCCGGCGCTGCGGCGGGTGCGGGATGTGCAGCTCGAGCAGCCCGGCGTCGAACGACGCGGTGACCGCCGACGCGTCGGTGCCCTCGGGCAGCGAGAAGGTGCGCTCGAAGCGTCCAACCGGTCGTTCGCGGCGGACCCACGCGTCCTCGGCGACGTTCGCGTCCACGGTGCGCTCGCCGGCGACCGTGAGCATCCCCTCGTTGACGGACACCTCCACGTCGTCAGGGCGCAGGCCGGGCAGCTCGAGGGTGACGACGAGCCCCTCGTCGGTGCGGTAGGCGTCCATCGGCGGCACGAGCCCGTTGCCACGCGCGGTCGCCGACTGCCGGCCGAGCAGCGAGTTCACGTCACGCTGCAGCAGCGCAAGCTCGCCCCACGGGTCCCAACGCATCACAGCCATCGTGCTCCCTCCTTCACGTGCGTTCCAAGAGACTGAGTGCGATGCGCTAAGGATAACACATAGCTCGACGGTGTGATTCCCGGATGAAGCCCTGGCCTACGGAGGCCGCCGCCCGGGTATGCCGACATGGCAGTCACGCGACAGGAGAACCCCATGGGAACAGGACCGAGTGAGGGCGCCGAAGGCGTCACCGAAGGCATCAAGGGGTCGGTGAAGAAGGCAGCCGGCGCCGTCACCGGCAACGAAGACCTCGAGCACGAGGGGCGCGCGCAGGAGGACAAGGCCGACGCTCAGCGTGACGTCGCCGCCAAGGAAGCCGAGGCGGAGAAGGCTCGCGCCGAAGCGTCAGCGCACGAAGCCGAGCAGCGCACCCACCAGGACTGACGCGTCGATCACGCGGTGCCGGCGACGTTGCCGATCGCCCCGACTCGGTCAGGCGGCGCCGCGGTGACGTTGCTCGTGCGGCGCCGCCAGCGCCGCGTCGATCGCTGCGACCGTGCCGCAGGCGGCGGCGCACGCGTCCGCATCGCTGGTGTCGTCGGCGAGCAGGCACAGGCTGTCGCGTAGCGCGGCCAACGCGGCGCTGACGTCGACCGGCGCGCTGCCGGCTTCGACCCATTCCAGCAGTACCGTCGCTTCCACGACGAGGTCCGCGATCCGTAGCGCCTCGGCGTCCATCGTCAGCCCTTCCGTCGACCGGTGTTGCGCTCGGCCGCGAGCGTGCCACAGGGGTGTGACACGACCCGGCAAGCGACGCCGTGACCCGTGGCCCCGGGTCGTCGTTTCACCAGTCGAGAAGGTCGACGAGGGGGAACCAGGATGCGACGACCTGAGCGCGCGCACGCGGTGGCGGCCGCCAAACGGGTCCACACCGCCGCGTCGGCCGCCTCGGCGCTGGCGGTGGCGTTGGCGCAACTCGAGGCGCGCCTCGAGCGCGCTGCCGACTGCGCGCTGCCAGCGAGCGCCGACCTCGAGCGCCTCGAGCAACAGGCGCACGACCTCACGCGGCGGATGCAGGTGCTGTGTGACCGCTCACGCGTGCTCGAGCACCGGCTCAAAGTGGGCAAGCCCGTCGGCTCCACGACACCGCCCGACGCCACGGGGCCCTCGCGCTGACGGCCGC
>JAUJMS010000007.1:0-6007 GCA_030446745.1 Egibacteraceae bacterium | reverse complement strand
GTGACCGTGCTCGTCGGCACGTCAGGCTGGCAGTACCGCGACTGGCGCGGCGCGTTCTATCCCCGCGGGCTGTCGCAGCGGGGATGGTTGCAGCACTACGCCGCGCGCTTCCGCACCGTGGAGCTCAACAACAGCTTCTACCGGCTGCCGCCGCGCGAGCGCTTCGCCCAGTGGGCGGCCGCCACCCCCGACGACTTCGTCGTGTGCCCGAAGGTCAGCCGCTACCTGACCCACATGAAGAAGCTGCGCGACCCCGAGGAACCGGTCGCGCGGTTCGTCAATGCCGTGCGCGGGCTCGGGGGCAAACTCGGACCGGCGCTGCTGCAGCTGCCGCCGAACTTTCCCCGCGACCTCGAGCGCCTCGCTGCCACGCTCGACGAGTTCCCGCCGGACCTCAAAGTCGCCGTCGAGTTCCGCCACGCCTCGTGGTTCGTGGACGACACCCGCGCCGTGCTGAACGCCCGCAACGCCGCGCTGTGCCTGGCCGATCGCCACTCGGCATGGGTCAGCCCGCGTTGGCGCACCGCCGACTGGGGCTACGTCCGCTTTCACGAAGGGCGCGGGCGCTGGCCGTGCTACGGGCGTACCGCGCTGGCGGCGCGGGCCGCAACCGTCGCGTCGATCTACGGCAACGACGCCGAGGTCTACGCCTTTTTCAACAACGACCCCCGCGGCTGCGCCGTACGCGACGCCCGCTGGTTCGCCGCGGCGTGCGCACGCCAGGGGCTGCGCCCGACGCGGGTGCCGGGCGCACGCGACATCACCGTCGTGCCGCCCCCCGACCCGACGGCGACGCTGCCCACCACCCCCTTGCCGGAGGAACCATGACGACGCCGTTCGCGAACTTCCAGTACGAGATCTACCTCGCCGGCCTCGCCGGCACCGTGCCGGAGCTGCCCACCGACCTCACGCAGCTCGAGGCGCACGCGCAGGCGGCCATGACGCCGGAGGCGTTCGGCTACGTCGCCGGCGGCGCGGGCAGCGAGGACACGATGCGCGCCAACCTCGCGGCGTTCCGCCGGTGGCGCATCGTGCCGCGGATGCTGCGCGACGTCGGCGAGCGCAATCTCGCCACGACGGTGCTCGGCACGGCGTTGCCCGCCCCGGTGCTGCTCGCGCCGGTCGGCGTCCTGTCGATCGTCCACGCCGAGGCCGAACTGGCTGTCGCCCGCGCGGCCGCCGGCCTCGGTGTGCCGCTGGTGCTCAGCACGGCCGCGTCGACGACGCTCGAGGACGTCGCCGCGGCGATGGGCGACACGCCGCGCTGGTTCCAGCTGTACTGGCCCAAGGACGCCGACGTCACGGCGAGCCTGCTCGCGCGCGCCGAAGCCGCAGGCTACGGCGCCGTCGTCGTGACCCTCGACACGTGGCTGCTCGGCTGGCGTCCGCGCGACCTGCGCACGGCCTACCTGCCGTTCCTGCGCGCGGAGGGCATCGCGAACTACCTGTCGGACCCAGCGTTTCGCGCGGGTCTCGCCGCGCCGCCCGAGGAGGACCGCAACGCGGCGATCGGCCACTTCCTCGGGATGTTCTCCGACCCGACGGTCACCTGGGACAGCCTCGCGGCGCTGCGCGAGCGCACCCGCCTGCCGATCGTGCTCAAGGGCATCCTCCACCCCGACGACGCGCGGCGGGCCATCGACGCCGGCGTCGACGCGGTGCTGGTGTCCAACCACGGCGGGCGCCAGGTCGACGGGGCGGTGGCCGCACTCGACGCCTTGCCGCGCGTCGTCGCGGCCGTCGACGACGGGCTGCCGGTGTTGTTCGACAGCGGGGTGCGTTCGGGCGCGGACGTCGCCAAGGCGCTGGCGCTCGGAGCCAGGGCGGTGCTGCTCGGACGTCCGTACGTCTACGGCCTCGCGCTGGCCGGCGAGGTCGGCGTCCGCCACGTCTTGCGCTGCCTGCTCGCCGAGCTCGACCTCACGATGGCGCTGAGCGGCCGCACCAGCGTCGCGCAGCTCAACGCGGAGCTGCTCGTGCCGGCCGAGGACGTCAGCCGGTGACCGACGCCTTCTTCGTCGCGGACGGCGACCGCTTCGTCGCCACCGAGCTGACCCGCGGGCCTTGGGACCCGGACGCGCAGCACGGCGGCCCGCCGGCGGCGCTGCTCGGCCGCGCGATCGAGCGCTGCGACGCGCTGCCGGGCGGGCAGGTCGTGCGCGTGACCTTCGAGATCCTGCGTCCGGTGCCCATCGCGGCGTTGACCGTGGCGACCCGGGTGGTGCGCCGGGGACGCAGCGTCGCGCTGACCGAGGCGACGCTGTCCGCCGGCGACACCGAGGTCATGCGCGCCGTCGGGTTGACGCTGCGCACCGCCACCGTCGAGCTGCCCGGTGGCGACGTCGGCGCGCCGCCGCCGGGGCCGGACGCCGGACACGTCGAGGCCTTCTTCCCGACCGACCAGGAGGTCGGCTACCACACCGCCATGGAGTTTCGTTTCCTGCGCGGCGCCTTCCGCGCGGTCGGGCCGGCGACGGTGTGGCTGCGGATGCGCTGTGCGCTGGTCGCCGGCGAGGCGCCGTCGCCGCTCGCGCGGGTGCTCGTCGCTGCCGACTGCGGCAACGGTGTGAGCAGCGCGTTGGACTTCCGGCGCTACGTGTTCATCAATCCGGACCTCACCGTGCACCTACACCGCCAGCTCGCGGGCGAATGGGTGTGCCTCGACGCCGAGACGGCGGTGGAGCGGACCGGTTGCGGGCTGGCGGTGTCGACCCTGTTCGATCAGCGCGGACCGATCGGGCGCGGCCTGCAGAGCCTGTTCGTCGCGGCCCGCTGACACGAGGAAGGGCCGCGGCGTCGTGCCGCGGCCCTCCTGTCGGTGCTGCTCGCGCTACTTGATCGGGTCGTCGTAGACCGTGGAGGTCTCGACCACCGGCACGCGCAGGGCGGTGCCACCCGTGCCGCTGAACACCGTGATCTGCGGGTCGACGGCGAACGTCGCGACCTTGTCCGGGTCGCTGGTGGTGATCCGCAGCACCAGCGAGTGGCCGGCCGCGAGCTCGTGGCCCATCGCCATCGCGGGCGGGTGCAGCTCCATGCGCTGGCCCGGGATGACCGGCGTCGGCGTCGCGACGCCGACGCGCAGCTCGGGGGTGATCGCGAACCGGGTGATGCGGCGCAGCTGCCCGGCCTCGTTCTTGTCGAACAGCGTGGCGATGAGATGTGACTCGCGGGGCGGTGACCGACGCGACGAGGTCGAGCTTCGGCATGCCGGCGAGCAGGGTGTCCTGGGCGACCGGCGCCGTCTCGAACGGCGGGGCCTGGCCATGCGCGGGGCGCGGGCGTGGGTGGATCGACGACAGACGCACGGCGAAGCTCCTCACAGAAGAGGTGTCAGGTGCTCCTTCGCCGCGGGACCGCGCCGGCCCTTCGTGGCGGGTCGCAGTCTCGCCGGGGCGCGGTTGTGACGCCCGACAACGCCGGCGGACCGCTAGACGTTTGCCTGGACCGAATCGGCGACATGCCGCCGATTCGTCCACTCAACGTGGGCTGGCGGGGAGGGTGGTGCGCCGAGAGGGATTCGAACCCCCGACCTTCTGATCCGTAGTCAGATGCTCTATCCCCTGAGCTACCGGCGCGAGGACGTCATGCTACGGGGCGATGTCGAGCGAGGCCACTCGGCCGCCGACCGGTGCTGAACCGCGGCGGGCGACGGCCGGGCGGCGGTCAGCGTGGATCGTCGCGGACTCCGCCCCCGAGCAGGCGCCACAGCGTCGTCGCGACCCGCCCCGGCGCCGGTGGTTGCGGCACGTCGGCATCGGGGTCGACGCGGTGGATCTCGGTCAGCACCTGCGCCACCGTCGGGTTGCCCAGGTAGGCGTCGCCGACCTTGACGGTCGGGACGAGCTCGTTGCCGCCGTTGGCGCGCCGGACAGCGGCCGACGCCTCGGCGTCGTCCCACACGTTGACCGCGTGGTATCCCAGGCCGAGGTTGTCGAGCTGCCCGCGCAGCGCGGTACAGAAGCCACAACCAGGGCGCCAGTACACCGTCACGTCGACCACCACGTCATCGTGCCCGCCTGGTCGACTCGGCAGTCACAGCAGCGTGCGGCACCACGCCGGGTAGGCGACCGGCAGGTCGTGCGACGCGCGTGGGTGGACCCGGACCGTAACGGTGTCGAAGTCGCCCGCCAGCGCCTCGGCCCGCCCCGCCACCGGCACGGGATCGCGGGCGCCGTCGGCGAGCAGCACCGGGACACCCCGCGCAGCAAGCGTCGCCACGTCGTCGCGCCACGCATTCGAGCGGATGAAGCCGTTCATGGCACCGAGGTACGCCGGCCAGGTGTGGCGCACGCCGCCGCGCGCGATCGCCACGGGCCACTGCGGCGAGATTGCCACGGCGACCCACTGGCTGGCCGTCCGCGTCGCGCACATCGTCGCGCACGTCCAGCGCGCGACGGGACCTTCGAGCGCGAAGAAGCGCTCCAGCAACCCCATGGCGACGATGTGCTCGTCGGCCTCCGCGGGAGTGTCGTACAGCGGCGCGCAGAACGTCACGACGCGGGCAACGTCGCGGTGGCGCGCCGCCCACCGCAACGCCACCAGCGCACCGAAGGAATGACCGGCCACGGTGATCGGCGCCCCGTCGAGCCCAAGCGCGGTTGCCATCGCGTCGAGCGCCGCGACGTGGGCGCCGGGCGAGAAATCGTCGCGCTCGGGCGCCAGCGACCGGCCGAAGCCGAGCAGGTCCGGCACGATCAGGCGCGCGCCGTCGGCGACGGGGTCGAAGCCGGCGCCGAAGGTGTCGCCGCTGGCCGCAACCCCGTGGCACAGCACCATCGGGTCGCCGGATCCCGCGACCCGCACCGCCAACGGTCCGGCCGTGCGGCGCTCGCCGGCGCCAGGTGCCCAGCCGCGCACCGCCCGCGAGGTGGCGTGGCGCAGACCCCACGCGCCCGCCGCCGCGAGGACCGGGACTGCGCCGCGCCGGCGCGTCACCGTCGGGTTAGCCGCCGGCCGGCGCGGAGACAACCAGACAGACCGCCGCGACGACGACCGAGGACGCGCCGATGTTCCTGTTCTTCTCAAACCGGCTCGGCTGCCTCGGCTCGCTGCTGCTGTCGGCAGCCATCACGGCGATCCTGTTCGCGGCGTGCTCGCGGTGAGCGGAGGCTGAGGGATTCGAACCCTCGAGGGGTGTGTAGGCCCCAACGTCATTAGCAGTGACGCGCCATAGACCGAACTAGGCGAAGCCTCCAGCGCCGGGTCGCCCGGCGCCGGCAGTGTACGGCGCCCCCCGGGGCGCCGCGAGCAGCTGCCCGCCTACACTGCGGCGCTCACCGCAGGAGGCGTGGCCGAGCGGCCGAAGGCCCGAGTCTTGAAAACTCGTGGGCCCCTCGCGGGTCCCGTGGGTTCGAATCCCACCGCCTCCACTGTGACCAGCCCAAACGCCGGTTGGCGACGAAGTCGCGCCGGCCGGTGTGACCGGCGATGCCAACACCATGCCAACGCGCAGCGCGAGATGTTCGACCTCGGCGGCCGTGACGCCGACGGGCGGGCCGGGGCGGGACTGCGGCATCCCGCACTCCTCATTCGCCGAGGACTACACCCGCAGCTACAACGACAACGCCAAGCCGTTCGTCTGGACCGAGATCGATCCAGGCAGGACGTCTACGCCTGGGGGTTGCTGTGACTGTCGTCGTCGAACTTGATCCAGCCTTGTCCGTGAAGCCGTCATCTCCTTCGTCACCGGGTACGCCGCGCGGCTGACGCCGGGGCGTACGCCAACAACTGACGTTGTGGGGTCCGTTACTGCACGACCGCGCCCCGCCAGTCACTCGACCGGCACACGTCCTACGCCGCGTCATGCAGTACGTCTCAGGCGCCGGCTGACACCACCACAGATCGGACGTATGTGACGCTGACGACACGGCCCTTCGACCACCCCGATGTGCTCCTTACCGGCCGCGTTCGATGACGCCGCCGGCTGGACCTGCTACTCGGCGGCACCCTCGTCGAGGAACGTCCGGACCGCGCCGAGCCAGGCGTCGGGCTGGTCGATGTGCGT
>JAUJMS010000006.1:85926-147735 GCA_030446745.1 Egibacteraceae bacterium | reverse complement strand
ACGGTGCGAGGAGCACCGCTGTACCCGACATCGTTCAAGTGCGCGACGAACGCCTGGACGGCAGGTGACGCCGCTGACGCCGGCCTTGCGGACGGTGTCGCGGCGTCGGTCTTGGTCCCACGTCATGGAGGGTCTGTGGCTGATCCGCGGGAAGGCCTAGACGAGAACGGCTTTATCACCACCGGCGCACACGCGTCCAATCTGATGCCGCCCTTTGCCGCAATCGTCGATGACGCCGTCGCTGTTTGCAGCGACGCTCTGCCGGATCTGCACAGCCTGTACGTGTACGGCAGCACTACGTGCGGCACCGCCCGCATCGGACAAAGCGACGTCGACCTGTTGGCCGTCCTGAGCGTTGCGCCCGATCGTGAAGCCGCACGGGTTGTAAGCCAGCAGTTGTCGCGGCGGTACAGCCAGATCGTCCGCGAGGTGAGCGTCGCGACGGCCAGCCTCGGGGAGGTTTTGGCGGAGACAACCGACGGGTTGGCTTCGCGCTGCTTCATACGGCACTACTGCATCTGTGTCGCTGGCGATGACATGACGCGCAGCTTGCCAAGATGTCGTCCCTCTGCGGCGCTGATCGTGGGACTGACGGCAGATACCGCTCCATTGCTGGACGCGGCGCGGTTCGCCAACGACAGCAACGGTGACCCGGCAACGCTGGCACGGTCAGCGGCGCGCAAGCTTCTCCTGACGGCGGCCGGGATCGTGTCGTTGCGCAGCGGCGACTGGACGACTGACCGTAGCCGCGCGGCGTCGGCGCTGGCCGCGGCTTATCCGGAGCGGGCGCGTCAGCTCCAGCGGGCCGCCGCGTGGGCTGTGTTGCGACCGAACGCCCCGGTCGACCGCGATGAACTACGGGAGTTTTTGAATGACTTCGGCTCGTGGGTGCTGACCACACTGCAGCAGGCTCTGCAGGAACCCAGCCGATGACCTGGGCAGCAGACTGACGACTCCGTCTAGATCCTGTCGTGGGAGTTCGGTGTCAGGCCCGCGCCTGGCTCGACGCCAGCTGGCAGGTCGACGACGTCCGCCCCGACCAAGGCCGGATCCGCCGGCGTGGGGCGAGGAAACCCTGGCCCGACGGCACCGAAAGCGCAACGCCGGCGACAAGGCCCGGGCGCGCACCAGGCGCCCTACGCGCGGCGAAGGACCCCCGTGAAGGTGCCGGCCTTGGGGAAATGGAGCCGGCGGCCGTCCGACAGGCGGATCGTCGTGGGTCCGTCCGTGACGATGCGGTAGCGCACGGGCTGCGGCGACAGGCACGCCTGCGCGACGTCGATCCGCAGGGAGTCGACGTTGCCGAGGGTCGCGCGCAGCGTGTTCGCCGGTGAACGGACCTGCGCCCCGGTGGCGGTGCGGTAGTCCGACACCCACGGCAGCGCCGCCGGACCGACACCCGCGTCCACCCCCGTGGTGTAGGTCGGCGTCGCGTTACCGCAGCCGCCGCTCACGGCGTCGACGTCGACGTAGCCCTCGTCGCGGCCGCGGATCGCGCGCACCCAGGACGCGCGGTCGTGGCGGATGCCGAACTGCGGCGCAGCCAGCGACGGGTCGGTCCGGTAGGTGACCCGGCGCGGCCGCCGGACCCGCTCGAGCCCGTCGGTGTACGCCGCTTCCTTCTTCCAGTCGTCGAGCAGCGCGAACGTCAGGTGCTCGGCGGCGGGGTGGAAGAAGAACTCGTAGGGCACCTCGTGGTCACGGAACTCCTGCGCCATCGCCTGGGCGCTGCTGGCGTGGACCAGCTCGTCGCCGCCCGCGTAGAGCAGCGCGCTGGGGACGTGGCGCAGGTTGCCGACGAAGTCGATGACGTTGCCGATGGCACCGGAGGCGCAGTCGCCGACGCGGCGCACCTTGGGCAGGTTCGTGCAGTCGCCGGTGAACCCGACCCAGTTGGCCATCCCAGCGAACCGGTGGGGATACAGCATCGCGAAGCGGTAGGCGCCGTACCCGCCCATCGAGTAGCCGCCCGAGAACACCTTGTCGCCGTCGACGCGGTAGCTGCGGCGGACGTCGGCGAGCACGTCGAGCACGTCACGCTCGGAGATGTCGGAGTAGAAGCCGATCGGACCTCGGCCGAGCGGCACGACGACGAGGCGGTTGAGGTCCTCGCCGAACTGCTGCTGCATGCCGGGTTGGTCGACCAAGCTCGAGTGGTTGGCGTTGCAGCCGTGCAACGCGAGCTGCACCCCGTGCGGGCCGCGCTGGTCCGGCACGTAGATGCCGTACGGCTGGTACTTGCCGAAGAAGTGGAACGCCTGCTCGCACACGTTGCCGGTGTTGCCGTGGCGGCCGTACTCGGGCCGGTAGCTCATCCCCTCGCCGTCGCGCAGGGTGTAGCGCGAGGTGTAGACCCGCGAGTGGTACCCAGACGTCAGCCGGGCACGGCGGGTGACGCCCGCCCGCAGGTCGGCCACGCGGACGCGCAGGCCGAACGCCGAGATGTCGCCGTCGGCCAGCGCCGCGGCCTGCTTGTCCTCGAACCAGCTGCCCACGACGGTGCGCTCCCGGGTGCCGCGGAACGCGACGTTCATGACCGTGCCGTCGGCCTGCGCGGTGACCGCCTGGACGCGCCAGCGGCGGCCGGCCGGCAGCGGGATGCTGCCGGTGATGAGGTTCGTCCGCGGGTCGCCGCGGTCGAACGTGGCGAGCACGTCCCAGCCGTCGCTGGACACGCCGAGCCGCTTCCACGCGCCGCCGCCGGTGGTGCGGTCGTCGTCGGTGTCGATCGCCAGCGCGGCGACCGTGGAGTCGGGCTCGTACAGGGCGCCGACCTCGAAGGTGGCCTGCAGCCGATCCCCCACGACCTTCAGCGTGAGGTCGACGAGGTCGGCGGTGTTCTCCGCACCGGTCGGGTAGCGCGCGTCGCCGGCGGGGCGCGCCAGGCTGCCGGTCGTGCTGCGGCTCTGCGACGGCACCAGCGGGTCGTCGGCGCCGTAGTCGTCGTAGACGTAGTCGCGGTAGATCAGCGCGCCGTCGCACAGGTCCACCGACCCGGCCACCCACGAGCGGCGGTCACAGCGGGGGGAGGCGTCCGGCGCGGTGGCCGCCGCGGGTGTGACCGGCGCGCTGCTCAGCAGCGGGGCGGCGGCCACGGCGGCGAGCAGCGCGGCCAGGCGGCGGTGCGCACGGGGCATCGACTCACTCCTCGGAACCGGGAGGGACGGGACGTTGGCCACATTGTTCGCCGCGAACGACGGGATTCCTCCCGCTCGTGCAGAACGCATGCTGTGGGCGATATCGGGCGAGGTCGCGCCGAAAACGTGGTACGACCATGCCGCCGAACCCGACGGAAGGAACCCACCGTGGCGCATCGGATGACCGAGACCGGCGACGCCACACGCCGATCGCGCGCGGCGGCGACCGCCGCCCCGGAAGCGAACTGAGGTCCCCGTGACGGCACACGACGGTGGCGAGCATCTCGCCGACCTGGACCTGCGACCGAACGAGGCGTCGGGCCTGCTGGCGGTCGACGACGCCGAGCTGCTCGCCCACTACGGCTGGGACCGCGCGTTCTGGACGGTGCTCGACGAGGTCGACGCCGCGGACTGCGTCGGCCTGGTCGGCCACCGGGCCGGCGGGCCGTTGGCCGACGGCTGGGGAATCGCCCAGCTGAGCGCCACGCGCTCCGACGACGCGGGGCCGGCCCAGGACGCGGAGGCGCTCGCGCGCTGGGACGGCTGGGTGTACGTGTTCGGGTCGCACCACGGCGGCAAGCAGGGGCCGATCCGCGAGCGTGAGCAGTGGGTGGCCCGCTTTCGCGAGGCCGACGTGGTGCCCGGCGCGGACGACCGCCCCTGCGTCGACCTGACCGTCGTCAACACCGGGTTTCGCATCCATCGCCTGGTCAACGACGCGTTGCGCGCGCGCGGCGTCACGCTGCTCGAGATGCGCCCTGCGACCAAGCGTGGGTTCATCGACGCGACCGTCGCGCAGCTCGCCGGCACCCCGGCGGAGGGGCTGGTCCACGGCGACGACTGGACGATCAACGTCGAAGGGGCCGAGTTCACCGCCGACGGGGCGCTCCTGCTCGGCCTACGCTTCCCCGTGACGGCCGCCGGGCGCCCGCTGCTCGTCCAGCTCGACGGCTGCGCCGGGCTGTTCGAGGATCCGCCCCGCTGGCCGCAGGTGACCGAGGTGTGGACCGTCGACGCGGTGGGGCGCGGCGGCACGCTTGCCGGCGTGCGCGACTTGTGCGTGGTCGGCGACGCGGTGCACGTCGTCACCGGGGACCTGGACAGCGCCGGCAAGGGTAGTGTCATCCGCGAGGACTACCCCGAGGGCGGTGACACCGTGTCGACGCACTTCGAGACGCAACTGCGGCGCGACGCCGGCGGGCCGCTGCCCGCACGAGTCGTCGAGGAGTTTCCCGCCTATCCCCGCATCGAGGGGATCGCCGCCGACCGCGACGGACAGTTCTTCTACGTCAGCGACGAGGACGAGGCCGTGCGGCTGCGTTCCACCCCGCTGCTCGCCGAACGCGACTGACCGAATCGAGCCCCGGCCGACAATGGACAAGGCCATGCTGTCCCGCACCGCGTCGTCGCGTGCCTCGCCCTCGCGGCGCTGGCGCTCGCCGCCTGTACGGCAGGACGGCCCGAGCAGGCCGCAGCTCCGACCGAGGTGCCGCAGCGGACGGTCGCGGCCGACGACAGCGCCCCGTCGCCGTCGCCGTCGCCGTCGCCCCCGTCCCCGTCGCCCTCCGCGCCGCCGTCCCCGTCCTCGCCACCGCTGCCGTCAGACCCCCGGCTCAAGCGGGTCGACGTGCGCCTGACGCGCCTCGCCTCGCGAAGCCGACGACGCCACCGCGATGGCCACACGCCAGGGCGACGACGGCATCTACGTGACGGAGCGCGACGGGCGGATCAAGGTCGTGCGCGACGGCGAGACCCGGCTACTGCTCAACCTCGCCAAGCGGACCGACGCCGGCCACGAGCAGGGAATGCTCGGGCTGGACTTCTCCCGACGGCGGGCGGTTGTACGTCTACTACATCGGCGAGGGCGACGAGCACAGCTACCTCGACGAGTTCAAGATGGACGGGCTCGCGATCGACCGCCAGTCGCGGCGTCGTGTCTTGTTCGCCAAACAGCCTGAAAGCAACGTCCACAAGGGCGGGCAGGTCGCCTTCGGGCCGGACGGGATGCTCTACCTCGGCCTCGGTGACGGTGGACCGTCCGACGTCCCGCCCGAGACCAGCCAGCGACTCGACACGCTGCTGGGCAAGATCGTGCGGATCGACCCGCAACGCGGCAAGCGCTATGCCATCCCGCCCGACAACCCGTTCGCCGGACGCAAGGCCGCGCGGCCCGAGATCTATGCGTACGGGCTGCGCAACCCCTGGCGCTTCTCGTTCGACCGTGACAACGGTGACCTGTGGATCGGGGACGTGGGCCGCTACGTCGTCGAGGAGATCGACCGCGTGCCACCGCGCAAGGCTGCCGGCGCGAACTTCGGATGGCCCTTCCTCGAAGGCACCTCGCCGTTGCAGGGGACACCGCCCGACGACGTCGTCGCCCCGCTGCACACCTACGCCCACACCGACCGCTGCGCGGTGATCGGCGGTTACGTCTACCGCGGCACCGCGATCCCCGACCTGCGTGGCGCGTACGTGTACAGCGACTTCTGCGACGGAACACTGCGTGCCCTCGTGCGCCGAGGGCGCAAGGTCGTGGCCGAGCGCGAGCTCGGCGTGGAGGTTCCGGCGATGACCTCGCTGGGGGAGGACGAGGACGGCGAGCTGTACGTCCTGTCGCTGACCGAGGGGCTGTCGCGGCTCGAGCCGAAGCGGTAACCGTCGCGGCGCAGCGGCGCGGGCGCTGGACGACACCCAACCCGAGTCGCCCGGCGTTGTGGTGCGTTCCACACTTTGACGCCTGCTGCCGTCCGGGAGGACGAAGACGGCGCGACGTCGAACGTTCGTCACAACGCCTGCCGACGTCTGACCCTGGAGAACACCGTGTCCGCACGCCGCCTCATGGCCGGGTTGACCGCGCTGGCCCTGCTGCTGCCCGTGACGGGCGTCAGCGCGGACCCCGTGCCCACCGCCAACCCCGACGTCGTGCCGGCACCGGTGCAGGAGGCGATGGGCTGCGACCCGCTCGACCCCGCCCTGTGCCTGCTGCCGTTCCCCAACGACCGGTTCACCGTGGCGGACCCCACGACGGCCACCGGGCGTCGGGTGCAGTTCGCGCCGACGGCGATGCCGCGCAACGGCACCGACGCGACGGCGGGCGAGCTCGGCGGTGAGGGCAAGCCGGTCGACCCGACGGAGTGGAACCGCAACGACGGCTTCTCGCCCGGACAGGCGGTGCTGACCTACGTGCCCGGGCTCGACCTGCACAAGACGTGGGAGACCGACGACCGGCCGCACAGCGCCGTCGGCGTGAACGAGCCCGGCTACTTCGACCACCGCGACCATCTCGCGGACATCGGGCTGTACCAGCGCAAGGACGCCCCGATCGTGATCCTCAACGCCGAGACGCTCGAGCGCCACCTGTTCTGGTCGGAGCTGGACACCCACCCCGAGACGCCCGACGACCGCCGCGCGGTGATCCTGCGGCCGGCCCGCAACTACGACGAGGGCACCCGCTACATCGTCGCGATGCGCAACCTCAAGGACGCTCGCAGCGACAAGATCGCCGCCGGTACGACCTTCGCCGCCTACCGCGACGGCAAGGCGACCGACGCCCGCGCCGCGCACATGAACGACATCTTCGCCACGCTCAAGCGGGCGGGGATCGGTCGCAAGAACCTGTACCTGGCCTGGGACTTCACCGTCGCCAGCGAGCGCAACCTGTCGGAACGGATCCTGCACATCCGCGACGACGTGTTCGGCCGCGTGCTCGGTGACCCCAACCTTGCCGACCGCACGGTGCAGGGTCGCGCGCCGACGTTCGTCGTCGACAAGACCGCCGAGCGCGAGGACCGCTGGACCGACTCGCGCGGCGTCGAGCACGTCCAGCGTGTCCGCCGCATCGACGGCCGGGTGACCGTGCCGAACTACATGGACCGCGTCCAGCAGACCGAGGGCCACGTCCGCGGCAACCAGCTCCCGTACGACGTGCCCGTCCCCGGCTCGCGGTTCTTCGACGGCCCCGACGCCGACACCCTGCCCGACCAGAACCCGGTCGAGCCGACGCTGCAGGTCCCGTTCACCTGCGACGTGCCGCTGGACCGCGGCGCGTCGTACGGGACGTTGTACGGCCACGGGCTGCTGGGGACCCGCAGCCAGATCGGCGACGTGAAGTGGCCGCGGCGCTTCGGCTTCGCCGGCTGCGCGCTGGACTGGTGGGGGATGTCGACCACCGACCTGCCGACGGTGCTCGCGATCATCGCCGACGTCTCGAACTTCCCGTCGCTGCCGGACCGCGCCCAGCAGGGCTTCCTGAACTGGATGGTGTTCGGCCGGGCGATGGTCCACCCGGACGGCCTCGTCAGCCACGCCGCGTTCAAGCAGAACGGCGCGCCGCTGCTCGTCACCGACGCCGGGCAGGGCACCGAGCTGTACTACGACGGCAACAGCCAGGGCGGGATCATGGGCGGCTCGCTCGTCGCGGTCTCGCCCGACATCTCCCGCGGCATCCTCGGCGTGACCGGAATGAACTACTCGACGCTGCTCAACCGCAGCGTCGACTGGGAGGGCGCGTACGCCGTGCCGTTCTACGCCGCGTACCAGGACCCGCTGGAGCGCCAGCTGGTGTTCCAGCTGATGCAGATGCTGTGGGACCGCGGCGAGTCCAACGGCTACGCCGCCCACATGACCGGCGACCCGCTCGCCAACACGCCGCCCCACGACGTGATGCTGCAGGTCGCGTTCAGCGACCACCAGGTCGCCAACGTCTCCGCCGAGGTCCAGGCGCGCACCATCGGCGCCCCGATCATGACCCCGGCCTGCCCGAGGGGCGCCACTGGGAGATGGACCCGTACTTCGCCGACACCGCCACCTACCCGCACCAGGGGTCGGCGCTGGTGTACTGGGACAGCGGCAACGCGACGCCGCCCAACGGCAACCTGCCACCGACCCACGCCAGCGATCCGCACGGCCACCCGCGCAGCGAACCCGCCGCCGGCTGGCAGGAGGCCCACTTCCTGCGCACCGGCGAGATGGCCGACGTCTGCAACGGCGGTCCGTACCTGACCGACAACCACCCGGCCAACAACGGAGCGCCGAGCTGCATCGAGCCCCCGTTCGCGCCGGGCTCGTAAGAGAACCGGCGCGAACGCAGGCGCAACGCCGCCGGCGGCGAAGACACCGCCATGCGCGCTCGCCCCCCGTTGTCGCCGCCGTCGTCGTGCTGTCGGCGCTGCCGGCCGCCGCCCACACCGTCGGCGGCTGCGTCGTCTCCAGCGACGCCGACCGCTGCGAGACGTTCGATGGTGGCGACCCGCACCGCGCGCCCACTCGACGCCGGCCCATTCACCTACGCGCTGGACGGTGCCAGCACGATGCCATCGCGATGGTATTGTCCTGGGATGGAAACCGATCGACGCGGCGGGCCGCGTAGTGGTTCGCGCTGCGGAAGGCGCTCGGGCTGTCGCCTGCGGCACCCGCGTCCGCATCGAACACCAGAACGCCGCGTTCGCAGCGGACGCTACGAGTCGCAGCGCCTACGGAACGCCGCGACCGGCGCGGACGTCGTGCGAGCGGATCGGGACGGGGCAGACGCTGACGTCCCTGGCACGACTGACACCTCTGTCGGCACGAGCACCACGACGCTGCTTTGTCCCGTCGCCTACGACACCGCATCGCCGCGAGCTGCCGGCACACGTGCTGCTGGCGTCCGCGCCGGGCCCGACGCGCTGTCGGCGATCGCGCGACGTTGGGCGACCTGCTACGAATTCGGTGCTCACCCTTCCCGGCGTCGCCTACCGGCTGCGCTCGACGCTGGCGCGCGTGGGCGCGCGCCTACGACGGCGCCCTGGCGCCCGCCACCACGGGGCGCGCCTGCCACGGGCGACAGCGGCCGACTCCGCGCGGGCATCTGGTGGCGACCGTCGCGTACGACGCGGAATCAACCCAGCGTGTGCCGCCCCGCCGGGCGTGCTGCCGATGTCTGGGAAATCGTCGCGGCATCCCACCACGATGTCGCCGATCGGCTTCCCGCAGTCGGCGCGCCGGCTCACGTCGCCATCAAAGTACAACGAGGTACCAGCCCACGCGTACGCCTGGACTTGCTTGCCGAGGAGCCGGCGCGGGAACTCGAGGCGAAGTGCGCGAGGCTTTGGGTGTGAAACCCGCGCGTAGCCGATGATACGTCCGGTGTTGGGGTCGTACATCTCCGCGTATGGCGTCCCGTCGTTCTGATCCACGTGCACATCGAGCGCGCGATCCGAGCGCCTGTCGGCGTCGGTGTTGAACGCCAGACTGACGCCGCTCGACGCGGCAACCGTCTATGGCCGGATGTAGACGAACGGTTGCGGTCCCAGCCCACGTTCCGCCAGGCACGTCGCACGGCGCCTCCACAGACCACCGTATTCGATCGTGTCGCCCCGATTTCGCGGCCCTTGAGGCAAGAGGGCGGGGTTTTTCACACGCGCGGTGGCTGACCCGGGTCGACACGCGCGACCACGTCGACCTGGCGCGCGGCTGCGTACCAACTCGTCGGTGGGCTCCCATGCGGTGAGCCAGCGTGGGCCACGGTGGTCGGGTGCTCTCGGATTCGTTGATCAGCGTCACCTCGCTGCGGTGAGGAACAGCGCGACGTCGCGCCAGTCGTCCTGCAGCGGGCGCTCGGCGAGGAGCCATCCCAGACCGCGCAGCAAACGCCCGAACTGACGGTGGTCGAGGCTGTGGACGAGGATGCAGCCCGCGTGGGACCGGCCGGCCTCGGCCCACTGGCGCATCAGCGGCGCGAAGTCCTTGACGTCGTGGGTCACCAGCACCCGCTCCTCACGTACGGCCAGCTGGAGCACCGCCAAATCGTCGAGACCTTCCAGCGCGGGCTCGTCGCTCAGCGCCCGCACGTCGTGGCCGGCCTGGCGCAACCCGGTGGCGATGACGCGGCCGGAGACATGAGCGTCGAGCAGCAGGCGCAGCGGCTACTCGAGCGGCTCGACGGCGATGAACGGGTACAGCTCGCGGAGCTGATCGACGGGCCGCCGGTTGTCGGCGAGTGCCTCGTCGATCTCGTCGGGGAAGTGCTCGCGGTAGGCGAGAGCCAACGCGACGTGCCGCTCGCCGAGGTCGGTCTCGGCAACCGCATGCTCACGCGAACCGTGGTCCTCCACGGCCTCGACAATCTGCCAGACGTCCAGGCCCGTCCCCATCACCCACGCGCGCCGCTCAGCATCCGCGCCACGGAAGCCGATCCCAGGGAAGCGTCGCATCCGGACGGCTTCCTCGGTCAGCGACTCCACCACCGCGCTCCTGGACCGGCGGGTGCGGCGCGCCTCGGCCGCCACGAACCGGTCCGTGGCGTGACTGAGGCGGATGCTGAACGGCTGACCCTTTGCCGTCGGTGGCCGGGCTTCCATACCGCCATGCTACTACAGAACTTACGCGGTAGTTGATGACCTGTGCCATGCGCCCCCCGCCGGCGTCGAGGCTGGCACGATGCCGCCATGAGACGCAGGGTGCTCCTGGTTGGCGCCGCGGTGTTCGTGGCAGCGTACGTCGTTATCGCGCCCCCGTTGGTAACGTTCGAGCGCCCCGCGCCGAGGGAGCTTGCGACGCCGCCGAACCCCACCGCCCCGAGCATCGACATCACCGTCCTCGGCGGCGGGTGCCGAGCCGACGACGAGCGCTTGGGCGACGTCGCGGTCGAAGAGACCGCCGACACCGTCGTCGTCACCGCCACGATCCGCAAGCCGGTCGTGACCGGCACTGTCTGTCCAGCCGTGCTCAGGGTCCATCAGACGTCGGTCAAGCTGCGCGCCCCGGTGGGCGACCGCCGGCTGGTCGACGGGCGCACCGGCCAAACGTCGCCGCCACGAGCGCCGTAAGCCGGCCCACCCCGGGGAAGGCTGCCGTCTGCGCCGTCGTGTGATCGGCAGCGACCGGTGGCCGAGCCGCGGCCGACGACAGGAGCAGCGATGGCAACGAGCAGCGACCTCGCCCCGAGCGGCGAGTTCACCCGGGACATGAACTACATCGCGACGCGCATCACCGCCGACGGCCGCGACGGCTATCCGGTGGAGCCGGGCCGGTACCGCCTGGTCGTCAGCCGCGCGTGCCCGTGGGCGAACCGCGCCATCATCGTGCGCCGGCTGCTCGGGCTGGAGCCCGTGCTGTCGATGGGCATCGCGGGACCGACCCACGACCAGCGCAGTTGGACGTTCGACCTCGACCCGGGCGGCCGCGACCCGGTGCTCGGCATCGAGCGCCTGCAAGAGGCGTACTTCGCCCGCTTCCCCGGCTACGAGCGCGGCATCACCGTGCCCGCGATCGTGGACATCGCCAGCGGGCGGGTCGTGACCAACGACTACGCCCAGATCACGCTGGACCTGTCCACCGAGTGGCGCGCGCACCACCGCCCCGGCGCGCCGGACCTGTATCCCGAGGACCGCCGGAGCGAGATCGACGAGGTCGCCGAGCTGGTGTTCCGCGACGTCAACAACGGCGTGTACCGCTGCGGTTTCGCCGCCAGCCAGGCCGCCTACGACAAGGCCTACCGCCGCCTGTTCGAGCGGCTCGACTGGCTGTCGCAGCGCCTGGAACGCCAGCGCTACCTGGTCGGCGACACGATCACCGAGGCCGACGTCCGGCTGTTCACGACGCTGGCGCGCTTCGACCCCGTCTACCACGGCCACTTCAAGTGCAACCGGCACAAGCTGACCGAGCTGCCGGTGCTGTGGGCCTACGCCCGCGACCTGTTCACCACGCCCGGGTTCGGCGACACCATCGACTTCGACCACATCAAGCGCCACTACTACGAGGTCCACACCAACATCAACCCGACCGCGATCGTCCCGGCCGGTCCGGACCTCAGTGGCTGGCGCACCCCACACGGGCGTGCAGCGCTGGGGGGCCGCCCGTTCGGCGACGGCACGCCGCCCGATCCGCCGCCGCCCGACGAGGTCGTGCCGCTCGAGCACGCCGCCTAGCCGCCCGCCGCGACCGATCAGGCAAGGCCGGCCGATGCGCGCGGTGCCCGGCGACACCCCGCCCGCCGCGCCCCCACACCGGGTGACGGTGCCGGTCAACATCCACCATTGGGACGACATCACGTTCCTGCACTGGCCGTTCGAGCCGCGCGACGTCGCGCCGATGCTGCCCGACCGGCTCGCCGTGCTGACCCACGACGGCGCGGCGTGGCTGACCGTGACGCCGTTCGTCATGCGGGTCCGCCCTCCCGGCGTCCCCGTGGTGCCTCCCGGTTGCAGCTTTCCCGAGACCAACCTGCGCACCTACGTCGTCGGCCCCGACGGCAGGCAGGGCCTGTGGTTCCTGCGGATGGAGGTGACCGCGCTGTGGTTCGTCGCGACGCTGCGCGCCCTGGGGCTGCCGTACTTTCGCAACGCGATGTCGGTGGAGCGCGGTCCCGAGCGGATCGTCTACGCGTCGCGGCCACGCCCCGGCTCCGCCGGTGGCGGCCACCACATCGTCGTGCGGCCGGGTGCGGCGCTCGACCCGCCCGTCGGCGACAGCTGGGACCGCTTCGTGACCGCCCGCTGGGCGGCGTTCCACCGCCGTGGGCCCGTGCTGTTCTGGACGCCGGTGGAGCATCAGCCGTGGCCGCTGCGTCACGCCGCCGTGGAGGCCTGCGAGGTGGCGGAGGTCTTCCGCGACGCCCGCCTCCCGGCGCCCGCCGGGGCGCCGGTGGCGCACTTCTCGCCGGGCGTGACGGTCAAGGTGGGTCCCCCGCGGATCGTGTGACCGCGCCGCCGGGACGACCGCCGGGCCCGGCGCACGCTCAGGCGGAGACGGCCGGCCGTGCGGCGCTCTCCGCCGCGAGGAGGCCGCCGAGGAAGCGGGCGACCTCGCGCGGTCCGGACGTGCCGGCTTGCTGCTCGACCACGGTGTTGTAGTTGGTGTTGGTGTTGATGTCGTAGGTGACCTGCCGACCGTCGGCGGTCTCGATGAACTCGAAGCCCGCGATCTCGATGCCCCAACGGCGCGCGAAGTCGAGGTAGCGCGCGACGATCGGGGCGTCGAAGCCGGCGCGGTGCGAGAAGATGCGCGCCGCGTGCTCGCCGCTGGGGCAGAAGTCGTCGTGCACGGTGCAGACGTCGGCCGGGCACAGCTCGAAGCCGTGACTGGTGTCGGCGGCCAACGCGTAGAGGAACGCCCCTCCGACGATCTCGACGCGGGTGATGAACGGCTCGGCGGGTTCGACGTACTCCTGCAGCAACGTGATGTGGTCGACCGGTTGCTCCCACTCGGGGCCGTCGAGGTAGGCGTCGAACGCGGCGTAGCTGTCGAAGCGCCGCACTCCCAGGCCCTTGCCGCCCTGGTTGTGCTTGGTGATCAACGGCAGCGCGAACCGTCGAGCCTGCGCGGCGAGGTCGGCGCGACCGACGACCGCGACGGTGCGCGGGACGTCGAAGCCGGCCGCGGCGAGCGCGGTGAGCTGGTCGACCTTGCTCATCTCCAGCTCGATGACCCGTCGGCCGTTGACGACACGGCGCCCGTGCGCCTCGAGCCAGCTCAGCACCGCGCGGGTGTGGTCCTTGCTGCGGACGTGCCCGCGCGTGTGGCTCGACGCGCTCATCCGCGAGTAGAAAACCCCCTCCGGCGGGGGCGCGTCGAGGCCGAGCACCCCGCCGTCGAGCAGCCACTCCTCCCACGCGACGCCCTCGGCGTCCAAGGCATCGGCGAACGGCGGCAGCCATTCGCGGTTCTCGTGGAGTACGTAGACCTTCATGGGTGCCCAGGCGCCGCCGACCTCTCGTCCGGACGCGCGGCCCTACGCGCCGGGTATCAGCGGCGCGCCTTGCGACCGCGAGCCTTCGCCTCCTGTGCGGGCTGCTCGAACAGCTCGGCGGGGTCGGCTGGCGGGGCGACGACCGGCAGCGTCAGCGACGTGCCCTGCGGGCCGGCACCGTGGTGCACGGTCGTCGACTGACCCGGCACGTCGGGGCGCACCCACGCGACGTTGGAGGCAAGCAGCACGACACCGATGCGGTGACCCTTGCCGAAGGTGTAGTCCTGCGGCTTCATGATCGCCGTCGCGTTGACCCTCTTGCCGGCCGGCAGCGGCTCGGCCTTCTCGAGACCGTTGCGGTACTGCAGGTTCATGAAGCCGCGGGCGGCGGTGCGCGCCCCGTTCTCGTCGATGTCGACCAGGATCGGGGTGAAGCTGCCGCGGTCGCGGTTGACCGTCAGGGCGGCGTCGAGCAGCGCCTCGCCGGCGATGCGGGTGTCGGCCGTCAGCGGCGGGCTGACGTAGGACAGAAAGTCGGTCTCGGCGTCGAGGGTTTCCAGGGCGCGGACCTCGTCGCCGGCGGCCGCGTCGACGAACGTCGCGGTCGCGCCGCTGGGCTTGCCACTGGTCGTCAGCACACCGTTGCCGGCGCCGCGGCGCAGGAACAGCTTCACGTCCTGCGTGCCGACGGGCGGCCAGGCCTGCTCGACGTTGGTCCCGGCAGAGCCGTACCCCGCGCCCGACGCCTGGCGACCCATGGTGTAGACGGGCGCGACCTCGTCGATGCCGTTGTCGGCGCCGGTGAGCACATGGGCGAGGAAGTCGTCTTGCAGCTTGCTCCACTGCTGCACGTTGGGGGTGCCGTGGCCGTTTTGGCCCATCGCGAGGATCTTGAACGGGACGCCCTCCTCCTCGGCGGTGGTCGGGTCGTCGACCGGCAGGGCGTTGAACAGGTTGATCGACTCTTCCTGCTTGACGTTGTAGTCCTGCCAGCCACCGCCGATGAGCACGGGGACCCGGAACTTTGCGGCGTCCTTGAGGTAGTCGCGCTCCAGCCAGAACTTGCCATAGTCGGGCGACTCGTCGTAGGCGGCCATGGTGTGCTCCAGGCCACCGCACTCGCTGGCGCGGTCGGTCGCGACGGCGGCGGTGTTCGGGCCGGTCGCCGGGGCGACGGTCTTGGCGAAGCCGTAGTCGAACGCGAGCGGGGTGTCGAAGCCCTGCGAGCTGGGGTCCGCGTTGGCCGACTGCACGGTGTAACGCATGCCCTGCGAGTACGCGTAGCCGTACCAGCGGCTGATCGCCACGATCGGCACGATGCCGACCAGGCCGGCGTCGCGTGCCTCCTCCCCGAGGGCGGCGACCATGTTCGCGGTGGTGCCGTCGTAGGAGCCACCGATGAGGACGACCTTGCCGTTGGACCACGGCACCTTCGTGTCGTCAGCCATGAAGCGCACGACGTCGAGACCGGACTGCTGCTCCTTGGGGCCGCCGTAGTCCCAGCAGCCGTCCGACCCGCGGGTCCCGAGCACGTCCGCGCGAGCCCGCGCGTAGCCCTTGGGCACGTACGCCATGTAGCGGTCGCGCAGCGGGGCGTCGTAGAACGAGTTGTACGGCGAGTACGTCAGCAGGACCGGCTGCTTGTCGCCTTGGCTCGGGTCGCGGAAGGTCTCCACGCGGATGAGCGTGCCGTCCACCGACGGGACGTAGTAGACCTCCTTGACCGTGGCGGCGGCGCCGGGCACGGCGGGCAGCAGCAGGGCCGCGCTGAGCACGGCGACGAGCAGGGCAAGGCGGCGGCGAGCGGACGATCGCATACCCGGTACAACGAACGCGCGCCCGCAACGTAACGGCTCCCGTGGCGCACAGCTGGCGCTTACCGCGGACGCGACGAGGCCCCGCACGCCGGCGGGGCCTCGGTCGATCTGCGGCTTGGCGTTACGGGGGCTCCGCGGGAGTGGGCTCCTCGGCAGGGGGCTCCTCGGCCGGCGGGGCCGCGGGGTACAGCTCGGCCTCGCAGACGTCGGTGCCCTCGTCGACGCGCAGCAGCAGCCCGGGGCCGACCTCGGTGCCGATGAGGAACTGGCTCGTGATCTTCAGCAGCGGCATCAAGACCGCCGTGCCGTCGGTGGACGGCGGCGGCACCGCCGAGGCGGGCAGGTCGATGGTGATGACGCCGGCCGCGGCGTTCACGCTGCCGGTCGTCGGGCCGTCGTTGACCTGGCGCCGCGGCGTCTGCGTGGTGTCGAGGTGGCCGGTCCCGTAGACCCAGTTGCCGGCGGCTCCGGCCTGGGCGCTGACGAAGTGCTCGCCGAGCGCGCCGGTGTAGGAGAACAGGAACCGCTGGTCCACCGGATGCGCCGCCAGGTTCGTGACCTGGATGTTCGCGGTGAAGCCCTTGTCGCTGACACCCACCCAGCCGGCGCGGACGTCGCTGCGCTCGGGGTAGAGCGGAGCGGTCTGGTCCTCGGCGGCGTCCCAGATGTGGAGCGCGGCGGCCGACGCGGTCGAAGCCGGGCCGTCGACGCAGCCCTTGGCGAACTCGGCGGCGGAGGACACCCGTTTGATTCCGCCCCCGGACGCCGGTTTCCTTCCGCGGGGTGGACTATTTCAGATGGTCCGCGCCGAGCCAGGGTTGCAGGGGTTCGGGCACCGCGACGCTGCCGTCAGCGCGCTGATGGGTCTCCAGCAGCGCGATCAGCGTGCGCCCCACCGCGACGGCGGTGCCGTTGAGGGTGTGCACGGGGCGGGTCTCGCCCTCGCCGACGCGGTAGCGGCAACGCAGCCGCCGCGCCTGGTAGTCGGTGCAGTTCGACGCGCTCGTCAGCTCGCGGTAAGCCTGCTGGCCGGGCAGCCACACCTCGAGGTCGTACTTGCGCGCGGCCGAGGCGCCGAGGTCGCCGACGGCGATGTCGACGACGCGGCCGTGCAACCCCAGCGACGTGAGGATCTCGGTTTGGATGTCGCGCAGCCGCTCGTGCTCGTCCTGGGACGTCGCGGGGGCGACGAAGCTGAACATCTCGACCTTGTCGAACTGGTGGACGCGGAAGATGCCGCGGGTGTCCTTGCCGTAGGTGCCCGCCTCGCGCCGGAAGCAGGTGGAAAACCCCGCGTAGCGCAGCGGCAGGTCCTCGACAGCGAGGATCTCGTCCATGTGCAGTCCCGCCAAGGGCACCTCCGAGGTGCCGACGAGGTACAGGTCGTCGTCGGGCACCCGGTACAGCTGCTCTTCGCCGGCGGGCAGAAACGCCGTGCCGAACAGCGCCTCGGCGCGGGTGAGCACCGGCGGGACGACGGGGGTGAAGCCGCGCGCCGTCAGCACGTCCAGCGCGTAGCGGACGAGGGCGAGTTCGAGCAGCACGGCGTCGCGCAGCAGGTAGGCGAACCGGCTGCCCGACACCTTCACCGCCCGAGGGATGTCGATCAGCCCGAGCGCCTCACCGAGTTCCACGTGGTCGCGGCCCGCAAAGTCGAACGCCGGCTTGGTCCCGAAGGTGGCGACCTCGACGGCGTCCTGCTCGCGGTCGCCGTCCGGGGCGTCGGGGTGGGGCACGTTGGGCAGGGTGGCGAGCGCGATCTCCAACCGGCGCCCGACATCGTCGGCGGCCGGGCCCAGCTCGGCGAGGCGTGCGGAGATGCGCTTCGTCTCGGCGATCAGCCCCGGCCGGTCGTCCGCGGACGCAGCGCCCACCTCACGGCCGAGCCGGCGCTGGGCGGCGCGAAGCTCGTCGCCCTCGGCCAGCAGCGCGCGGCGGCGCCCGTCGAGATCGACGACCTCGCGCAAGGCCGCCGTGTCGACACCACGACGTCCGAGCGCCGCGGCGACGGCATCGAAGTCGTCGCGCAGCGCCCGGACGTCGATCATGGGCGGCGAGGCTAGCAGCGGCGGTCGCGGCCTTCTGGGACCGCCGCGATCCAGCCCTGAACGGCACAAATGCGCTGGAACGTCTAGCTAGTGCTGTCTTCAACGCGAGACGGTCTCTCGCCCTCCGGAGAATCGTCTTTCGAGCTCGGGAGTGCCCGCGCAGGATTCGGGCCCGCGCCTTCTGCTCCGGAGTTCGATCTTGGCCGGTTTGGCACATCCGCGGACCTGCGGGTTCACGTGTTCGGCTGGCCAAGCCGCGATTTCCTAGTGCGGTCCTTGACGTATGTCGGCGGGCAGTTGCAAGGTACAGCGGAGCTACAAACGGCTCGTCCTGACCCAAGGGAGAACTTCACACACAAACGCACCCCGTCGCTCGTAAGCGAACGGGGTGCGACTTGTGTTCGAGTGCGGTTACACGATCACGGGGTGCACGTGAACTGCGCGTGCAGGGCCTTGAAGGCATCGGCGACCTCCTGGCCCTCGGCCTCGTTGCTGGTGCGCGCAACGACAGCCCGACGCAGCCCCCGCAGAGAGTCACGGAGTTCCTCGCGCTCCTCGGCGGTGAAGCGACCCCTCTCCCGCTGTTCCGTCAGGGCGAGAATCTGCGCGGCGAGAGCGCGACCTTCGACGCGGTTCTCGCTGTCTGCCTGCCGCCTTGTCAGCGTCGAGATTTCCTCGCCCAGCGCCCGTCGCTCCTCGGCAGTGTCAGCACGCTGGCCACGGTAGGTCCGCATGCTCTCGACAAGCGCAGCCTTCGTCGCCGCGCGAGCACGGTCGGACCTGACATCATCGCGGAGGCTTTCGGCCAGTGCCTCAACCTGGGCCCGCACCTCCGCACCGGAAAGACACGGCTCTGCTGCGGCAGCAACGGGAGCGGTCCCCGGCACGAATGCCGCTGCGACGGCAACAGATGCGACTAACGACTTGATGCGCATGTGGAAGAACCCCCGGCTCAATACTGGCGGCCTGAGCCGCAACGGTTGGCGTGGCTGCGAACAGAGTAAGCGGCTGCGCACGACCAGCCACTGAACTTCTGGCCACCATTGATCCACATGCCGGATATGCGTCGGCTAGCGAGCCGGGCGCGCGCTGCGCGGGAGCGACGGGAGGGAGCTATGGCGGCAGTCCTACGACGCGGAGGGGGGCTCGCCTTCCCGCTTGGCACGGACGTCGACGGTCACGGCATCCCTGACCTGTTGCGCTACGACCTCGCGGTGCACTCCGAGTTCTTCACGGTCACGGAGGGCGAAAGGAGCGGCTCGTTCGAGTACGAAGCCGACTACACCTGGACGGTGGGCCTCGTGTCCGGCGCGGACAGCGCGCGCGGAGGGTCGCACCGGGACACCAGCGGCTGGTCGACCCGCACGGAGCACCGCCCGCAGGGGTAGTTGCCGAGGCGGGTGACCCGCGCCCGAGGCGGGGTGACCCGCCCCCGAGGAGGTGACTCGGGCCTACGGCAGGATCGGCGCCGGCGCCGGGTACCCGACGAGCTGGCCGTTGGCAAGCGTGCCGCGAACCGTCGTCGCGCGGGTGCCGCCCATGATCCCCAGCCCCTTGCGCATCAGCGGGTCGACGTAGAGGTGGGTGTTGATCCCGGCCGCCTCCATCACCGCGCCGACGCCGTCCCCGCCGAGCGTGTTCGAGCCCGAGCCTGAGTCACCCGGCGAGATCGCCCCAAAGAACATGAAGTGCGTCGTCCCCCACGCCAGCGCGGTGGCGGAGCGAGGGGTGCCGCCGGCACCGACGCCGGTGCCGTGGCCGTAGTGCACGATCTGCTGGGCCAGGAACGGGTTCGGATTGACCGACACGGTCGGCACGATGCCCTTGGACGGGAAGGTGACCGCAGCCACGGCACCCGTCGCGGTGAACATGCCGCGCGGTCCGCCCCAGAACGCCATCGTGGGGGTGACGAGGTGTTGGTAGGCGGCGTCGACGTCGATCAGCGCCCAGTCCTTGCCCAACCCGCCGTCGTTCGACGTCGAGAACTTGCCGATGTCGAGCAGCACCGGGTTCAGCACACCGGCCCGGTTGCCGAATGCGGCGATCATCGTCGCGGTGTCGCCGGTCTTGCCGCAGTGGCCGGCGGTGCTGATCTTGTACGACCCCGGCGAGCCGTAGACGTGGGCGAGGCTGCACCAGCCGATCCCACCGTCGCTGAGCAGCAGCACCCACGCCCCCGGCCGGATCCCGAAGTACCCCGTCCCGGCGAACGTCGCCAACGCCGGCAGGTCCACGACCTCCGCGTTGCCCGCCCGGTCGACCATCGTCGGCTGCGCGTAGCTGCGCGACCGCAGCACCTGCGCCGGCGGCAGGCCCATGCGGGCCAGCTGGTCGTCGAGCAACTCGACCTTCAGCGGCGCCCACGTGCCCGGCGGGTTGCTCGCGACGATCTCGTCAAGCCACTCACCGCGCAGCTGTTCCATCGTCGCGTCGGCCAGCCGGTACTCGGAGAAGGTGACCCCCGACACCGGTGCCCGCTCGCCGGTCGCGGCGGCCGCCGCCGTCGGCAGCACGAACAGCATCGTGAGCAGGCACCCCAACGCGCGCACCCTCATGGCCACTCCTTCTACGTTTTTGCGTGCGCCCGCCGCGGAGCCCACCCAGTAGCCCGGCCGATTGCCGCATATTAGCCGACCCAAACCGTCCATACTTTCTCCTTCGGCGCCGCGCAGGAGGGACGTGCGTGGGACGAGTCGGTGGAGGAGTTCGGGGCGCTGTTCGCCCGCTTCCTGCGGCAGGTCGTGGAGCAAGCGTCGGAACGCGAGTCCGCGCTGGCGCTCCGGCTGCGTGAGCATCTGGGCGCTGACCCGTCCGACGCGCCGGTCACCAGCGCGCGGCTGGCGCCGTTCGAGCATCCGGAGCTGCAGGTGGCGCTCGATGCCTACCTCGCCGCCGGCGGTCGCGCCCACGAGGTCGTCGGCGTCGCTGGCGCGCATCACGGGATGGGCTTCGGCGACGCGCTGGCGCACGGTCACGGCCGGTTGGGGGCGCCCAGCTACGTGGAGCGGCCGGTGGACGTGGACCGGCAGCTGGCGTGTCTGCGCTCGGGCGTGGCCGGGCAGCCACACCTCGAGGCGGGCTCACCGCCACTCCAACGCCGTCGGCGTTGTCGGTCGGGCCCGTGGCGTAGCGCGCGACCCAGCGCTCGCCGCCGTCGGCGGCCTCGTATGCGACCATCAGATTCGTGCAGGTGTCGAGGCTCGGCGCGCGGCGGGAGAGCTGCTCCGCGACTGACCGCGGCACTGTCCCAGACCAGCAAACGTCGACGCAAAGCGGCTGCCGGTGAACACGCCACCGGCAGCCGCGATGAACCAGGCAGCCGCTACTTCTTCGGCTTCTTGGGCTTCTTGTCACCCTTGGGGGACGTCGTCTCACCGGCGCCGCACAGCGCCCCGGCATCGACCTGCTGGCCGCGGTCGACCAGGACCTCGAGGGACTGGGTCTTCCCCTTCGCCGTGGTGCAGGTCAGCGTCCACCGCTCCTCGCCGTCCGCGGTGCTGGTGCGGACGACGTCGCGCGTCGAAGCCTCGAGCTCGTAGGCCATGCCCAGCGCCACGGAGTTGCGTGCGCGCAGCGTGTAGTTGCCGGCGGGCACGCCGTTGCCGTCGGGGCCGGTCCAGGTGAGGGTCTTCGCCACCGCCCACTCGCGGGCCTCGGCGAGGATCACCTTGCCGCCCTCGCATCCAGGCCCCGGCTTACAGGACGAATTGGGGTCGAGCAGGAACAGGTCGTAGTTTTTGATGGTCTCCGCGGCGGTGGGCGTCGTCACCCGGATCGTCGCCTTGAGGACGTCGGCCGGCTCCGTCACGGTGAAGGGGGTGTCCTGGCTCGAGAACGGCGGCGTGCTGCCCGACCTGCTCATGCTTTCCTTGGGGTCGCCGAGTACGGCGACCTTCCGCGACTGCACGAACGGGCGCGTCGATGGGTTGGCGTGGTACTGGAACGCGCCGTCCTGCCCGACCGTCATCGCGGTGGCGACGGTGTCGGCGACCAGCGAGCGGTCCCACCGCGGGAACACGCCGGTGCGCTCGAGGGTCAGGGTGGCGCCGGCCGGGGCGGTACCGGTGATCACCGAGTGGGTGCCGGCGTCGACGGCGTTCTCGAACGCGAGGAGGAAGGCCTCCCGGTTGCCGCCACCGACCTGATCGTGCTGGTGGGCGCTGCCGCCGCACTCGTCGGCGGCCTTCGTCGTCAGCTTGTCGGCGTTCTCGGGGGTCACCTTCTGAGCGGCGGCGTTATTGCCGGTGTACTCGTTGACGACCTGCTCGAACGGCGGGTGGAACTCGTTCGGCCCGATCTCGAAGGTGTAGCCGTAGCCACCGGTGGCGTTGTAGCCGTAGTCCTCGGTGGTGCCGGTGGTGTCGTACAGCTCCCAGCCGAACTGGTTGCTGTAGCCGGTCTGCGCGGCCATCCGCTCGCCGAGGGCCTGCATGCCGTTGTCGTGACCGTCGGCGGTGGTGAAGCACTCGTCCGGCGCGAAGCCGACCGGGTCGCCGTCCGGCGCGATGGTCGACGGCTTGACGCCGACCGGGCGCAGGATGAGGTTGGAGAAGGTGTGGTTGGTGATGAGCGTCGTGACCTGGCGGGTCGAGATGAGGTTGCGGATCGCCTGGGTCTCCGGCTCGGAGAACGGTGCCGGGCCGCGGTAGACCGGCGAGGCCGGGTTGTCGGAGGTGCCCGGACCGCCCCACAGCGCGCCGTAGTTGCGGTTGAGGTCGACGCCGAAGCCGAAGCCACCGGGTGACGGCACGAGAACGCAGGTACCGGCCGGCTGAGTCTCGCCGTCGATGTACCGGCAGTTCTTCCGCTTGTAGGCGTTGCCGGGGGTGCCCAGGATCGAGACGAGGCCGCCGTTGTCCCGCCTCACGCAGGTCCACGAGGGAGCCAGAGGTGCGGGAGGCGTCGTAGCCGTCGGGGTTGGAGACGGGCACGATGATCGCGCGGCCACGGGTCAGCAGGTCAACCACGCGCTGGTCGCCGGCGGCGTAGCTGTTGAGCAGGTCGTGTGCGAACTCCATGGGCAGCTCGGCGGAGGGCCACTCGCGGGCGTGGTGGGCACCGAACATCAGGAAGACAGGGCGCCCGTCCTCGGGCTTGTCGACGCCGACGCCGATCTCGATGCCGGTCAGGTCGCGGCCCTCGACGGACTTGCCGATCGAGATGCGCTTGGCCAGGCCGGGGTACTCGGCGGCCAGCGCGTCGATCTCTTTGCCGAAGTCGGACAGCACGCGGTAGCCGTTACGCTGCGACGGCATCGCCGTGACCGATTCGCGGCGGCGAACGCCTTGTCCAGCTCGATCCGCTCCAGCTCACGCGCGAGCATGTCGGCGATCCGCACGTCCCACGTGAAGCCCGCGGTGCGCAGCGCCGTCTCGTCGGCCGCCGAGTGCAGCACGACCTCGACGTAGTCGTGGCCGGCGTGCTCGGTGAGGTCCAGGCCCATCTGCGCCAGCTGCGCCTTGTCGGCGCGGTCCCGATGTGGACCGTCACCAGCTTCGGGGTGAACTCGGCATACGGGTCGCCGAGGACGTTCAATGATGCGGCGGGGACGGCGGCCAGTGCCAAGGCCACCACGGTGAGAGCAAGCACGGTCACCATTGCGGTACGAGTCAAACGACGCATGAAGCAAGAGCTCCTTCGAGGCGCACGCCGGGCGGGGAGTGCGCAGGCGGTCGCGCAGCGGCAGCTGCGACGTCTAGGTGATAACGATGGACTAGTCAGCGGGTGACGTATCTGCCGTCGTTTTTTCCGGACCGCCGTCAGTCGCACCTCTGACCTGTACCGCCGGACGTGGCGTCTTTCGGTCAGCCGAGCAGGTCGACGAACGCAGTGTCATGAGATCCGGGAAGCCGAACGCGGAGCGTGCTCTCCCCGCCGGGCCGTCAGAGCGGGCGGGCGGGCGAGCGGCGAGCGCCGCGGCTAGGGCGGTCGTCAGCGGCACCGCGGCGATGAGTCCGACCGACCCCACGAGGGTCCGCACCACCTCGACGGCGACGACCTCCGACGTCACGATGGTGCCGAACGGGTCGATGCCTGTGGCGAACAGGATGAGCAGCGGCAGCGAGGCGCCCGCGTAGGCGAGGAACAGGGTGTTCACGGTGGCGGCGATGTGGTCGCGGCCGACCACGAGCGCCTGCCGGGTGAGGTCGCCCACACCAGCCGCCGGGTTGGCCCGCCGCAGCGCGAAGACCGTCGATGCTTGGGACGTGGTGACATCGTCGAGCACACCGAGCCCGCCGATGACAATTCCTGCCAGCAATAGACCACGCAGCGAGAGTCCGCCAACTTGGAGATTGGCCAGGCGCGCCTCCTCGGACGTGAAGCCGGTGAGGCTCGCCGCGCCGACGAACGCGACGGCGAGCAGGCCGGTGACGACCAGGCCAGCGTCGTGCCGACGACCGCCGCGGTCGTCTTGGGAGCGAACCCGTGCGCCAGATAGAGCGTCACGATGACGATCGCCAGCGACCCGACCACAGCGACGGCGAGCGGCTCCGCCCCGTTGAGCACCGCCGGCACGATGAACGTCACGATGACGCCGAAGGTCAGCGCCAAGCCGAGCAGCGCGCGAACGCCCTGCCACCGACCGAGCGCCAGCACCGCGGTCACGAACAGCGCGACGAGGACGGTCAAGGGCGCGGACCGACGGAAGTCGCTGATGAAGTATGTCGGCGGCAGGCCGGGCTGGTCGATCCGCGAAAGGCGCACCCGCTGACCGGCGCGGTAGGTCGCGCCGGTGTCGTCGGTCGTCTCGAACCGCACGACCTCGCCCGTCGCGTCGATGCGGGCGGTGACGTCGACCGCCGTGGCGCCGGGCACCAGACCGCCCGGGTCGCCGCCGGCCACCTCGGCCACGGCGGTCAGGGTCGCGTCGACCAGCGCGGTGGTCTCCATGGCCGCCGGCGGCGCGGGGCGTCGCCCGGTCGGCCACAGCAGCACCATCCCGGCGACCGCCCCGACCGCGATGGCCGCCACGACCGCCAGCAACGCGCGATGCGTCAGGGCCGGCACGGGCGGCAGGCTACCGCCCCCGATTGTTTACGGGAGCGCGACGCGCGATGGGTACTGGACGCTGCCGTAGTGGACGGTGAACAGGGCGTCGGCGGTCTTGCCGTTGCCGGCGCTTGACACCGCCGGGACGGTGCCGAGCTGGAAGGTCAGCGTGGTCGCCTCGTCGATGACCACGTCGGGGAAGGTCACCGCCAGCGGGTCGGGTTCTCGCCGACCTGCGCCTCTGGCACCTTGACGCTGCCGACCGGGCCGCCGTCGGCGAACAGCTCGACGAACAGCTCGCCGCCGTCCTTCAGCGTCGGCGACGACACCCACACCAGCGCGCTCGCGTCGCCGGCGAAGCTGCGCGGCTCGGCGAAGGTCACCCGGAAGTGGGGCAGGAACGGGTTCTCGAAGGTGTTGAAGCCGGCGACCGGCCGCGGGTACCGGTTCGGCACCCCGCCGGTGGGGCGGTCCGGCGACAGCCTCCCGCGGAACGGGACGGTGTCGGTGGTCCCTGGCAGGTAGCTGTGGACCATCGAGGCCTGACCCGGGTCGCCGCCGAGGAAGAACAGCGACCGCGTGTCGGCCGGCGACGCCGCCGACGCCTCGCCGGCGGCCTTGCCGGCGACGGAGACGCGGTGACGCCGTTCCGCGTCGCGTCCTTCCGCTGCAGGGCAACTTCGCACCGGCGCACGGCAGCAACGGCGAGCAGCAAGAGCTTGCGCATCGACAGGTCTTCCGAACAAGAGAGCGGCTTGGGGTGGGGACTTCGCCGGCGGACCCGGCGATCCCTGCCTCCCGTCGGAACTTGCCCGGACGCCGCGTCGGTCGGTCAGCCGCAGACGCTCTTGAGCAGCGGATAGGGGTTGACCGGCGCCCCGCCGCCGGGGTGGTACTCGAAGTGGATGTGCGGGGTCGTGCCGCGCGCGTTGCCGGTGTCGCCGTTGTGCGCGATCAGCTCGCCGGCGGTCACGCGGTCACCTTCGGCGGCGACGAAGTCCTGCAGGTGCATGTACCAGTAGTCGTGCCCGTCGTCGCCGCGCAGCGCGAGAAACAGCCCCGACGTCGCGCCGGTCTGCGTCCACTGGACCGTGCCGTCGGTGATCGCGAACACGTCACCGCCGCGCTCGCCGAAGATGTCGGTGCCGGCGTGGCTGCGCCCGCCGCTGCGCGGCTGGCCGTAGGTGTCGGTGAACGACCGCGGGTTGTCCTGGGGACAGACCTTGCCGTCGCCGCCGGCGCCAGGCGCGGCGGCTGCGGCCGGTTCGGGCGCGGGCGCGCGTGGCGGCGCCGGTGCCGGCTCGGCGGGCGGCGGCGCGCGGCGGCGGGCTCAGGCGCCGCGGCCGGCTCGGGCGCCGGCTGCGGGCGTGTCCGCTCCGGCGCGGCCGCGGGTTGGGGTTCAGGTCGCGGCGCGGGAGGCGCCACCGCGGCCGCGACCTCGTCACGCGCCGCCCGTGCCGACCGGCTCGCGGCGGCGGCGCGGCGTTCGGCGCGCTCCGCGATGGCCGCCTGGCGGGCAGCCTCCTCGGCGGCAGCCGTGCGCGCCGCCGCCTGCGCGGCGCGACGCTCAGCCGCCGCCTCGGCAGCAAGCCGGCGAGCTTCCTCTTCGCGGCGGGCCAGCTCGGCGCGGAGGTCGCCCTCGACCTCGGCGGCGTCACCGAGGCGGCGGTCGAGTTCGTCGCGGGCGGTGTCGGCCTCCGCAACGAGCGCCTCGAGCTCGCCCTCGACGGTCGCCAGCTCCGCCCGGCGCCCCGCGAGGGTGCGCGCCAACGCCCCGGCGGTCTCGGCGCGCCCGCGCTCCTCGCGCGACAGCGCAGCGAGGTAGTGGCTGCGCGTCGCGAGCTCGGTCACCGTTGCGCCGCCGGCGAACGCGGCGAGCTCTGCGAGCTCCTGCCCCTTGTACAGCTCGCGAACCCGGGCGCCCATGCGGTCGCGAGCCGCACCGCTGCGATGGTCGAGTTGCGCGATCTCCGCACGCAACGCGGCGGCGCGGTCGCGCGCCTGGGCCAGCCGCGCCTGCAGCTCGCCGACGCGCGCGGCAGCTTCGTCAAGCGATGCCGACAGCGCTCCGCGTTGCTCCTCGGCGCTGTCGAGCTGCCCGCGCAGCGCATCGTCGTCGGGCGCGGCGCCCGCCGTCGGCGCAGCGCCCCACCCGAGCAGGGTGAGGGACACGACCAGCAGCAGACCGACGTTGCGCCGCACAGCCGTCGACGAGGACATCGTCGCGGGCATGACGACGCAGCCTATCCGTCCCCCCCGCCCCCAGGTCAAGTAGCCGCGCCGCCCGCCGGGGCGTCGACGACGTGACCGGCGCAGTCCAGCAGGATGCAGTACTCGCCCAACGCCTGCTTCGCCGGCCGCGACTCGACCTTGAGGTTCACGCCGCGCAGGGCGAACTCGTCGAGCACCCGCAGCAGCAGCCCGGGGTCACGACGCGTCGCGCACGACGCGAGCGCCCGGCCGGCGCGTGCGGACCTCCTGCTCGCCGCGTGCCGGACCCGACAGCGCCTGGCGGATCGCCTGGCTCTCCTCGTCGGACAGGTTGTGACGGCTGTCGCCGCCGTGGACCGGCTTGGCGTAGGTCCGGGTCTCGCTACGGCCGTTGATCGACGTGACGACGACCCCGTCGCCGTGCTCGTCGAGCAGCGCCGCCGAGAAGGACAGCCGCCCGCCCATGTCGTCGAAGGCGTCGTAGCGGACGGTCGCGACGCGGCTGACGCACCCGGCGACCAGCCCGCGCAGCTCGTCGCCGTAGCGCCGCGTGGCGCGGACGTCGTCGCGCAGCGCGGCCACCTGCTCGACGTGGCGGCGCAGCAGCTCGAGCACGTCGTCGCCGGGGCGCGCCCCGTCACCGCCGGCGAACACCCGGTACGCGGCGCGGACGCGGCGCTGACCCACGAGGGCGACGACCGCGAGCACCGTCGCGACGACGCCGAGCACCACCCCGGCGATGCCGAGCACGCCGACCGCCTCTGCGCCCAACCTCACGACCGTCCCACCCGCTCGCGCACCCGCTGCCCACTCGTCGACGCCGGCGACGACCGCCGGCCGAGGGAGTGTAGACGCGGCAGTAGGCTTCGCCGCGATGAGCCCCGACGACGCGGCGGTCGCCCGCCTGGACCACCGTCGCGCGGGGCGCACCGGCGAGCCGGAGGTCGTCTACGGCGAGGGCAAGTCCCCCGCCACGGTCGCTCGGCTTCTCGCGGAGCTGCTCGCCGGCGGCTCGTGTCCCGTGCTCGCGACGCGCTGCGGCCCCGCCCACGCCGCGGCGATGCCCGACGCCGAGTACGACCCCGTGGCCCGGCTGCTCGTCGCGCGCGCCGCCGCCCCGCAGCCCGAGCTGGGCACGGTCGTCGTCGCGTGCGCGGGCACCTCGGACCTGCCGGTCGCGCGTGAGGCAACGGGGACGCTGGGCGCCTTCGGCGTCACCTGCGACCTCGTCGCCGACGTCGGCGTCGCCGGCATCCATCGGGTGCTCGCCGAGGGCGACCGCCTCGCCGGGGCGTCGGTGTGCATCGTCGTCGCCGGGATGGAGGCGGCGCTGCCGACGGTCGTCGCGGGCCTGGTCGCCTGCCCGGTCGTCGGGGTGCCCACGTCGGTCGGCTACGGCGCGTCGTTCCAGGGCCTGGCGGCGCTGCTCGGCATGCTGACCGCCTGCGCGCCCGGCATCAGCGTCGTCAACATCGACAACGGCTTCGGGGCGGCGCTGGTCGCGCGGCGGATCCTGCGCGCCGGCCGGCGGTGACGCTCGCCCACGTCGAGCCGTTCTCCGGCGCCAGCGGCGACATGCTGCTCGGCGCGGTCGTCGACGCCGGCGCCGACCTCGACGCGGTCGTCGCGGTGCTGCGGGGCTTGCCCGTGGGCGGCTGGACGGTGTCCGCGGAGACCGTCATACGCGGCGGTCTGGGCGCCACGCGGGTCACCGTCGACGTCGACGCGGGCGAACGCGACGGCGTCGTGCGGACCTGGGGCAACGTCCGCGAGCTGCTCGCCGCCGCCGCGCTGCCCGCGGCGGTGCGCGAGCGGGCGCTGGCGGCGTTCTCGCGCCTCGCCACCGCCGAGGCGCACGTGCACCGCACCCCCGTGGAGCGCGTGCACTTCCACGAGGTCGGCGCGCTGGACGCCATCGTCGACGTGGTCGGGGTGTGCGCCGGGCTGGATCTGCTCGGCGTCAAGCGGTTGACCTGTGGTCCGGTTGCGCTGGGCACCGGGATGACCCGCGGGGCGCACGGCTTGCTGCCCGTCCCGGCCCCGGCCGTGCTGGAGCTGCTGCGCGGGGCGCCGACCCGCGCAACCGACGTCGCCGCCGAGCTGTGCACCCCGACCGGGGCGGCGCTGCTCGCCGAGTGGACCGACGCGTGGGGCAGCCAGCCCGCGATGGTCGTCGACCGTGTCGGCTACGGCGCCGGGGCGCGCGAGCTGGACCGCCCCAACGTCGTGCGGCTGGTGCTCGGCGCGGCGCCAGCCACGACCGGCGACGACCGGGGCGGCGACGCGACCGCCGCAGGCGTGGCGCTGCTGCTCGAGACGACCGTCGACGACTTGCCCGGCGAGTTCGTGCCGCCGGTGCTCGACGCGCTGCGCGCCGCGGGGGCGAGCGACGCGTGGGCGCGGCCGGTGCTGATGAAGAAGGGCCGCCCAGGACTGGAGATCGCCTGCCTCGCCCCGGTCGACCGCGGCGATGCGCTGCGCCGGGTGCTGTTCCGCGAGACGACGACGCTCGGCGTGCGCGGGCGGTTGGTCGACAAATGGGCGCTGGCGCGGGAGTGGACGACCGTGACCGTCGCCGGCGCCCCGGTGCGGCTCAAGGTCGCGCGGCTCGACGGCGAGATCGTCAACGTCGCGCCCGAGTACGACGACTGCGCGGCGGCCGCGACGGCGACCGGACTTCCGCTGAAAGAGGTCTACGCCCGCGCGCGCGCGGCGTGGCAAGCTCCGCAGTGAGGCGTGCGGTGGGCGGCGTCCACGGTGGGGCGGCGGAAATGCCGACGGGCGCGCCCCGCAGGGCGCGCCCGTCGCTTGATGCCGTGTGGTGGTTACGGCAGTGCCACGCACTCCTGCTCGTTGACGACCGACTGGCCGTTGACGGTGACCGAGGCGCTGGCGCACACCGAACCGTCGGCGGACGCCGCCGGGGCGAACCCCAGCACGCTGGTCGCGACGACGGTGACAGCGATGGCGAGACGACGCATCACGGAACTCCTTGCGTGTACGGGCGATCTCCCGCCCTCCGAGACCCGCGAAGTGGGGTGCTGCTCTAGTTATACGACATCGTGGGCGCGCTGTCCTGCCCGGCTGGCGTCGGTAGCTCGGGCTACGCCGGCGCGACGAGGGCGCGCACGATCAGCGCACTCAGCGCGTCGAGCGTCGCGTCTGCGTCGACGGCGTCGTCGAGCACGATCTCATCGACGACCGAGTCGACGAGGATGCGCACCGTCGCGGCCATCGCCGCCGGGTCGACCGCGCGCAGGGCGCCGGCCTCGATGCCGCGGGTGATGAACCGCGCGAGGTCGCGTTCCCACACGCGGTTCACGGTGCGCTGGTAGTCGCGCACCTCTGGCGCGGTCACGACGAGTCGCCGCCAGGTCGCCCGCAACCACGGCAGGTCCCTGCGGTTGTCGAGCAGCTGGTGCAGGCTCGCGCGCACCGCCTCGTGCGCGCCGCCGAACCGGCGCAGCGCGTCGACGACGGGTTCGAGGACGGGCACGACCGCGGCCATGTGGCGGTCCGCGACCAGGATGAAGACCTGCGTCTTGTCGCTGAAGTAGTTGTAGAAGGTGGCGCTGGCGTAGCCGGCCGCGGCGGCGATGTCGTCGCCCGTCACGCCGTCGAAGCCACGCTCGGCGAACAGTTGCTCGGCCGCGTCGACGAGGCGCTCCTGCTTGCGCTGGCTGCGCTCCTGCTTCGGCTCGCGCGGCAGCGCCACACCCGCCGCCGGCCGCGGCAACGGCGCCCCCGGGTCGTCGTGGTGCACCGCTTGACACCTCCTCGGTCAACGCGCTGCGATGCTAGGAGCCGACACCCGACCGCCCCGACGTCGCAACGTTGCACCGCCCGAACCGTTGGCGCCCCGGCCGTGGGGCCTTGTCACCGGCGTTGCGCTTTCGGTGCCGTCGCTGACAAGGCCCGGTAGGAAGCAGGAGGAAGCACGCCGTGACCCCAGCTGCTGGCATCGTGGCGCGCAACGCCGCGGTGGCCCTGCTCGCGTTGGCGTGCCTGTCCCCCGCGGCGGTCGGCGGCGTCGCCGCGCCGGACGGGGGGGTCACCGCCGGCGTGGTGGGGCGTCGTGTGGCGGCAGCTCCGCCGGCGCCCGCCCGCGTTCCTCGCTCAGCGCCGGCGCCGCTCCCGCAGCCGCGACGGCAGCGCCCGGTCTCCGCCCCGTCACGGGCGCGCCGCGCCGACGCGGTCCAGCCGCCGGGTCCGCCCCGGTCGCCCCGGCCGCCGCGCGACCTGCCGGGCTCGCGCAAAGCACGAGACCTCCGGCGCGACGCACCCGCCAAGACCCCGGTTCGAGCGCCGGTACGGCGCCAGGCGGCGCCGCAGCGCGAGCCCTCGGGCGAACCGGCGCCGAGGCCGACGCCCACCGCGACCGCTGACGCCGCACCGCCGCCGTCGTCGGGCACGGCGTTGCCGCGGCCGCCGGTCGACGCGGTCCCGCGCGGTCGCTACCACCGCATCGAGCCGGGCGACACGGCGGCGGGCATCGCGGCGGCGTTCGACTTGCGCGACGAGTGGGTCGTCTACGACGCGAACCCGGTCCTCGTCACGCCCGACCGCCTACCGGTCGGGGCGTTTCTGTACCTGCCGCACCCCACGGTGCTCCCGGCCCGGCGCCCCCGCCCCGGCGAGCCCGGCTGGACCGGGCAGCCGTCGACGACGGTCATCGTCGACGCGGTCTGGCTGCGTCTGGCCGCCTGCGAGTCCAGCGGCAACTGGACCAGCGACACCGGCAACGGCTACTACGGCGGCCTGCAGTTCAGCGTCGAAAGCTGGCGCGCCGTCGGCGGCGGCGGCCTGCCCCACCAGGCGCATCCGCTCGAGCAGATCGCCCGCGCGGACGCCCTCCAGCGCGTCCAGGGTTGGGAGGCGTGGCCGACGTGCTCGGTCAAGCTGGGCCTACGCGCCGCCGAGTAGCCCGCGCCCGAGCAACGCCCCGGCCGCGGCTCAGCAGGCGAGGTACGGGTAGTCGGCGCCCATGAAGCCCTGGCTGCGCGGCGAGGTGTTCCACCACGTCTTGGATCTTGCCGTTGGTGACGACACCCTTGCCGCCCGCGTGCCACGCCTCGTGGTACGGGTTCACCGGCGTGTCGATCACCGCCACGACCACCCGCGAGTCAGGTTGCTCGACTTGCCGTCTTCGTTCGCCACCGCGCCGGCGAACTCCTGCCACCGGGCCTCAGTACGCCTTGGCGACGTAGGCGACGAGTCCCGCGTCGTCGCGGTCAGGCCCGCCGCCCGGGATGCCGCCGTCGGCGGTGAGCAGGCAGCGCACGGTGTAGCCGCGCTCGGCCAGGCGCGCCTCGCCCTCGACGCCGAGCTGCGCCCACGGCAGCCGGAAGAACCCCGGCCCGTCGATCTCGTCGGGGTCCGCCACGTCGATCGTGGCGGCGTCGCGGCGCTCGCGCGCCCCGTCGAGCATGGCCGCCTGGATCGCGTCGAGCAGCCCGGGCAGCTGCGCCGCGACCGCGTGGAGCGCGACCGCCGACTTATCACCCGTGTCGCGGCGCGCGAGCGTCGCCTGGCCCGCCGCGACGTCGCGGGGGCCGACCTCGAGGCGCAGCGGCACGCCTTTCAGCTCCCAGTCGACCGCGCGGCGGCCGAACGACAGGTTCGTGCGCTGGTCGACGCGGACGCGCACACCGGCGTCGCGCAGCTCGGCGGCGAGGCGCTGCGCGACCGGGATCGTGTCGTCTTTGACGGCGAGCACCACGACCTGCAGCGGCGCGACGGCCGGTGGCAGGCGCAGCCCCCGGTCGTCGCCGTGCGCCATGACCAGGCCACCGACGACGCGGGTGGACACCCCCCACGATGTCGTCCAGGCCTGGCGGCGGGCGCCGGACTCGTCGGTGAACGCGATGTCGAACGCGGTCGCGAAGTTCTGGCCGAGGTTGTGGCTGGTGCCCATCTGCAGCGCCTTGCCGTCGCGCATGAGCCCTTCCAGCGTGTACGTGGACTCCGCGCCCGGGAACTTCTCGGCCTCGGTCTTGCGTCCCAGCAGCACGGGGACGGCCAGCACGTCCCGCAGCACCTCGGCGTAGACCTCGACGAGGATGCGCAGGGTCTCGTCCTGCGCCTCCTGCCAGGTCGCGTGGGCGGTGTGGCCCTCCTGCCACAGAAACTCGGTGGTGCGAAGGAACAACCGCGGGCGCAGCTCCCAGCGCACGACATTGGCCCACTGGTTGAGCAGCAGCGGCAGGTCGCGGTGGCCCTGGATCCAACGCGCCATCGCCTCGCCGATGACCGTCTCGGAGGTGGGGCGCACGGCGAGCGGCTCGGTCAGCTCCTTGCCGCCGCCATGCGTGACGACGGCGAGCTCGGGACTGAAGCCCTCGACGTGCTCGGCCTCACGCTCGAAGTACTCCATCGGGATGAACAGCGGGAAGTAGACGTTGTCGTGCCCGGTCGCCTTGATCCGCGCGTCGAGCTCGCCCTGGATGCGCTCCCACAGCGCGTAGCCCCACGGCTTGATGATCTGCGTGCCCCGCGCGGCGCCGGTCTCGGCCAGCTCGGCCTTCGCGACGACGTCCTGGTACCAGCGCGGAAAGTCGGCGGACTGGGGCGTCAGCACCGAGGCGGCCATGCGCGGCAGTCTGGCACACCGCCGCCGGGCCCTTGACCCGAGGTCAGCACGAGGTACCGTCGCGGGACAGCGGCGACCGTGCCGCTGCACCGCAGCGGAAAGCCTGCCATGAGGATGCCCGCAGTCAGCGCCGTTCCGCGTGCTGTCACGGCACTGTTGGTCCCGCTGATCCTGCTCGCCGGGCTGGCAGTGCCAACGCTCGTGGACGCGGCGAGGGGCGACGACGTCGCACAACCCGACGGGCCCGAGGCTGAGGCCGACGTTGCGCCGGTGTTGGACACACCGCCCGATCACGAGGCGGAACACTCGGACGCGACGCTCGCTGCAGAACAAAACGGCACCGCTGAAAGGACGGAGCTGAAGCGACGCGCCATTGCGGACGCCTTCGGAGACGTCCAGGCCGAGATTTCGTCGCAGCGGCCGAATCTCTTCGCCGGCGGGACTCTACGGGGCGATCCGAGTGGCATGCCGACGCTCTACATCAAGGGCGCGGCCGATGCCTTGGTGAGGGATGCGGTGGCCAACGCCGAGATCGACATCAACCTCGTGGAAGGGCGTGCGCGTTCGTGGCAGGAACTCGAAGCGCAGTCGCAGCGGCTCGGCGACGAGTTGGGGGCCATCGGTTACCAGGACTTCTCGACGTCGTTCGACGAGGTGACCGCGACGTTGGAGGCAACGATCATCCGACGTGCCGGACTGCCGGCCACCGCCGCTGCCGTGCGCGACGAGCTGCCGGCGGAGCTCCGGGGCGCTGAGCTGACGCTCATCGACTGACGCTCCACGCCTCGGGTGGCGCAGGACTCCGGCGCCCCGGCGGCGAAGCCACACCGGGACGGATCCCTGGTGCGCCGACGAAGCGGGCAACGGACATGCGCAGGATGATGATGGCGCTCGCGGTGGCGGCGCTCGTGGCGGGTGCGCAGCCGGCGGTCGGCACTGAGGCCGCAAACCCCAAGATCGGGCCCGGTTACATCGCGACGGACAACGTCGAGTGGCTCGGCAACATCCCGTTCAACACCGACAGCGCCGGCGCGCGCATCGTCGGCAGTCACCTCTTCGTCACCGAGGACCGCGGGCTGACGATCTACGACGTCAGCAAGCCAGAAGCCCCGGCGATGCTCAGCTTCACCCCCGCCCCGCAAGGCGCCTACTTCGTCGAGGAGGACGTCGACACCAACGGGTCGATCGTGCTGATCGGCACCTACGGCGACCTTGCGCCCAGCGTCGGCCCGCTCGACCGCCTGCTCGTCATCGACGTGACCGACAAGAAGGCGCCGAAGATCGTCGGCGAGCTGCAGGGCGCCGACAGCCACACCGTGTCGTGCGTGCTCGCCTGCTCCTACGCCTACAACTCCGACGGGCGCATCATCGACCTTCGCGACCCGACGAAGCCGACGTTCACCGGCACCAAGTGGTCCGACGCCGACGGCCCCGCGGGCGTCAAGGGCTCCCACGACGTCACCGAGGTCGCGCCAGGCCTGGTCGTCACGTCGAGCAATCCGCTGCTCTACCTCGACGCCCGCAGCGATCCGGCCCGCCCGACGGTGCTCGGCAGCGGCTCACCGGGGGACAGACGCTTCCTGCAAGGGCGCGGCTGACACCGACAACGGCGCGGCGGCACCGACAACTTCCTGCTCGTCGGCGGCGATCCGGCGCGCCAGCAAAACCAGCGGCGCGTTCATGACCTTCACCCACAGCACCGACGCGGTGGTCGACGAGTACTCGGCGGCGTACTGGGTCACCGACGAGATCCTCTACGCGGTTCTATCCCGGGACTACCAGCGCGGCATCGACATCCTGCGCTTCACCGACAAGCCGGTGGCGGGCACGACGCGGGTCGCGGGCGCCGCTGCGCCGGCGGTGGCCGTGTCGTCGCCGGTGGCCCGTCCCGCGGCGCCGGCGCGCCCGCAGCTCGACCCGCGCGAGGGCTACGTCTGCCCCCTGCCGGGCGGCTGACCCTGCGAAGGCGATCGTCTACCGGCTGAGCGCGAGCCAGGCGGCGGACAGCAGCGTCACCGCGCACAGCGCCCCCGCCGCGCCGCGGCGCACGGCACACGCGGTCGACCGCGGGCCGAGCACGAGCAGCGTCGCGGTCAACGCCACCCCGCCGACCACCAGGACCGCAACGGTGCCGTCGCCGCCGAGCGGGCGCCAGCCGAGCACCGCGGCGAGCAGCGCCGCGACGACCGCCGCCCCGCCGGCGGCCACCGCGTGGCCGCCGCGGCGGGCGCCACGCAGCGCGACGCCGTCGTCGTGGTGCGGACGCCACTTGTGCACGCGCTGACCTCCTCACGCCACGGTAACCCCGATGGCCCGGCCACCGCGTGAAGCGTCCGGCACGCAGCGTGCAGGAGTTCGACGCCTCCTGGCTGGCCAAGCTCAACGTCAAGTCCGCCGCCGCCGAGGCGGACCGTTTCATCTGCCGCCTCGCGCAGCAGTAGCCAGCCGCCTCGGCGGCTCAGCGCAGCCAGGGGCTGAGGTCGCGCTCGAGCAGCCCCTGCAGGCGGGCGACGTCGTCGCGGTAGACGTCAACCAACGCCGCGCGGACGCCGCCGTCCAACGGCGGCGCCCCGGTGGTGCTCGACACGTTGGAGCGCACGCGCGTGTCGGGCACGAAGGTGTCGTCCACGCCGAGGAAGGCAAAGCAGCCGCGCAGCGCGCCAACCGGGTCCGCCTCCAGCTCGCCGTGGAGGAACACGTGGACGCGATCGCGCCCGACCGCGGCGTACCAGCGCTCCAGCTGCGCGGCGTAGAAGCCCATGCCGGCGTAGTGCCACAGGTGCTCCCAGCCGGCGCGCACCCGGGCTGGCTCGTCAGCCAGCGCCGCGGCGAAGTCGCCCAGCGGCTCGCGGCCGTCGCGCCTGGCGTGCAGGAACGCCGAGTAGGCCCGCTCGACGGGATGGCGAAGCACCACGAGCACGTTGGCACCCGGGACGTGGTCGTCCACCCGCCCCGGCACCTCGGGGTCGTACAGGTACAGCGGCGACGCCTCGCCGACCGCGGCCTCGGTCGTCACGCCCGCGAACTGCGCCGCGTAGCCGCTGGCGGTGGTGATCGACAGCCGGTTGATCGTCGCGTCGTCGCCCGGACCGCGGTAGTCAGGCCGCCGGCCCCGCAGCGCCAGGTAGTTGGTCTCCTTCAGCGGGCTCATGTAGACGTCGGGATGCTGGCGCAGATAGTCGTAGACCGCGGTCGTTCCGGCCTTGGCGGCCCCGACGACGAGAAAGTTGGGAGTGGCCACGCCCGGTCAGCGGATGCCCTGGCCGGCGGCGCCCTCGCCGCGGGGGATCCACACGGTCTCCGGCTCGCCGTGCACCACCGCGTTGACGAACTCGACGCCCTGCATGCACGAGTGGTCCATGTTGCCGATCTCGTACAGCCAACCGCCGAAGCGCCCCCGCGACCAGATGTCGTGGTCGCGCAGCCACGGCTGGATGGTGCCGAGCGCCGCGTCGCGGCCGACGCTTGGGACGGGGTAGGTCATCGCCGGCGAGCAGCGCCAGCGGCTGACGATCAGCTCGCGGTCGGACTCGCGCAGCAGCCCGGTGGTGACCAGGCCGTCGACGACGCGGTCGACGATGGTGGCCGGGTCCTCCGCCTTGTACGACGAGTGCGACGTCTCGGTCAGCAGGCTGAACTGGCCGTGCTTGGCGGTCAGGTATGGCGAGTAGTTGGAGAGGTACGTGACCCGGTAGAACGGCACGTCCGGCTCTGGGAAGTAGATCCAGTTCTTGTCGCTGTCGACGGGCCGGTCGACCCCGATGCCCACGATGTGGCTGCCACTGAAAACCAAGCCCTTCGTGGCCTCGACGACCGCGGTCGGAGGCGACTCGGTGACGCGGATCAGCTTGTTCAGCGGCATCGTCGACAGCAAGACGTCGTAGTTGAAGTCACGGCCGTCGTCGGTGCGCACGACCTTGGCCACCGGATCGACCGACACCACCGCGCAGTTGAGCTCCAGGTGGTCCTCGACGAACTTGCGCATGCCGTCGTAGAGGAAGCCGGTACCACCGTGGAGCGGGTACTTGAACGTGCTGTTGGGCCCCCACTGCTTCTCCGGCTTGTCGAACAGCACGTTGCGCAGCAGGTCCTCGACGTCGACGACCGACACCCGCTCGCCGATCCAGTTGAAGCTCATCTGCTCGGCGGGCGTCGCCCAGACCTTGTAGTTGTACGGGATCATGAAGTGGTCGGCGATGCCCTGCCCCATGGTGGCGAGCACCCACTCGCGGAAGTTCGCCGGGGTCGTGGCGCCGGCGTCGCGGGCGGCGCGGATCGCGCCCGTCAGACACTCGTAGACCGTCTGCGGCTCCAGGCCCCCGATGTTGTTCTGGAACGGGTACGGGATGAAGCGATTCTCCATCCACACCCATGCCTCGCGGTGCAGCGTCGAGTACTGGTCGCCCATCAGCCGGTCCACGAGCTCGTCGTAGTACGGATAGTGGCTGAACATCACGTGGCCGCCGATGTCCCACGTGAACCCGGCCTCGTCGGTGAACGACGTCGCGAGGCCGCCGACGTAGTCGTTGGCTTCCAGCATCACCCAGTCGCCGTACCCGAGTTCCTGCAGGCGGTAGCCCGCTCCGAGGCCGGTCGGGCCGGCGCCGATGATGACGATGCGCGGATCACGGGTCATGCCGTCTCCTCTTCGGGGGCGCTCGCGGCGTCTAGTGCGCGGTCGAGCAGCGTGTCCATGCGGGCCGCGATGCCGTCCCAGCTGTGGCGGCGCAGCAACGCCGCAACGGCCGGCTCCTGCTCGGGCGGGCGCCCGGTCCGCAACGCCTCGCAGGCCGCCGCGAAGCCGCGGGCGTCGGCGGCGATCGTCACCACCGAGCCGTAGTCGGTCACGACGTCGGGCACCGCGGTCGACACCACCGGCAGCCCGGCGGCGAGGTACTCGAGGGTCTTGGTCGGGCTGATCGAGCGGGTCGCCTCGTGGAACGCTAACGGCATCAGCGCCACGTCGAAGCCGCCGAGCACCGCCGGCAGTTCCCCGTAGGGGCGCGGGCCGGAGTAGTGCAAATTCGGCGCCTGCGGCAACGCCGCGGGGTCGATCTTGGCGACCGGTCCGACGACAACGACGTCCCAGTCCGGCAACGCGGCCGCGAGCTGCGCGATCAGGTCGAGGTCCACGCGCTCGTCGATGACGCCGACGTAGCCGGCGACCGGGCGGCGGCCGGCGGCAGGAACTCGTTGCGCCGCCGCGAAGTGGCCGGCCTCCACGCCACTGGGGAACAGGTGGACGCCGCTGGGCCGCAGCGCGGTGACCCCGCGGTGCAACGACCGGCCGCCGGTGAACACGACGTCGGCGCGGTCCAGCGTCGCGCGCTGGCTCTCACGCAGCGCGGGGCTGGCCGACTTGAACGAGGCGAGGTCGTCCATGACGTCGTAGATGACGACCGTGGGCTCGAGTGCCTCACCGAGCCGCAGCGCGAGCGGCGTGTACAGCCACACCGTGCGCGGGGCGTCGGGCGCGCCGAGCAGCGAGGTCAACGCATCCGCGTAGGCGGCCGCCACCGGGTCGTCGAAGTAGACGTGACGCCCCGGGTGTGGAACCTCCAGCCAGACGCGGGTGACCGGCCCGTCGTCCTGCGAGCACAGGCGCGGCGCCGTGACGTCGGCGGGTAGCGGCTCCTCGACGAACCACGTCCGCCGCGTTGCCGCAAGCCGAGAGATCAGGTGCTGCGGACGCTGCCACACCCAGGTCCAGCGCAAGTGGGACAGCACGACGAGCTCATTGGGTGGCATCGCGGATCCTCAGCTCGAATTCGATGTCGGCCTCGGCGCTCTCGGCGCCGCGCTCGTCGTCCGGTGGTGGCTGCCAGTCCCAGTGCGCCATCTGGTCGGCGTAGCCGGCGAGCCACCGCGACACCGGCGGGCGCAGCTCGTACGCCGGCAGGTCGGCGGCGGGTGTACCGGCGGCCGCGGCAGCGTAGGCGCGCGACATCGACGACGGCCGCCGCGCGAGGGTGTCGTCGAGCCAGTAGACGCCGACCGGGTCGACGTTGCCGTCGCAGTAGTACAGCAGGGAGTCCCAGTCGCACGAGTCGATGAAGGGAAACCAGCAGTAGCCGTCCAGCGCGACGCCGGCGTCGCGAGCGAGCTCACACTGCTCGAGCGTGTACTTCAGCCACGTCGCGCGGTCGCTCGGGAATCCGCGGATGTTCGTCTCGCTGAGCATGCACGGGGTCGCGTAGCGCTCCCAGTACTCGACGATGACCGCGGCGAGGCCTGGCGGTCGTGGCGTCGGCGTGCAGCCGGCGTCGGCCCCGAAGTGCCACTGCGAGTGGGCGTAGTAGTCCAGGCCGAGCACGTCGATCGGGGCGGGCTCCAAGTCGAGCAGCGACTCACCGCCGGCGGCGGCGACCGCGGCGGCGAAGGGGTCGGCGGCGAACGACCGGCCGAGCATGGCGTCGAGCACGAAGAAGCGGCGGTCGTTGGCGAACGCGGCGTAGTCGCCTCCAGGACCGCTGCCGTCGTGGGTGTGGCGCTCACAGGTGTCGACGTAGACGTGGGCGGCGGCGGGAAGCAGCTCGCGGTAGAGCCGCACCGCCTCGCCGAACGCCGGCAGCACGTTGCGAAGGATCGCGACGAACGCCTCGATGCCCTGGTGGTACGGCGGCCACAGGCCCTCGTGACCGGCCAAAAACAGCGTCGAGAACGGCTCGTTGAACAGCGTGTAGGCGGTCGTGTCCGGGTAGCGACGCGCGAAGGCCTCGCAGTAGCGCAGGTACGCGGCACCGAAGCGGGGATCGGCGAAGCCCCCGGTCAACCAGCGCGGGTAGCTGGTGTGATGCACCAGGTCGACGATGGGCGTCATGCCGCGGTCGGCGAGGTGGCCGAGCACGGCGTCGGTCGCCGCCCAGTCGTACGTGCCGGGGGACGGCTCGACGCGGTGCCACCGCACCGGGTAGCGCAGCCGGCGCACCCCGCAGTCGCGCAGCAACCGCAGGTCGGCAGCCCAGGTCGCGGCGTGGCCGGTGCTCTCGGCCACGTCCACGTCATGCGCCGGCTGGTACGTGCTCTCGAACGCGCCGACGAACTCGATCCCCAAAGCAACCCTCCGACCGCGGGCTGACAGGGCCGCTCCCTACCCCCGTGTACCGCCCGGTAACCTACCGAACCGCCCGCGCGCGCCCGGCCGACGGGGCGGCGGCCCGCCGCGACGGTGCCTAGCATGCGTCCATGGCCTCGATCCGCGGCGCAGCATTCCGGCAACGGATGAGCCAGTTGCGGCTGGCGTTCGCCAACACGCGTGCCGTCGACCCGAAGCTCGTACCGCTGGTCGTGGGCGTCCCGCTCGCGGTCCTGGCGGTCTGCCTCGTGGCCGGCGTCGTCGCCGGGCGCCCGGCTGCCGGGGCGGTCTTCGGTGTGGTGCTCGCGTTGCTCGCGGGCCTTTTGGTGTTCGGCCGGCGGACCTCGGCCGCAGCACTCGGCTCGATCGCGGGCAAGCCAGGGGCGGCCGCGGCGGTGCTCCAGTCGTTGCGCGGCTGGCGCGTGACGCCGGCCGTCGCCTACACGCGCAAGCAGGACTTCGTCCACCGAGCGGTGGGGCGCGCCGGTGTGGTGATGGTCGGCGAGGGAGCACCGGCGCGTGTCACGGCGCTGCTGCGTCAGGAGCGCCGGCGGATGGCGCGCATCGTCGGCGACGTCCCGGTCCACGAGATCAGCGTCGGCGACGGCGCCGGCCAGGTACCGCTGCGCCAGCTCCAGGCGTCCCTGGCCAAGCTGCCTCGCCGGATCAAGCCCGACGCCGCGAGGGCGCTCGACACCCGCCTCCAGGCCCTCGGCGACAGCGACCTGCCAGTGCCGAAGGGCCCGATGCCCCGCGCCCCCCGCCGGCGGTGACCTGCAAGATGGCGGGCGCTGACCGGGGCGGCGTGCGCGTCGCCTGGACGGAATCGGCGAGATGCCGCCGAAGGGTCCACGCAACGTGGGGTGGGCGAGGGGGGACTTGAACCCCCACATCCCGAAGGACACAGGCACCTGAAGCCTGCGCGTCTGCCTATTCCGCCACTCGCCCGAGCGACAGCCGGGGAGTCTACCAGCGGGGTTCGGGCGGACAATCGGCGCCGCGGCGGGGCGCCTCTAGACTCGGGGTCGTGGCGATACTGCGGGACTTCGAGAAGCGCCTCGAAGGGGCGGTCGAGGGGTTCTTCGCCCGCGTCTTCCGCTCCGGGCTGCAACCGGTCGAGCTCGCCAAGGCGCTGCAGCGCTACGCGCAGAGCTTCCAGCAGGTGGGGCTCGACGGCGTGTTCGTCCCCAACGTCTACCGCTTCGAGCTGTCGCCGGACGACTACGCGCGCTTCGAGGGGTTCGCCGCGTCGCTGAAGACCGAGCTGGCCGCGGTCGTGAAGCAGACCGCCGCGTCGCGGAGCTGGCGCCTGCACGGGCCGGTGCGCGTCGAGCTGCGCCCGGTCGAGACGGTGACGGTCGGCACCTACGAGCTGCGCGGCAAGATCGAGGCGCCGACTGACCGGGCAGCCGCCCCCGCCCCAGCGGCGAACCGCGCCGCGCCGGCGCTCAACCGTCGCGCTGCAGCAGGCCCGGCGGCGGCCGCGCCCCGCCCGGCGCCGAGGGCCGACGACGGCGGGCACACGAGTGTGCTGCGCCGGCCTGACAGCGACGGTGCCGCCCTCGTCGCCGTCGACGGCGGCCGGCGCTACCCGGTGGGCGCCACCGCGACGCTCGGGCGGCTGCCCGAGTGCGACGTGACGCTGAACGACCCCTCGGTGTCGCGACGTCACGCGCGCATCTCCCGCGAAGGCGACCGCTGGTCGGTCGAAGACCTGGGCTCGACCAACGGTGTGCGGGTCAACGGCGCCCCGGTCACGACCGCCGAGCTGGCCGACGGTGACCGCCTGGAGCTGGGCGGGGTCGCCCTATCGTTCGCGGTGGACGGCTAGGCGTGCCGCCGATCGTGCTGACCCTGGTGCAGGCGGTCCTGCTGCTGCTGCTCTACCTGTTCGTCGCCCGCGCAGTGCGTGCCGTGCTGCGCGACGTCGCGCGCGCCGCGCCGGCGACGGCCGTGCCGGCGAGTCACCGCCCCGCCCCCGCCCCCGCGCCCGGCCGGCGCAAGCGGTCACGCGCTGCGCCGGGCGAACTCGTCGTCCACACGCCGGAGGGGCGACCGCGCGTCGTGCCGCTGGACGCGTCCGACATCACCTTCGGTCGCGCCGACAGCAGCACCGTGGCCCTGAACGACGAGTACGTCAGCGACGCGCACGCTCGGGTGTTCCGCAACGGCGACGGGTGGGTGGTCAGCGACCTCGGCTCGACCAACGGGACCTTCCTCAACCAGGTGCGGGTCACGACACCGACGCCGCTGGCCGCCGGTGACCAGCTGGGCATCGGCCGCACCGTCGTGCAGGTGCGCAGGTGAGCCCGCCGCTGCACGTCACCGCGTACACCGGCTCGGACGTGGGACTGGTCCGGGACGGCAACGAGGACAACCTGTTCGCGGGTGCGACGGTGTTCGCCGTCGCCGACGGCATGGGCGGCCACAACGCCGGCGAGGTCGCCTCGAAGATGGCGCTGGAACCGATCCGCGCGCTCGACGGCCAGACGTTCGACGACGCACGGGCCGCCACGGAGGCGCTCGAGGCCGCCGTCGAGGCGGCCAACGGCGCCGTCATGCGCGAGGCGTCGAGCAACCCGCGCCACGCCGGCATGGGCACGACACTGACGGCGGTGCTCGTGCGCGACGGCGCCCTGCACCTCGCCCACGTCGGTGACAGCCGCGCCTACCTGCTGCGCCGCGCCGAGGGCATGGACCAGCTCACGGTCGACCACACGCTCGTCGAGCAGCTCGTCCAGGACGGGCGGCTGTCGCGCGACGAGATCGCCACCCACCCCCAACGCAGCGTCATCACGCGCGCCATCGGGGTGGACGACGACATCGACGTCGACACGCTCGGCCCGCTCGTGCTCCAGCCCGGCGACCAGATCCTGGTGTGCTCGGACGGGCTGACCGGTCCGGTCGACGACCGGGCGATCGCCGACGTGCTGACCGCCACCCCCGACGGCGAGGACGCCGTGCGCGACCTGCTCGCGCTGGCCAACGACCGTGGCGGACCGGACAACATCACCGTCGTCCTGCTGCGCGTCGACGGCGACGGCCACGGCGCCGGGGACGACGGCCAGGTCACCGCCGGGTTGCCGGCCGATCCGCCGCGACCGAGCATCGCGATCCGTACGCGCCCGGAATCGGCAAGCCACGACTGGGCCGCCGACATGGGGCGCTACGGCGACCGCGCGACCGCCCCTCGGCGCGGTCCCAAGCCGCCGTCGCGCGTCGGGCGCGTCCTCGCGTTTCTCACCGGCGTGGTGATCCTGCTCGCGGTCCTCGGCGCCGGCGGCTGGCTGCTGCTGTCGCGAGCGTTTTTCATCGGTGCCAGCGACGACGGGCGCGTCGCGATCTACAACGGCCTGCCCCAGGAGGTGGCGGGCGTCGCGCTGTACCGCGTGCGCGAGACCACCGACGTCGTCGTGGCGGACCTGCCGCCGCGGCGACAGGAACGCATCCGCGCCGGCATCAACGTCGCCGACATGACCGAGGCGCGCGCCGCCGTCGCCGAGTACCGGTCACAGGCCGGGCGCGCCGCCGCGCCCGCGGGGACGCCGTCGGAGTCACCGTCCCCGTGAGCGTCGCAGGCACCGCCGAAGCCGGCGTCGGCAGCCGTCGACGGGCGAACACGGAGCTCAGCCTGCTGCTGCTCGCGCTGCTCGTTATTCTCTGCGCCTACGCGCTGGTCGGGCTGGCCCAAAGCGGGGTGCTGCCCGCCGGCCTGCTCGCCTACGGCGGGGCGATGGCCGCCCTGGCCGCGGCCGCTCACCTCACCAGCCGCCGGCTGGCCGCGGGCGCCGACCCGGTGCTGCTCCCGCTCGCGTTCCTGCTCAACGGTCTCGGGCTGGTGATGGTGCGCCGGCTGGACTTCGCCGAGGAGACCGCGCAGGCGCCGGCGCAGACGGTCTGGACGGTGCTCGCGGTCGCGGTTTTCGTCGTCGTGCTCGTCGTCGTGCGCGACTACCGCGTGCTCGACCGCTACCGCTACCTCATCGGCATCGGCGCGCTGGTCTTCCTGCTCATGCCGTCGGTGCCGGCCTTGGCGCCGAGGTCAACGGCGCCGAGATCTGGATCCGGCTCGGCACGCTGTCGTTCCAGCCAGGCGAGGTCGCCAAGCTCGGGCTCGTCGCGTTCTTCGCGAGCTACCTGGCCGAGAAGCGTGCACTGCTGACCGTTGCGACGAACCGCATCGGCCCGTTCATGCTGCCCCCGGCGCGGGCGTTCGGGCCGATCCTCGCGGTGTGGGCGGTCAGCCTCTCGGTCCTGGTCGTGCAGAAGGACCTCGGACTGAGCCTGCTGGTGTTCGGCATCTTCGTCGCGATGCTCTACGTCGCCACGGCGCGCGCGACGTACGCCGTCATCGGCATGGCGCTGTTCGGCGCCGGCGCGTTCACCGCGTGGACGATCTTCGGCCACGTCCAGCAGCGCATCGGCACCTGGCTGGACCCCTGGACGGTGTACGACACCGCCGGCTACCAGCTCGCCCAGGGGCTGTTCGCCTTCGGCACCGGCGGCGTGTTCGGCGTCGGGCTCGGCCAGGGGCGCCCCGACATGATCCCGGCGATCAGCACCGACTTCATCTTCGCGGCGTTCGGCGAGGAGACCGGCCTGATCGGACTGACCGCGTTGCTGTTGTGCTACTTCCTGTTCGTGGCCCGCGGCTTCTCCGTCGCGGCGCGCTGCCGCGACGAGTTCGGCCAGCTGCTCGCCGCGGGGCTGACCGTGCTGTTCGCGCTGCAGGTGTTCGTGATCCTCGGCGGCGTGACGCGGCTGTTGCCGTTGACGGGCGTGACGCTGCCGTTCATGTCCTACGGCGGCTCGTCGCTGGTGGCCAACTACGCGCTGGTCGCGCTGCTGTTGCGCGTCTCGGCCGAGGCGGCGCGCGAGCCGCAGACGCAGGAGCCGGCAGCGTGACGCGCCAGCTGCGACGGGTCGCCGCGGTGATGTTCGTGCTGTTCGCGGCGCTGTTCGTCAATCTCAACTACCTGCAGGTGCTGCGCGCCGACGACCTCGCCGACGACAACCGCAACAGCCGCAGGATCATCTCCGAGTACGCCGTCCAGCGCGGGTCGATCGTCGCCGGCGGCGGCGACGCGGTCGAACTCGCCCGGTCGCAGGCGACCGACGGGCGCTACAAGTACGAACGGTCCTACCCGCAAGGGCCGCTGTGGGCGCACCTGACCGGCTTCTACTCGCTGGTCTACGGCCGCTCGGAGCTCGAGGCGAGCGCCAACCGGCTGCTTGTCGGCGACGCCCCCGAGGCCTTCGCGCGCAACCTCGGCGACTTTCTGACCGGGCGGGAGCCTCAGGGCGACGACGTCGTCGTCACGCTGCGCCCACGGGTGCAGGCCGCCGCGCGCGCGGCGCTCGGCGACCGCACCGGGGCGGTCGTGGCGCTCGAGCCGGCCACCGGGGCGGTACTCGCGCTGTGGTCCAACCCGTCCTACGACCCCAACATGCTTGCGACGTTCGACCGCGACGCCGCGGTGTCGTACTGGGACCGCACCGAGAACGAGCGCCGCAACCGCGCGCTGCGCGAGCTGTATCCCCCAGGCTCGACGTTCAAGATCGTGACCGCCGCGGCCGCGCTGGAGGACGGCGTGACGCCCGACGACATGTTCGATGACCCGCGCGAGTACACCCCCCCGCAGACCACCGCGGCGATCGGCAACTTCGGCGGCGATCTGTGCAACGGCGGCAACCCGCTCACGCTGCAGCGGGCGCTCGAGGTGAGCTGCAACACGACGTTCGCGCGCCTCGGCGTCGACGTCGGCGCGGCGAAGCTCGTCGCGCAGGCTGAGGCCTTCGGGCTCAACGCGGCGTGGGACTTCCAGCTGCCGTTCGCCCCCAGCCGGATCCCTCGAGAACTCGACGCGCCGTCGACCGCCCAGAGCGCCATCGGCCAGCGCGACGTACGCGTCACGCCGCTGCAGATGGCGATGATCGCGGGGGCCGTCGCCAACGACGGCGTGCTCATGCGCCCCTACGTCATCGACCGTGTCGAGGACTTCAGCGGCCGGGTCGTGCGCGAGGCGACCCCCCAGCCGCTCGCGCTGGGCGGCCGCGACGACGGGCGTGTCGTCAGCCCCGAGACCGCGGCCGCGCTCCAGGCGATGATGCGCGGGGTCGTCACCGACGGCAGCGGCCGTAACGCCGCGCTGCCGGCGGCGGACGTGGCGGGCAAGACCGGCACCGCGGAGGTCGGCGAGCAGCGCAACCCGACGGTGTGGTTCGTCGGCTTTGCGCCGCTGGACGACCCGCAGGTCGCCGTCGCGGTCGTCGTTCCCGACGGGGGCGATGTGGGCAGCGAGGCCACCGGCGGCGCCGGCGCCGCGCCGATCGCCAAGGCGGTGCTGGAAGCGGCGCTGCGCTGAGACCGCACCCAACAGGACGGAGCCGGTAGGGCCGATGGACGAGACGACCCCGCTGTCGCGCAGCGGCGACCGGCGCGTGCTCGCCGGTCGCTACGCCCTGCGTGGCCTGCTCGGGCAGGGCGGGATGGCCGACGTCGAGTTGGCCGACGACGCGGTGCTCGACCGGCAGGTCGCCGTCAAGCTCCTGCACCACCGCTACACCGACGACCCGTCGTTCGTCGAGCGCTTCAAGCGCGAGGCGCGCGCCGCCGCGAGCTTGAACCACCCCAACATGGTCGCGGTGTACGACACCGGGGAGCAGGACGGCCGGCCATTCATCGTGATGGAGTACGTGTCGGGCCGCAGCCTGCGCGACATCCTGCGCACGGAGGGGGTGCTGCCGGAGCGCGCGGCCGAGATCGCCGGCGACGCGGCGCTCGCCCTGCACTACGCCCACGAGCGCGGCTTGGTGCACCGCGACGTCAAGCCCGCGAACATCATGATCTCCGACGACGGGCAGGTGAAAGTCACCGACTTCGGGATCGCGCGGGCCGCCAACACCGAGACGGTCACCCAGACCGCGGCGGTGTTCGGCACCGCCGCCTACATCGCCCCGGAGCAGGCGCAGGGCCGCGACGTCGACCGGCGCACCGACGTCTACAGCCTCGGGGTGGTGCTCTACGAGATGCTGACGGGGCGGCAGCCGTTCGCCGCCGACTCGGCCGTCGCGCTGGCGTACAAGCACGTGTCCGAAGAGCCGATCCGCCCGGCGCAGCTCAACGCAGAGATCTCGCCGACGCTCGAGGCGGTCGTCCTCAAGGCGATGGCCAAGGACCCCGCCGACCGCTACCAGGACGCGCGCGAGTTCCACGACGACATCCAGCGTGCGGTGCGCGGGCTGACGGTGTCCGCGCCGCCAGCGCTCGCCTACGCCGCGACGCAGGTGCTCGCCCGCGACCGCACCGTCGTCGCGGCCCCACCGGTGTACGAGCGCGACCGCACCGTCGACGACGACGACCGCGGCAACCGTGGCGTCGGCTACGTGCTGCTCGTCTTGTTGCTGATCACCGCCTTCGCGTTGGCGGCGTTCCTGCTCGCCCGGCTCTTCCAGCCCGAGGAGGAGGTGCCCCTCGTCGCCGTGCCGAACGTCGTGGACGAGAAGGTCGGTGAGGCCCGCGCCACCCTGCAGGACGCCGGCCTCGAGCCGACGGTGACGCGTGTCGAGAGCACGGAGGCACCTGAAGGGACGGTGCTCAGCACCGACCCCGCCCCCGGCACGATGGTCGAACCCGGCAGCGAGGTCCTCCTCGAGGTGAGCGACGGTCCGCCGCTGGCGAAGGTGCCGCGGCTGCGTGGCCGACGCCTCAACGACGCGCTCGCGGTGATTCAGGACTCGGCGTTGTCGGTCGGCGAACAGGCCACCGAGCGCAGCGACGAGTTCGCCGCCGGCGTCGTGATCCGCACCCGCCCGCGCGCCGGCGCCCAGGTGAAGGAAGGCACCGACGTCGACCTCGTCGTGTCCGCGGGACCGGAGACGGTCACCATCCCCGACGTTCGCGGCAGGACCGAGACGGCGGCGCTCGACGCGCTGCGCGACAGCTGCGCGACGCCGCCGTGCCTGGAGATCACCGTGGTGCGCCAGTTCGCCAACGACGTGGGCCGCGGCCGGGCCATCGCCACGAGACCGGTGAGCGGCTCGACGGTGGACTACGGCGCGCCGGTCACGCTCTTCGTCTCGCAGGGCGAGAAGCCATCCCCGCCGCCGCCACCGCCACCGTCGCCGTTACCCGAACCCGAACCCGAACCCGAACCCGAGCCCGAGCCGGAGCCCGAACCCGAGCCGGAGCCCGAACCAGAGCCAGAGCCGGAGCCGGAGCCAGAGGAACCACAGCCGGAGCCAGAGGAACCCGAGCCGGAGCCGGACGCCACGGAGCCCGACGAGGCAACTGAGCAGCCGACCTCGTGACGCCGCCCGCGCACCGCTCGACGCTGCTGCTGTACCGCACCGCGCACAACGCGCCCGTGTTGACGACGCTGGCCGCCGCGGGCGTCGGCGGCGGTGCGCTGCACGCCCACGGCCCGGCGCTGCACGGTGCCGACGGCGCGGAGGCCGCCGAGGCGGTCACCCTCGTCGCCGCGCGCCGCGGCGTCACGGCGATGGTCTGGGACGGCGACGCCCCGGTCGACCTCGTCGGCGTGCGCGCCCTGGCGAGCGAGGTCAACGCCGGCCTGCTCGTGGTCGAGTGGCAGCCGGCGGAGGCCGGCGACGACCTGCTCGCCCGCGAGATCCTCGTGGCACCGCCGTGCGACGTCCTGCTGGTACGCGCCGGCGAGCTGTCCGACATCAGCGAGATCGTCGTCGCCGTCGGTCCCGGCCCCAACGCCCCGCTCGTCGCCGGCCTCGCGCAGCAGTGGGCCACCGCGTTCGAGGTCCCCGCCACCACGCTGCACCGCGTCGCCGACGACGACGCCGTGTCCGAGGGGCGCCTGCTGTGCAAGCGGCTCGCCCCGGACCTGCGCGCGTCGGTGGTCGTCGGTCGCGACCTCATCGACCTGCTCGCCGAAACCGCGACCCGAACCGGCTTCGTCGCCATCGGCGCCAGCGAGCCGGTCGCGATGGACGAGGTCGCGGCGCGCACCGGCGCCGGTCAGCTGGCCCGCCGCGCCGGCGCCACCATCGTCATCGGCCGCACCGCGGCCGGCTGAGGCGAGCGGCCGCCGCGGTTACGCGGGCACCGCGCGCCGGCAGGGAGTGCAAGAAGTTGGCGAGCAGGTCCTGGCCGGAGGTGGTCAGGATCGACTCGGGGTGGAACTGCACGCCCTCTACGGCGACGTCGCGGTGGCGCAGCCCCATGATCAGTCCGTTGGGGGTGCGCGCGGTGACGTCGAGCACGTCGGGGACGGTGGCCGGATCCACGACCAGCGAGTGGTAGCGCGTCGCGTCGAACGGCTGCGGCAGACCGGCGAACACGCCGGCGCCGTCGTGCGAGATCGGCGAGGTCTTGCCGTGAACCAGCTCGGACGCGCGCACGACCGCGCCGCCGTAGACCTCGGCGATGCACTGGTGGCCAAGGCACACGCCGAGCAGCGGGATGTGGCCGGCAAAGGTGCGGATGACGTCGTTGGACAGCCCGGCGTCCTTCGGCGTCCCCGGCCCGGGCGAGATGACGATCCCGTCGGGCGCGGCGTCGGCCAGCTCGGCGACGGTGAACGCGTCGTGGCGGGCGACCTCGACGTCGGCGCCCAGCTCGCCGAGCTCCTGGGCCAGGTTGTAGGTGAAGCTGTCGTAGTTGTCGACGATGAACACCCGCGGGCTCATCCCGCAATGGTAGTGGGCGTCACGCGCGCTGCTTGGCGAGTTCCTCCTCGATGAGCTTGCGGCGCAGCACCTTGCCGACCATCGTCTCGGGCAGCTCGCTGCGGAACTCGTACTGCTTGGGCACCTTGTAGGCGGCGAGCTTGCCGCGCAGGAACTCGTCGATCTCGGCCTCGGTGGCGGTCTGCCCGGGCTTGGTGACGATGTAGGCCTTCACCGTCTCGCCGCGGTACTCGTCGGGGATGCCCGCCACGACGGCCTTCTCGACCTTGGGGTGGGTGTAGAGCACCTCTTCGATGTCGCGCGGGTAGATGTTGAACCCGCCGGCGATGATCATGTCCTTCTTGCGGTCGACGATGGCGAAGTACCCCTCGTCGTCCATCGACGCGATGTCGCCGGTGAGCAGCCAGCCGTCCTTGAGCACCTGCTCGGTCTCGTCGGGGCGGTTCCAGTAGCCCTTCATCACCTGCGGCCCCCAGATCGCGAGCTCGCCCGGCTCGCCGGGCGGCGCCGGGCGCGACGGGTCCTCCAGGTCGAGCAGCGTGCACACCGTGTCGGTCACCGGCAGGCCGATGTGGCCCTTCTTCGCCTTGCCGTAGATCGGGTTGGCGTGGGTGATCGGCGAGGTCTCGGTCAGTCCGTACCCCTCGCGCAGCTTGCCGCCCGTCAGGTTCTCGAACGTCGTCGCGACCTCGACGGGCAGCGGGGCGGCACCCGACAGGCACGCGCGGATCGACGTGAGGTCGAACTTCTTGACGTTCGGGGCGCCGTTGAGCGCGACGTAGATCGTCGGCACGCCCGGGAACAGCGTCGGCTTGCGCTTGTCGATGGTCTTGAGCACGGTGTCGCGCTCGAAGCGCGGCAGCAGCGTCAGCGTCGCGGCCGACAGCATTCCCAGCGTCAGGCACGTGGTCAGGCCGTAGGAGTGGAAGAACGGCATGACGCACAGCACGTTCTCGCGCCCCGCCTGGACGTCGGGCATCCACAACCGCCCCTGGAACGCGTTGGTCACGAGGTTGTAGTGCGTGAGCATCACGCCCTTGCTCACGCCGGTCGTTCCGCCGGTGTAGACCAGCATTGCCAGATCGTCGCGCGGGTCGACGTCGACCTGCGTCGCGGTCGGCGGCGTCCGCGCGATCAGTTCGGTGAAACGCTGGACGCCCTCGCCCGCGGGGATCTGGTAGTAGACGCTGGGGTCTTTGCGGTACTTCAGCGCGAACAGCTTGCTCTTGGCACCGGGCAGGTAGTCCTGGAGTCCCGTGCTGACGACGTGCTCGACGGTGCGCAGCCGCCCTTTGAGCTTGCCGATCTTCTGGTACACGGGGTCAAGGATGACCAGCACCTTGCAGCCCGCGTCGTTGATCTGGTGCTCGAGCTCGGTCTCGGTGTACAGCGGGTTGTTCTCCGCCACGATCGCGCCGATGCGCAACGCCGCGAAGATCGCGATGACGTGCTGCGGGCAGTTCGGCAGCACGATGCCGACGCGGTCGCCTTTGTTCACGCCGAGGTTGCGCAGCGCGGTGGCGAACCGGTCGACCTGGTCGAGCAGCTGCTTGTAGGTCATCGTCTTGCCGAGAAACTCGATCGCGACCTGCTGCGGGAAGTCCTTCGCGGCGTCGTCGAGCAGGCGCGTCAGCGGCACCTCGGGGTAGGGGTACGTCTCGGGCACGCCGGGCGGGTACGACGCGAGCCAGGTGCGCTCCACCTGCGCGGGGTCGGGCATCGCGCCCTGCCCGTCGAGGCCGGGTTCCGCGGACATCGCCGCGGCGGCGACGGGCGCCCGGTCGACGTCGGGCGCAAGGTCGGCGGCCGCGGCGGCGCCGGCCGTCTCGCGGGCCGGGACTCCGCGCTTCGCCGCCTTCTTCGCGGCCTTCTTCCCAGCCTTGCGCGCGGGCGCCGTCGGGGCCTTGCGCGCCGCCGCCTTCTTCGCCGTGCCCTTCCGGCCGGTCGCCTCCTGCGCGGCGACGACCGGCTCGGGCACGACGGCCGGGGCGGGGGTCTGCTGCTCGGCGGCTGCGGTCGCCGCGGATGGTGCGGCCTTCGTGGCCTTCTTCGCGGCCGGCGCCGCCTTCTTCGCGGTCGCTGCCTTTTTCGCCGCGGGAGCGGCCTTCTTCACCGCAGGAGCGGCCTTCTTCGCCGCGGGCGCGGCCTTCTTCACCGCGGGAGCGGCCTTCTTCACCGCCGGAGCGGCCTTCTTGCCGACCGCGGCCTTCGCTGCCGGCGCGGCCTGCGCCGCCTTCGCCGCCGGCGGCGCGGCCTTGGCCGCCGGGGCGGCCTTCGCCACCCGGGGCGCCGCCGGCGCCGCGGGAATCACCTTCTTCGACGTCGACGCGCTCTTTGTCGGCGCCGCCTTGCGCCGAGACGCCGTCGTTCCCGTCGGCGCCGGTGCCGGGATCGGCTCCGTCGGAACGACCGGCGCGGCGGGGGATCCCGCAGCGGCGCCGGTCGCCTTGCGCGCAGTGGTCGCACGCTTCGCTGCCGCCTTCGCGGCGGGAGGCGCCACCTTGCGCGCCGCGCCCGAGTCGCCCGCCGTCTTCTTCGCGGTGCGCTTGCGAGGCTCTGGCGAGCCGGTGATGTCCTCAGCCACGTACGTTGCCTTCCTGGTCCGACACTGCCCGGTCGCTGGGCGGCGAGACGCCGCTGCGGACGTCGCCTTGGCGGCATTCTCGCCGATGCGGCGACCGCCCGCACGGCGGGGCGGGCGTCACGCCGCCGTGCGGCGCAGCTCGGCGTTGAGCTCGCCGCCCACGAGGATCGCGAATCCGGTCAGATAGGTCCACAGGATCGTCGCCACCATGGCGCCGACCACGCGCGCGACCAGCGCCACGGCGGCGTTCTCGGGAATGAACGTCGCGGTCTCACCACCGCCGACCTGCAGGTAGAGCCGGAACGCGGCCGAGGCCAGCAGCCACAGCACGACGCCAAGGACCGCGCCGGGCACGCAGTCGCGCCAGTGGTGGTCCACGGCGGGCCCGTAGCGGTACACGCAGGCGAGGAATGCGACGACGATGACGAGCAGCAGCGGCCAGCGCCCGACGCTCCACGCCAGCTCGAACGCGGAACCGAGCCCGAAGCGCGTCGCCAGGCTTTGGGCGCTGCCGAGCAGCGGGCCGACGACCATGAGCGTCAGCGTCACCGTCACGGCGACGACGAACCCGACGGCGAAGCCAAGCGCGAGCAGCCGCTGCACGACCAGGCCGCGCCGCTCCGTGACGTCGTAGGCGAGATCGAGCGCGCGAATCGTTGCGGTGAACACGCGGCTGGCCAAATACAGCGACAACAGCAGGCCGGTGGCGGCGACGCCGCCGCGCTCGCGGCTGAGCAGCGCACGGACGAACGGCTCGAGAATCTCACTGGTCGTGCGGGGGCTGAACACGATCGCGAGGCTGCGTACGAGCGCGGTCTGGGCGCGCAGCACCTCCTCGGGGCCGACGACGCGCTCGAGGTAGCCGAGCATCGCGCCGAGCGTGACGCACAGCGGCACCAGCGACAACAACGCGAAGAACGCCATCTCCGCCGCGAGCCCCGAGACCCGGTCGTCGATGACCTCGCGCACGGTGTGCACGCCCACCGCCCACGGGTTGTGCCGCCCGATACGCCGTTGCCGGCCCTCCGCCCAACGCAGGCTCCGCTCGTACAGGTTCGCCCCGACGCTGCCAGGCCGCCGCACCGTCGGTGCGTCAGCCGCGCGGAGTCACGCCGCCGAGCGTGGAGCCGGCCGCCGCGCCGAGGGTCGGGTCGGTGATGAACGTGCGGTCGAACCACGGGAAGACGACGGTGAACAGCAGGGCGACGAGGGCTGCGGCGACCACGATCCAGAGCACGACGCGCAGTGCGCGCGTCACGACACCAACTCGGCGAAGACGATGAGCCGCTCACGGTTGGAGAAGCGGGGGTTGCACGTCGTCAGCGTCAGGGTCGGCTTGCCGCCTTCGAGCGGGTCCGGCCCGATCACCCAGTTGTCGGTCGGCGCGACGATCGTCTGGCGGCGCACCTTGTAGACGTAGCGGTCCCCCGCCCGGTCGGTCACTTTGACTCGGTCGCCGGGCTGCAGGTCGTCGAGGTTGAAAAACGGCGCGCCGTAGGTCGTGCGGTGGCCGGCGACCGCGAAGTTGCCGGGCGCGCCGGGCGCCGCGGTGCCGGGGTAGTGGCCGGGCCCGCGGGCGAGCTGTTCCAGGCCGACGCCTTGCACGACGTAGAGCGGGCCCGCGTGCACCGGTGGCTGGACGCTGCCGGGGCGGGAGAACTCCAGCACCGCGACGGCGTCGCCGGTCGTCGCGGTCACCGGCTGGGCCGCGGGGCGCCCACGCTTGCCGCGGCGGCCGTTGCCCTCGTCCGCGAGCCGTCCACTGACGTCGCCGACGGCGAGGTCCCATTCCTCACTGAGCGCCGCCTGCGCCCGCACCGTCGTGACGTTGGTGTACAGCAGCGAGTAGACGAGGTAGAGCAACACGACGACGCCGGCGCCGATGAGCGTCCAGCCGGCGCCGCGCGCAAGGCGGGTGGCCGTCGCGCTCACCCGGCCACGCCCGCGACCGGCTCGCCGACCTTCACCCCGGCCGGGCCGTCGTAGGGCGGCAGCTCGACCCGCCGCGCGACGCTGACGTCGAAGCCCAGCCCGTACTGGCGCGCGGCCGCGCGGAACTCGTCGACGACCGGATCGCGATCGAGCGCGGCGCGCAGCTCGACGTGGTCACCGATGGCGCGCACGACGTACGGCGGCGAGTACACCCCGCCGTGCAGCAGCAGCGTGTTGCCGACGCAGCGGATCGCGGTCGTGGCCTGGACCCGCTGGCCGTTGACGCTCATCGCCTCGGCGCCGCCGGCCCACAGGGCGTTGATGACGGCCTGCAGGTCCTGCTCGTGGATGACGAGGTCGTTGAGGTTGCCCGTCGGCGAGGTCGCCAGTGTCGAGTCGGTCAGCGTCGCGACGACGCCCGGCCCGGTCACGGCCGTCATGCCCGCCGGAGCGACGATCTCGTCGATGCGGGCCTGGAGGGCCTGACGGGTGGCGGCCCCGCCGGTTCCTGCGGTCTCGTAACGCTCGACCTGGGCGGACAGCTCGGCGACCCGCCGCTCGAGGTCGGCGGTGCGCGCCTGCTCGGCGCGGATCAGCTCGACGAGCTCCACGCGCCGCCCGGTGCGCGAGCTCGCCACCGACGGGTCCGAGCGCGCGGCGACCACGAGAACCGCGGCCAGCAGAGCGAGCGCGCACACGGTCGCCAGGCGCGCCGCGGGGCGCGCGGGCGCCGGGGCGGCGTCGTCGGGCGGGACGGTCATGGTCGCTCTCCTCGCAGGCCACGGTACCATCGGTCGCCGCCGCGGCCCGCCGTGCCTACGGCCGTACGAAAGCGGCCAACGCGGGCCGCCAGAGCTGCGCAACGCGGGCAGCGAAGCGGGAGTGGCCCAGGTCCAGGAGGACGCGCGTGCCGCGATCGAAGTCGAAGCGTTCGAACTACACGCCACCGAAGCCGCCGCGGCCGAAGCCCAGCCCCGGTGGGTGCCGATCGGCGGTCTGTCGCTCATCGCGGTCGGCGTCCTCATCATCATCCTGAGCTACATCGTCCCCGGCGTGTTGCCGTTCGGCAACTACGCACTCATCGCCGGCTTCGTGCTGATGGCGCTCGGGCTGCTGCTCAGCCAGTGGCGCTGACGGCACGCCGCTGTCGTCGCCTGAGCGCCGGAACGGCCGTTCGGAATTCCGCGGCTGTCGTTCCTCCACAGGATTGTCCCCAGCTGGGGATTCACGCGCCGGACGCGACCTCGCGCCGCTCGGCCATCCGTTCGCCGCAGTGGCGGGGCGCCACGGCGGCGCCGCGGACGAGCAGCAGCACCTGCGCGCCGCAGCCCGCGCAGGCGTAGGTGATCCGCTCGGCGGGGTCGACCGCGACCGGCGGCCCGTCGGGAACGAAGGACGCGCCCCGGTGCAGCGACGCGAACGACGCCGTCCCCACCCGCCAGATGAACAGCCCGAGCAGCGGCGCGAACACGTACCGCGCCTCGACGACGCCGACGGCGGCCAGCAGGACGCCGACGGCGACGAGCGGCCAGAACAGTCGCTTCACCCCGCCAGTATGCGCCCGCCCCTGCGCGACGGCGGCGGGCCAGGCCGGCGGCAGCGCGCCGTCAGCCGAGGCGCTCGATGATGGTGGCGTTGGCCAGGCCACCGCCCTCGCACATCGTCTGGAGACCGAAGCGCCCGCCGGTCTGCTCCAGGGCGTGGAGCATCGTCGTCATCAGCCGCGCCCCGGACCCGCCGAGCGGGTGGCCCAGCGCGATCGCGCCGCCACGCGGGTTGACCCGGGCGGGGTCGGCGCCGGTCTCGCGCAGCCAGGCGGCGACGACGGTCGCGAACGCCTCGTTGACCTCGAAGTGGTCGATTTCGTCGACCGTCATCACGGCGTTGGCGAGTGCCTTGCGCGTCGCGGGGATGGGACCGGTCAGCATCGTGACGGGGTCGGTGCCGGCCAGCGCGAAGGCGGTGAAGCGCCAGCGGGGTGTCAGGCCGAGCTCGGCGGCCTTCTCGCGGGTGGTGATCAGCAGCGCCGCGGCGCCGTCCGAGATCTGGCTGGAGTTGCCGGCCGTGACGACCCACGGCAGATCGGCGTAGCGCTCGGCGAGGGCGTCGCTGTAGAACGCGGGCGCCAGGCCGGCGAGCTTGTCAGCCGAGGTGGTGCGCCGGATGCCCTCGTCGGCTGAGAACTCCTCGACGCTGCCGTCGTCCAGGGTGACTTTCACCGGCAGGATCTCGTCGGCGAACGCGCCGGCGTCGGTGGCGGCGGCGGCGCGGCGGTGCGACTCCAGGGCGATCGCGTCACACTCCTCGCGGGTGATGCCCCAGCGCGCGGCGATCATCTCGGCGGAGATGCCCTGCGGCACCAGACCCTCGGCGTAGCGGGCGAGCATGCCGTTGCCGAACGGGTTCGCGCCGTTGAGGTTGCTCAACATCGGCACTCGCGTCATGGACTCGACGCCGCAGGCGATCGCAACGTCGTAGGCGCCGGCGATGACGCCCTGGGCGGCGAAGTGCGCCGCCTGCTGCGACGAGCCGCACTGCCGGTCGATCGTCGTGGCGGGGACAGTCTCGGGCAGCCCGGCGCCGAGCCAGGCATTGCGGCCGACGTTGACGGCCTGCTCGCCGACCTGGTCGACGCAGCCGGTGACGACGTCGTCGACGACGGCCGGGTCGATGCCGGTGCGCTCGACCAGCCCGGTCAGCACCGTGCCGAGCAGGTCCGCGGGGTGAACGCCCGCAAGCTTGCCGCTGCGGCGGCCGACCGCCGACCGGACCGCTTCCACAACGACGGCTTCACGCACTGGGGGATCTCCTCGGTCGACGGGTGCTGCTCGTGGCGGCTGGGTCGTCCAGCGTACGTGCGGCACGCGGGTAGCGTGGCCCAGCCGTGACCGTCGTCGCCCCCGTCTCGCCGCCCGCCGCACGAAGCTCACTGGCGCTGCTGCGCGACCGCACCTACGGGCCGTTCTTCTTCGGCAACCTCGTGTCCAACTGCGGCACCTGGTTCCAGAACATCGCCGCCGCGGTGGTGGTCTTCGACCTCACCGGCTCGGCGCTGCTCGTCGGCGTCGTCAGCGTCATGCAATTCGCCGCGTCGCTGCTGCTGTCGCCGTGGGCCGGGGCCGTCACCGACCGCGTGGACCGCCGGCGGCTGCTGATCGCCGGCCAGGTCGTCGCGCTGCTCGGCGCCTCGGCGTTGGCGCTGCAGACCGCGGTCGTCGGCGTCGACGGGCTGCCCGGCCCCGCGCCGGTGCTCGCGTCGGCGCTCGTCATCGGCGTCGGCTTCGCGTTCAGCGTGCCGGCCATGCATGCGCTCGTGCCGGCGCTGGTCCCTCCCGCCGACCTCGACCAGGCCGTGGCGCTGAACTCGGTCACGTTCAACCTCGCACGCGCGATCGGCCCGGCGCTCGGCGCGGTGACGCTCGTCGCGCTGGGCCCGGCCGCCGCGTTCGGGCTGAACGCCGCGAGCTACCTCGCGCTCATCGTCGCGCTCCTGACGATCACGCCACGCCCCGTCGCGCGGCGCGGCCGCGGCGACGGCTCGGTGCGCGAGGGGCTGCGCTACGTGCGCGGCGACCGCACGACGCTCGTGCTGCTCGTCGGCGTCGCGGCCTTGGGCTTCGGCACCGACCCGGTCAACACGCTCGCCCCGCCGATGGCGGCGGCCCTGAACGGCGGCAACACCCTCGTCGGTTGGCTGGTGTCGGCGTTCGGGGTCGGAGCGGCGACGACCGCGCTCGCGGTCGCGCCGCTGCGCCGGCGGCTCGGCCACACCACGATGGCCGTCGGCGGGCTGGTCTTGCTCGCCATCGGCATGATCGGGTTCGCCGCGAGCCCAACGGCCGCGGTGGCCGTCGGCGCCCTCGCCGCGTCGGGGGTCGGGTTCCTGCTCGCGGTGACCTCGCTCACCACGCGCCTGCAGCAGCGCGTCGACGAGCGCATGCGCGGGCGGGTGATGGCGCTGTGGAGCGTCGCGTTCCTGGGCTCGCGCCCCGTGGCCGCGCTGCTCGACGGCGGCGTCGCCGACCTCGTCGGTCCGCGTCCCGCGGTCACCGTCGCCGCGGCCGTCAGCCTGCTCGCCGCCGGGCTGCTGTGGCGCGAGGCGCGGGCGCCGGCGGGCTTCGTAGGCGCACCGCGATGAGCGACGAGGACGCGCACCTGAGCGAGGCGGCGTGGACGCGGCTGTGGGACCACACCCTGGCCGGCGCCGACCGCCGGCGCGTCACCGCCGCCGTCCGCCGCGGCGAGGTGCTCGAGGACCCGACCGAGGCGCTCGTCGCCGCGGAGCTGGCCCGGCGATGGCAGAACACGCGGCGCCCACCGGTCGTGGTGATCTGGCTCTACGTTGCCGCCGCGGTGCTGCTGTTGATCGTGTACCTGAGCCAGCGGCCGGCGGAGCGACCGTCGTTCACACCGTTTCTCGCGCTGTTGTTGCTCACCAACGCCGCGGCGGCCGCCTTCATGCGGCGGTCCGAGGCGGCACGGCGCCCCGAGTTCGCCGACGTGGAACGCCGCAACCTCGCCCACGCCCGGCAGGCGGGCGCCCCGCCGCCGTAGCATCGCGGCGCCAGCTCGCGCGCGGTCGACGGAGGAGCCGATGATGGCGGACGGGGGCGCGGCCGCCCCGACCGAGGCCGGATCGGGCGCGCTCCCGCCGCTGGGGCGCGACTTCGCGGCGCTGTGGGCGGCGGCCGCGACGTCCAACCTCGGCGACGGCATCCGCGTCACCGCGCTGCCGCTGCTCGCGGCGGCCTTGACGCCCAGCCCCACGGCCGTCGCGGGCGTCACCGCCGCGTCGTTTCTCCCGTGGCTGCTGTTCGGGCCGGTGGGCGGCGCGATCGTCGACCGCAGCGACCGGCGCCGGATCGCCATGGCGACGAACGCCGTGCGCGCCGTCGCCCTCGCCGCGTTCGCGCTGGCGGTCGCGAGCGGTCGCGGGTCACTGGTGGCGCTGTACGCGGTCGCGTTGCTGGTCGGCGTGGGTGAGGTGCTGGTCGACAGCGCCTACCAGTCGCTGATCCCGCTCGTCGTGCCGCGCGCTCGGCTTGACGCGGCCAACGGGCGCTGGCACGCCGCGCAGATGGTCGCCGACGAGTTCCTCGGCGGCCCGGTCGGCTCGTTGCTGTTCGTCGTCGCCCCGGCGCTGCCCTTCGCCGTCGACGCGTTGACCTTTGGCGCGGGCGCCCTCGGACTGACCCAGGTGCGCGCCGCCGCCGCGCGGACGCGGGTGGCGAGCACGACCGGCCTGGCCGCCGACGTGCGCGAGGGCGTCCGCTGGCTGTGGCGCCACCGCCTGCTGCGCACGGTCGCCGTGGCGCTGGCGCTGACCAACGCCGGTTTCACCGCCGGGGCGGCACTGCTCGTGCTGCTCGTCACCGACACGCTCGGCGGAAGTCCGCTGGCGTACGGCTTGGTCATCTCGGCCGGGGCAGTCGGTGGCCTCACCGGGTCGCTCGTCGCCGAGCGGATCGCGCGCAGGATCGGACGCGGAACGACGATGGGCGCCTCGCTGATCGTCGGCGCGGCGCTGTTCCTGGCGATCGCCGCCGCCGGCTCGGTGGAGGTGCTCGCCGCGGTGTGGACGGTCGTCGTGCTGGCCGGCGGCGTGTTCAACGTCGTATCCCGGTCGCTGCGCCAGACGATCGTGCCCGACCGGCTCATGGGGCGCGTGATCGGCGCGTTCCGCCTGCTGGGCTACGGCACCATCCCGCTCGGGGCGCTCGCCGGCGGCGTCGTCGCCGACGCCTTCGGCGTGCGCGCCGCCTTCGTCGCGGGCTTCGCTGTCAACATCGCCGCGGCGCTGCTGCTCACCCGCGCCGCGAGCGACGGCGCCGTCGCCGACGCGGTCGCGGGGCCGTCGCCGGACGCCTGAGGGGCGCAAGCGGCCGACGACGACCGGCGGCGGGGTGTGCGTCAGAAGTCAGTCGATCGTCTCGCAGCCGCTGAGCGTCTCGCCGTCGCACAGGTCGGTCCCGGCGCCGCCGGTCACCTCGTCGGCGCCCGAACCGCCGTTCAGCACGTCGTCGCCGGCGCGCCCGTCGAGCGTGTCGTCGCCGGCGTCGCCGTAGAACTCGTCGGGACCGTCGCTGCCGACGAAGACGTCGTCGCCGTCGGAGCCGCGGATGACCTCGAGCGCGACGACGCGGTCGGTGTCCACCAGGCTGGTGACCGTGCCGACGCGCATGTCGACGACGACCGACGCGGCCTCCTTGTACCAGGTGGCGTAGTCTCTGTCCGGTCCGCCGTCGAGCCGATCGGAGCCGTGCTCGCCCCTGAGGTAGTCGCGGCCGGCGCCGGCGGTGATGGTGTCGTCTCCGAGCCCCGCCAGCAGGTCGTCGTTGCCGCCGCGCCCTTCGAGGACGTCGTTGCCGCCGAGGCCGAACAGGCGGTTGCGGCCCTCGTCGCCGCGCAGGACGTCGTCGCCGTCGGTGCCGCGGGCGTTCTCGACGCCCACCAAGGTGTCCGTGCCCAGCGGCGTGGTCGCGGTGCCGGCCGCGATGTCGACCGTCACGGGCCCGGGCTCGTCGGCGTAAAGCACCTGGTCGCGGACGCCCGTGCCACCGTCGAGCAGGTCGTCGCCGGGACCGCCGAACAGCCGGTCATACGCGGCCGAGTCGCCGTGGAGGCGGTCGGAGCCCGCCCCGCCGAACAGCCGGTCATAGTCGCGCCCGCCGTGCAGCAGGTCGTCGCCGTCGTCGCCGTACACCCTGTCCCCGCCGCGACCGACGGCGATGTCGTCGTTGCCGGGCCCGCCGTGGACCGTGTCGCGCTCGGTGTACCCGCGGATGAGGTCGTCGCCCGCGCCGCCGTCGATGACGTCCTTGCCGCGCCGCCCGTAGAGACGGTCGGCCCCGTCCCCGCCGCAGATCACGTCGGGCCCCGCCAGCCCGCGGATGACGTCGTTGCCGCCGAGGCCGACGATCACGTCCGCACCGGCGGTGCCCACCAGCGTGTCGTCGCCCGCCGTGCCGACGACGGTGGCGTCCTGCCCACCGCACGGCGCGACCGTGGCGGCGGCCGGCGTCAACCAGCCCAGCGACAGCGTGACGATCCCCGCACCCGCAAGCATTCGCAACGTCTTCACGGTTCCTCCGTCGTTC
>JAUJMS010000006.1:0-85826 GCA_030446745.1 Egibacteraceae bacterium | reverse complement strand
GACGATCCCCGCACCCGCAAGCATTCGCAACGTCTTCACGGTTCCTCCGTCGTTCCTGACGCCTGACGAAATCGACTGACGCCATCGTGCGCCGCCGCGGGTAAGCGCTTGGTAAGCACGCGCCCAACTCCGCCGCAAATCACTGCCGGCGCGGGTCGAGCGCCGCCTGCTGCGCGGTTGCCCCTGTTGTCACCCGCCGGCGGACGTCCAGACCGGAGGTGTCACGCACCCGCCGGCGTCGTCGCTGTCGCCGGTGCGCGAGCCACGCCGGAAGCAGCAGCACGAAGCCCCACGAGATCAGCGGCATGAACCCAACAGCCCACAGTCCGTCGCCGTCGCCCCGGTCGGCGTAGCGTCCGAAGGCCAGGACTGCCGGAGCCACGAGTGCCCACGGAATCCGTGACGGTCTGGCGGAGATCAGCGAACCGAAGAACGCGGCGACCACGAAGGTCAGCGGCATCCAGACGAGCAGCTCGTCCCAGCCTTCCACGTCGAAGTCTTGACCCGTGTCCAGCAGCACGGCGGCCCCCACGCCCACGAGGGTGGCGACGGCGAGCAGCGCCGCATCCAACCGTACGTCTTCGGCTGGCGGCGACGGTGGTCGCGATGACGACTCCATGGTCGATCACCGTGGGCGCAACACGGTGGGAACGCAAACGGACCGGGACATCGTCCCGGTCCGTTTGAACGGCGACCCGACAGAGCCGCCGTCGTGGGTCAGTCCCAGGCGCTGGCGCGGCGCCGGCGGCGCAGCTGGGCGCCGAGGAGCACCAGCCCCAGGCCGAGGCTCGACGCGGCAGCTGGGCGCCGAGGAGCACCAGCCCCAGGCCGAGGCTCGACGCGGCAGCCGGGCGCAGCGCCGACAGCGGCACGAACCCGGGGCCGACCGCGACAGGGTGGGGCGTGTCGGTTTTCACCCGGGGTCGCGGGCGCCGGCTTGAGGCGGACCACCTCGAGGCCGCGACGGTAATCCATGATGTAGACGATCTCGTCGCTGATCCACTGCGACGAACCGCTGTAGCCCTCGGCCGGCACCATCCAGCCGACCTCGGTCATCTTGCCGTCGGCGCCGACGTTGACGAAGCGCGTCCCGCGGTCGTAGTACGAGACGGTCATCAGGCCCTGGCCGGCGAACTTCGGGTGCAGCTCCATCCAGTGGGCGCAGAACAGGACGTGCGAGGGCGCGGCGCCGTTGAGGAAGATGCCGCGGCTGCCGGCGTCGAAGGCGTCGACCTTGGTGAACTTCGCGCTGCCGAAGGCTTCCTCGACGGTCGCCCCAGCCGCGTAAGCGTCCAGCGCCGTGACGATCTGGCTCGCGTCCCAGGTCTCGATGACCGAATTGGGACCCTCGCAGTCACTGCCGGCGGTGTTCGTCGGACCGCTCGGCGCGATCTCGGTGCCGAGCACCAGGTAGGGGTCACGCCCGCCGTTCGCCCACTCCACCGAGTGGTAGCCCAGCGAGGGGAACCGGCCATTCTGCTCGATGATCGTCAGACGGACCGGCTGCGTCGGGTCCGTGGTGTCCATCAGCAGCGCGTCGATGCCGGCGGTCATCACCAGCCCCGGGCGGATCTCGGTCAGGTCGTGGGTGTACGGGCTGTTGCCGCGGTCGCCGAGCTTCACGGACTTGCGCCAGGTGGTGGGCAGCAGCGTCGCCTTGGCGGGGTCGGTCAGGTCGACGATGTGACCGCTGCGCCCGTAGGCGTAGGCGCAGGCGTTCGCGGCGCCGGTGTCGTCGGTCCCGCTGACGCACGTCCAGGTGTGGTCGGTGACCGCGACGCTGGACAGGATCTTCAGGTTCTTGGGGTCCGACACGTCGACGACCTGCAGCCGCGCGGTGCCGACCGGCGTCGTGGCGCCGTCGACGAGCAGGATCTGGCCGTTGGTGTCAGGGTCCTCCTGCGCGAGCGCGACGCCGGTCGTCTGCTGGTACAGCGGCAGCGACCCCAGCAGCGTCGGCGACTCGGGCTTGGTGGTGTCGTAGACGTATACGCCCCGCGGGTCGGTGACGAAGAACCGCGTGCCGTCGGCGCTCAGCCGGCCGCCGGCGGTGCCGGTGTGCTCGGGGAAGCGACCGAGGTACTCCACGTTGTCCGTGGCCTTGTGCGTCAGGTCGGTCGGCACCGTGGGGCCGAGTTGCTTGGTTGGGTGGGCGGCGGCGGGAAGGGCCGAGCCCAGCAGCATGGCGGCAGTCAGGCTCGCGACCAGATAGCGGCGCATCGGGTGAACTCCGTGGGGTCGATGTCGGCGGGGACCTCACGTGGTGTTTCGACGTCGTGCCGGCCGACTCCTCCCGGGGAGAGCCAGAAACTACGGCGAACCGCTCGCAGCGTTGGCAACTCCGTCAATCGGCACACGAGCGTGTCAGGCTCCCCGGACCGTGGGGCGCCGACGGCGCACTACACGGCGACGACGTCGATGAGGTCGTCGAGGGCTCGGAAGTCGTCGGCGTTCCGTGTGTAGAGCGGCAGATCGCTGCCAGTGCAGTGGCCGCGATGAGCAGATCGACTGCTCGTGCTCCTCGTGCGTTGCGGCGGAAGCTGGAGGGGGTCGAGTGATCGAGGTCGATGAGCACCGATGAGTCGAGCACGCCACGCTCCGGACGGCGGCGTTCACCCACGAGGCATTGGCTCTTGGCTCGCGGCGGCGTCGAGGCCCGCTCGGAAGCGTTCGTCGTCGACCGGCGGGGCGGCGCGGAACACGGCGACCGCCGTCTCTGCCGGGACGAAGCGGTGTCGGCGTAGCGGCAGCAGTTCGCCGACGGGCACGCCGTTCCGGGTCACGATGAAAGTCTCTCCATCGTCGAGGTCACGCATGATGTCTCCGCTGCGGTTGCGCAGTTCTCGCTGCGTGATTCCGTAGCACGGTGTGCTACCTCAGCGGGGCGCGTGCCGATCTACCGCAAGACGGTGGCCCGCCGTGCTCGTCGACCGGCTGAACCAATGGCCTCGCAGCGAGCGCAGCCGGTGCCCTGCGCCTGGCGCGGTCACCGTCACCTCCTGCCGTGCTCTCTTGCTCTACACACGCATCGGCCAGCCGGAGTGTGACGCCGATACGACGGATGGTTCGAACAGCGCCGACAGGCGACCCGACGCAGCACGGCGGCGGGCGCGACACGTCCGCGGCTCAGGACGCTTCGTACGACGCGACGTCGAACCGCCACGTGGCGGCCGGATAGTTGATCGTCTCGACGGACACGATGATCATCGAGTTACCGACTGCAACGGGTTGGCCGATGACCGCATTCGTCCCGCGACCTGGCACCCGTACGGGAATCCAGGTGGAGGACTCGGTGTCCCATAGCGCGAGCTGCCCGCAGTACCACGCGGCTAGCCGGGATCCCACGACCGCCGTGCGTGGAGGGCACTCGCCGAATTTCAGCGGTAGGCGGGGCAGGTCCTTCCAGCGACCGGCGCCTGGGTCGAAGGTCTTGGCGTTGAGTACGTAGTCCCACGCGAGCAGGCGCCCACCGACCCAGCCGGCGGAGGAGGCCTGTGGCGACAGCCCTGTCGGCGGAAGCCGTCGCCAGGAGTTCGACTCGGCGTCGTACACGGCGCCCACAGCCTGCTCGGTCAGCGCGTCGTTGCCGTCGCCAAGCCAGGAGCCGACGAGGTAGACGTGGTCGTCGCCCCACACCGCCGTGGCGCTGTTGACGGCGATGGGCGCCGGCGGCAAGACCGTCCACCGTCGGTCGCGAGGATTCCAAGCCGCCCCGGGTGTGCGCCCGGCACGGGGCGCGACGCGCCACACGAGCAGTCGGTCGTCCGCCCAAACGACTGCGAGCGGCGCTGCGGGCTCACCCGGGAGCTTGGGCAGCGTCGTCCATTCGCCCCGGTCCGGGTCGTACGTCGCCACCTTTGTGCCGTCCCAGCCGTACAGCCTGGACCCAGAGGCCGCCGCCATCACACCATTTCGCGAGAACGCCGTCGGCGCTGTGCACGACCAACGCGCAGCATCCACATCAAGGATCGCCGCGTTGTCCGCCCCACCGTCGGGAACCACAACCAGGCCGGCGCCGGCGAGCCACGCCGCCGAGTGCTCCGTGGCGCCTTGGATCGGCGCCAAGGGCAGTCGCGTCCACCCGGGGACGCGGGCGGGTTCGGCGGCGCTGGCTCTGTCGGGCGACGGACACGACACGGGCACGACGGTTGCGTCGGGCGACTCGACAGGCGATGGCGACGTGGGCGACGTCCCTGGAGCGAGCTGGACACGCACCGGGGGCTGCAGCAGCTGCGGAACTGTCCACGAGACCACCGCCACGACGGCCACGCCGGTCGCGACCGCCCGCCGGCGACGCCGTCGTCGCGCACCACTGATGATGTCGGCAACGGTCGTCCGCGAGCCGGCGGCGTCTACACGGGCCCGTGCTCCTTCGCTGCGGGCAAGATCTTCAAGCCTCATCGCAGTCTCACTCGTCAGCGCCAAGGAGGCCCGCCAGGGTCATTCGCGCGGCGTGAAGATGCGCCTTGACCGTCCCCTCAGCGCAGCGCATCACCGTTGCGACGTCGGCAATGGCGAGGTCATCCGCGTAGTGCAAGGCGACCGCCTGGGCTTGCCGCGGTGGCAGTCTGCGGACCGCCTCCCAAAACGGTGACTCCAGGTCCGACGACTCCGCCGGCGGATGCCGAATGCGCTGGAGGCGCAGCACCGCCCTGGCTTCAGCAGCGATGCGGCGGCCCCGTGATGCGGCCAGGTTTATCGCCACCCGACGAACCCACGCGTCAGGACGTTGCAGCAACCGAACGTCTTCCCACCGGGTGAACGCCCGAATGAACGCCTCTTGGGCAACGTCTTCACCGGCACCACGGCCGAGAAGCGCAAGGCACACGGCGAGCACCCCGGTGTACTCACGCTCGAAGAACGCGTCGAAGCGCATGGTGTGTCGGTCACTGCCGTCTGCAGCCACTTGGGCACCGTTGGCCGTTGCGGACTCGCTCCTCACACCGCATTAGACGCGCGGCGGACCTCGCCAGGTTTAGTCCGTGAGGGGCGAGCGCCAGCTCCTCGTCGTTGTCCGGGCCTATGCCCGCCGCCTTGGCATGTAGGGTCGCCGCCCATGACCGACGTGGACGAGCACGGTCGCCCGCAGCCTCCCCTGGCAGGCGACGAGACCGCCACGCTCCTCGGCTTCCTGGAGTACCAGCGCGCGACCCTGGCTTGGAAGTGCGCGGGAGTGGACGCGGCCGGCCTGCGGGCGACGATCGCCGCCTCGTCGATGACCCTGGGCGGGATGCTCAAGCACTTGGCCTACGTCGAGGACTTCTGGTCCTCCCGTTCGCTGCACGGGCGAGACCCCGAGCCTCCGTGGGCCACCGTGGACTGGAAGGTCGACCCCGACTGGGACTGGCACTCGGCCGCCGAGGACTCACCGGAGCAGCTCCACACACTGTGGCGGGACACCGTGACCCGCTCCCGCACTCTGGTCATGGAGGCGCTGCGCGACGGCGGCCTGGCGCAGCCGGCCCGGCGCACCTGGCCCGACGGTCGTGCACCCAGTCTGCGATGGATCCTGGTCCACCTGATCGAGGAGTACGCCCGCCACAACGGCCATGCCGACCTGCTCCGCGAGTCGCTGGACGGGCTCGCCGGCGAGTAGCCGCCGGGCGGACAGCTCCATCGCGACGAGCCGCGGCGCGCCGGCCGGACCGCGGCCGGCGTCACGAGGTCGCATCCAACACGAGGTCGCATCCAAGAGGAGTAGGAGTGCAGCGATGACCGAGATCGTGCTCTTCCACCACGCGCACGGGCTGACCCGTGGCATCGTCGCCTTCGCCGACGAGCTGCGCCACGCGGGGCACACCGTCCACACGCCCGACCTGTTCGAGGGCCGCACCTTCGACACCGTGGAGGAGGGCGTGGGCTACGCCGGGGACATCGGCTTCGGCGAGGTCGTCGAGCGCGGCGTCCGGACGGTCGACGGGCTGCCCGCCGAACTGGTCTACGCAGGGTTCTCGCTCGGCGTGCTACCGGCCCAACGTCTGGCGCAGACGCGGGCCGCTGCGCGCGGTGCGCTCCTGTTCCATGCCTGCGTTCCGGTGTCGGAGTTCGGCGCCCGCTGGCCCGACGGGGTACCCGTGCAGGTGCATGCGATGGACGGCGACCCATTCTTTGTCGGCGACGGTGACATCGACGCCGCGCGGGCGCTCGTCGACGAGGCCGAGGACGCGGAGCTGTTCCTCTACCCCGGCGACCAGCACCTGTTCGTCGACAGCTCGCTGTCGTCGTATGACGCGGACGCCGCCGCACTCTTGATCGAGCGGGTGCTCGGGTTCCTTACCGCGCGATCATCGGGGACGTCTCACGGATGACGGCACACGCATCCCCGTCGAGCCGTTGTCGGCATGCTCGCAGAAGGCATGTTCGCGACCGACGTCATTGACGACTTCCCGCAATTGACCCAGGGCGATGTCGCTGAATCAGGGGTTGGCGTCGCGTGTGTCGAGCCACGCGACGTAGACGGCACGGCCGCGTTGGGCGGGGTGACGCTCGAGCGTGAGGGTGATCGGGATCTCGTCGCCGTGATAGGTCCAGGCGTTGACCTCGAGTGGCTGGGACAGCAGTCGGTGCTCGCCGGTCAGCGTGGCCACGGTGAATGCGGCGACGTGGGTTTCCCGCAGCGCCGGCGGGATGACGGCGATGATGCGCTGGCCGATGATGCCGCGGTCGTGCCACTGCAGCAGATGCACCGCGGGTTCGCTCGCGGCGATGATGCGGTTGCGGTCGTCGCCGACGAGCCACGCAGCGTCGGCAGGAAGATCGGCGACGCCGGCCCACGTCGCGAGGGGTGCGTCGTCGTCGTTGCCTTGTGCCTGCAGATTCCACGCGGCGGGTTCGCGGCCGGCGGCCTGGGCGATCGCCTCGTCGCAGACCCAGTTGCGCAGCGACACGATTTCCGGCAGCGACGGCAGCGTGAGAAACTCGCCGGCGCGAGCGAAGCGGTCGGCGTCCTCCAGCACCGCCTGCAACGTCGAGAAGTCACCCGGGGACACGGGGTGCGGAAGTCGAGCCGAGACATTGACCGCCGACACGGGCGCGGTTTGCAAGCCGACACGCCCGACAGCGTTGCTGATCGTGATGCGAGCGTTGCGGGCGCGTGCCACGTCGCCCAGCGAAAACGGCTGGTCAGGTCCCGCAGCGTCCAGCGCGTACTCGCGCAGCAACGCGTCTGACTGCTCCTCCCACGCGCCGAACAGCCGGACGGGCAGACCCTGCAGGACCACGACGGTCATCGCCGCGCCAAGTCCGCCGAGGCCGACGCGAGTTCGAACCACACGGTCTTGCCGTCGCCGGGATGCTCTGTGGTGCCCCACTTGTCGGCGAGCTCTGACACCAGGAGCATGCCGCGGCCGGTCGCCGCTTCGGCGCTGAAGGAAGTGCGCGCCTGCGGCGCCAACGGCGACTGGTCGCGCACCTCGACGCGCAGCTTCGGTTCGTCCCACACCACGATGATCGACACGGTGTCGCCGCCGCCGTGCAGCACGGCGTTGGTCGCCAGTTCGCTGGTGAGGAGTTCGACGAGATCCACCATGTCGCCGCGGCCCACGGTGCGGACCACATCGACGACGAACCCGCGGGCGCGTGGCACTTCTGACCGGCTCGACAGCAACTCCAGCTCGAACCACTGCGGCATTGACGCGGTCCTCCCCGGGCCCCGGAAGGTCGTCGGTGCGGCGTCCACCGACGCCCGGGCATCTTACGCATGAAATCGGGCCTCCTACGGGGTGCTCGGTTCGCGAGGCGTACCGACCGAGCGGACGCCATTGACGGCCGCGGCACCTGGCGGCGAGGTGCTGGACAGCCGCGACGTCATCGAGCAGGTGAAGGGGTTGCTCGCCGAGCGGGACGGTGTCAGCGTCAGGGCCGCCTTCGAGCAGATGCAGAGCTGCGCGCGCGATCGCGGGCTGAACCTGCCACCACGTGGCCGCCGACGTCACATAGGCATGCCGAGCTCAGCTGGATGCAGAGCAGCACCTATGTCGTTGTGCCCACGACTCAGTTGGGCCTTCCAAGTCGGCCACTGCCGACCGACCAAACCACGAACGGCATGATGAACATGCCGACTCCCACGAGCGACCAGCCAAATGGCGCGGGGAGCAGTAGGGCACCCACCCACACACTCGCGACGGCGTGGGCCGCGCAGCCCGGGAGCCACTTGGCGTTCCGTCGCACTGCCTGCAGCGGCGGTACCCGGGCCGCACCTTCCCTTGGTGGGTCCAGCGAGAGGGCCGTGGCCAGCAACCACAGACCGGAAACCGGAACTGCAAGCCAAGAGCTCCAACCGGGCAAGAACGGAGTGACCATGGCCCACACGGAGTACGCGCCAATGGCGACAGCGGTCCAGTCCTTCCGCGTTTTCATTCAGTCAGATAGTCCCGGTTCTGCGGCGACCGCGCACGCGAGGCAGCGCGGCGCTTCTCTGATCCGCTACAACCGGCGGGCCCGTTCACTGCTCTCATGAGTACAAGCTGGCTCGAACGTCGTGTCGCTCGAGAACCTCGACGTAGCGGATAACGCCGTCGACGACGTCAAGAATCACCATGCCCTTCCTCACGTCCGGGACGACGTTGTTGTGTTGTGGACCCCACTATGCGCATCCCAGCGTGGTCCGCCCTCGTCTTACGGTGCGGACAGTGCTGCATTCTTCCCAGGGAGGAACCCAACTGCGGTTTGAGGGTTCCCCAGCGCTCGGGGTCGCGTCGCAGGTCTGACAGGCTGGCCGCCAGGTCCTCGAGCTCGTGCGGGAAGAGGTGGCCGTAGCGTGGAACGTGACCTTGATCGTGAAGTGGCCCATCCACGCCATCACGGCCTTGGCGGTGCCGACACGCTTTCGTGCGGAACGAGGAACTGCGGTGCGAGGGACCGTCGGCGTACCGCACGAACCACGGCTTGGCTTGCGGTCACGACGGGATGGATGCTGATGGCGGGCAAGACCGGCTCCCTGCTCGAGCAGCGACTTACCCCGTTCTTACTCCGGCCCGGTCAGCACCAGCGGAGATTCCTGGTCAAACCTTTGGATGACCAGCACAAACGCCAGTGGACCCTACCGGAATCGAACCGGTGGCCTCCGCCTTGCAAAGGCGGCGCTCTGCCAATTGAGCTAAGGGCCCGTGGGCCCCGCTACAAGGTACGGGGCTCCTCCCAGATCGCCTCGTCGAGGTCGCGGTCGCGCTGGCGCTTGAGCACCGCGGAGATGAGCCCGGCCAGGGCGGCGAGCACGGCGAGCTTGCGCATGGCGAATTCCTTCGGCGAGGCGACGACGTGGGCCATCGAGGACTTGAACCTCGGACCTCACCCTTATCAGGGGTGCGCTCTAACCGCCTGAGCTAATGGCCCTCGCAGCCAGCGCAGTGTAGCGGCGCCCCGCCCCGCGGCGCGACCTCAGCGGGCGTCGTCCTCGGCGAGGGTCACCCGCAGTCCGCCGACGAGGTCGGCGATGAGGTTGTAGAGGAACGCGAGGAACACGTTCATGCCGCTCCACAGCACGACGTTGACCAGGCCGAACAGGAAGACGACGCGGGCGAGGTTGCCGCCGTCGATGCGGATGAGGTCGAACCCGACGGTGGCGAGCAGCTCGCGCAGCGCGTCGATGATCTCGAGGCGGATGATGACCGACCACAGGATCGTCAGCCCGAGCATGACGACGAGGAGAACGCAGAAGTAGAACACCAGGCTCAGCTTGAGCACCGACCACGGGTGGACGCGGCGGACGGTGGCGCGCCGGCGGGCTGCGCGCGGCGCCGGCAGCGGCTTGGTCCGAGCCCGGGTCGGCAGCGGGCGGGTCGCGTCCGTAGGCTCGCGCTGGCTCGTGCTCATGGGCGCGCAGTGTATGGCAGCGGCGCGCTGTCCAGCGGTGCCGCGCCCCGATTACTCGTCGGCGAGTTCCTCGATCACCCGGGCGATGGAGGCGACCTTGGCGCCCTCCGACGGCTTCATCACCCGCACACCCTGCGTGGCACGCCCCGTGGGGCGGATGTCTTTGACGTCCATGCGGATGATCGTGCCGGCGTCGGTGACGATGAAGATCTCCTGCTCGAACGCCGCGACGAGCGCGCCGACCAGGCCGCCGCGCGAGTCGACGAGCGTCGCGGTGCGCACCCCCTTGCCACCCCGGCGCTGCACCGGGTAGCGCTCCAGCGGCGTGCGCTTGCCGAAGCCCTCCTCGGTGACGACGAGCAGCTGGCCGTCGGGCACTGTGCAGGTCATCGACAAGACCTCGTCGCCGGGGTCAAGCGCCATGCCGCGCACGCCGGAGGTGTCTCGCCCCATCGGGCGCGCGTCGCGTTCCGAGAACCGGATCGCCATCGCCTGGCGCGAGACGAGGATGATCTCGTCGTCGCCGGAGGTGATGCGCACGCCGATGAGCTCGTCGCCGTCGCGCAGGTTGATCGCGATGAGCACGCTGCGCGGGCTGTCGTACTCGGTCAGCGGCGTGCGCTTGATCATGCCGGCGCGGGTGGCGAACAGCAGGTGGCGGTCGCCGCCGAAGTCCTTGAGGTCCACGACGGCGGCGATCGTCTCGCCCGGCTGCGGGGCCAGGCCCTCGACGTTGGCGACGTAGGTGCCTCGCGCGGTGCGGCTCTTCTCGGGGATCTGCCAGGCCTTGATCCGGTAGACGCGCCCCTGGTTGGTGAAGAACAGCAGCCAGTGGTGGGTCGTCGTGACGAACAGGTCGCGGACGATGTCGTCCTCTTTCAGCGCCGTTCCGGCGACGCCGCGCCCGCCGCGGCGTTGCGTGCGGTACTCGCTGGCCTTCACCCGCTTGACGTAGCCGGCGCGCGTGAGCGTGACGACGACGTCCTCCTCGGCGATGAGGTCTTCCATCTCCAGGTCGCCGCCGCCCGGGACGATCCGCGTGCGGCGGGTGTCGCCGAACTTGTCCCGCAGCTCGGTGAGCTCCTCGACGATGATCGCGCGCACCCGGGCCGGCTCGGCGAGGATCGTGCGCAGCTCGGCGATCAGCGTCTGCAGCTCGGCGTACTCGTCGAGGATGCGCTGGCGCTCCAGCGCCGCAAGCCGGCGCAGCTGCATGTCGAGGATCGCGCGCGCCTGGATCTCGGAAAGGCCGAAGCGCTCGCGCAACCCGCCGAGGGCGACCTCCGCCGACGCGGCGTTGCGGATCAGCGCGATGACCTCGTCGAGGGCGTCGAGCGCCACGATCAGACCCTGCAGCACGTGGGCGCGCTCCTCGGCCTTCCGCAGCCGGTAGCGCGTCCGCCGCGTGATCATCTCGACCTGGTGGTCGACGTAGGCCAGAATCGTGTCGCGCAGCGGCAGGGTCCGCGGCACGCCGTCGACCAGGGCGAGGTTGATGACACCGAAGGTGTCCTGCAGCTGGGTCATCTTGTACAGCTGGTTCAGCACGACCTGGGCGTTCGCGTCGCGCTTGAGCTCGATGACCAGCCGGATGCCCTTGCGGTTGGACTCGTCGCGCAGGTCGCGGATGCCCCCGATGCGCTTGTCGCGGACGAGGTCGGCGATCTTGATCGCGAGGTTCGCCTTGTTGACCTGGTAGGGCAGCTCGGTGACGACGATCTGTTCGCCCTTGGGGGTCTCCTCGACCTCGGTCACCGCGCGCATGCGGATCGACCCGCGCCCGGTGGCGTAGGCGTCGCGGATCCCGGCGGTGCCCATGATCAGCGCCCCCGTCGGGAAATCCGGGCCCGGAACGATCGCGAGCAGCTCCTCGAACGTGATGTCGGGGTTGCGGACCGTCGCAACGATGGCGTCGGTCATCTCGACGAGGTTGTGCGGCGGGATGTTCGTCGCCATCCCGACGGCGATTCCCGAGCTGCCGTTGACGAGCAGGTTGGGGAAGCGCGACGGCAAGACGACCGGCTCGGACTCCTGGCCGTCGTAGTTGTCGACGAAGTCGACGGTGTCCTCGTCGATGTCGCGCAGCAGCTCCATCGCGAGGGGGGACAGGCGTGCTTCGGTGTAGCGCATCGCCGCGGCGGGGTCGCCGTCGATCGATCCGAAGTTGCCGTGGCCGTCGATGAGCGGGTAGCGGATGGCCCAGGTCTGGCCCATGCGCACGAGCGCGTCGTAGATCGCCGAGTCGCCGTGCGGGTGGTACTTCTTCATCACGTCGCCGACGGCCGCGGCCGACTTGCGGTGCTGGGTGCCGGCGCGCATCCCGCCTTCGAACATCGAGTACAGGATCCGCCGGTGCACGGGCTTGAGGCCGTCGCGCACGCTCGGCAGCGCGCGGCCCACGATGACGCTCATCGCGTAGTCGAGATACGAGCGTTGGAGCTCGTCTTCGATCTCGACCGGCGTGATGCGGCCGCCTGGGCCCGCGTCGTCGGGCTCGGGCGTCACGGCGGGGGGCAGGACGTCGTCGGTCACGTCAGATCCTCACGTCGAGCACGACGCGCGCCGGCTCGGACAGCGTGTGCAGCCAGAACTCGCGGCGGCCGCTGGCGGCGACCGAGATCCGCAGACGCGAGCGTCCCGCGCGGTCGAGCGACACCTCCACGCCGGGCTCCGCACGCCGCGACGTCGGCCCGGACAGGTCGGCGGCGGCGACGTCGCGCAGCTTGAGCACGATGCGCCCGTCGCGCCGTGCCGCGACCGCCCGCGGCACCGCGGTCAGGTCACCGCCGGCCGGCCGTTCCAGCGCGGCGGTGACCCGCACGTAGCCGGTGTGCGGCTCCGCGCGCACGCTGGTCACGCGCACCGGCACCGCGCGTGGTCGGTCGCCGCTGCGCTGCGTGGCGGTGCTGAACCGGCCGAGGTCGGGCACCGGCGGCGGCGGCGTGGTCGTCGCGATGACGCTCGTGTCGCGGGTGAGCAGGCGGGGCAGGCCCCACCCGCCCCAGAAGTCGCCGTCGATCTCGCCGTCGACGGCCATGCGCACGCGCTCGATCGTGGGGAACTCGGTCAGCGTGTTCGCCACGGCGGCCAATGCGAGCAGCTCGTGCTCGGGACGCTTGCCGACGCTCGTCGCGTCCGCCACCACCGCCGCGCTCAAGTCGACGAAGGCGGTGTCGCCGTCGACGCGGAAGTCGCGGACGCGGGTCGTCGTCGGCACCGCGGCGGCGAGACCGTCGGGGTCGCCGGGCGCCGGGCCGGCGAGCAGCAGCTCGAGCGCGGTCCGGGCGAGGTCGTCGCCGACCGGCACCTGGCGCGTGACCGGCACGAGATGTGCGGCGGCGCCGGTGCCCTCGCGGAAGTACACCGTCAGGTCGACGACGTCGGCCGGCTGGGTCGCCGCCTCCGACACGACAGCGGCGGAGCGCACCGCCGCCGCGGCCTCCGACGCGGCGCTGTCGCCGTCGGGCGCGGCGGCGCTGCAGCCGGCGACCGCCACGGCGGCGGCGAGCGGGGCGAGGAAGCGGCGGCTCACTACACGTCCAGGAAGCGCACGTCGAGGGCGTTGCGCACGATGAAGTCGCGCCGCGCCTCGACGTCGTCGCCCATCAGCGTCGTGAACATCGAGTCGGCGGCCGCCGCGTCCTCCATGCCGACCTGGAGCAGCGTCCGCCCCGCGGGCTCCATCGTGGTGACCGCCAGCTGCTCGGCGTCCATCTCGCCGAGGCCTTTGAAGCGGCTGATGTCGATCTTGCGCCCCGCCGCGCCGTTGCCCCGCAGTTCGGCGACCACCGCGTCGCGCTCGCGGTCGGAGTAGGCGTAGCGGATCTTGTCGCGTCCCTTCGCCCCCGGCGGGTGAATGGCGTACAGCGGCGGCTGGGCGATGTAGACGTAGCCGGCGTCGATCAGCTCGCGCATGTGGCGGAACAAGAAGGTCAGCACGAGCGTCCGGATGTGCGCTCCATCGACGTCGGCGTCCATGAGCATGACGATCTTGTGGTAGCGCGCCTTGGTGACGTCGAAGTCGTCGCCGATCCCGGTGCCGATCGCGGTGATCAGCGCCTGGATCTCCTTGTTCTCCAGGATCTTGCCCAGGCGCGCCTTCTCGACGTTGAGGATCTTGCCGCGGATCGGCAGGACCGCCTGGGTCGCGCGGTCGCGTGCCATCTTCGACGACCCGCCCGCCGAGTCGCCTTCGACGATGAAGATCTCGCACTCCTGCGGGTCGCTGGACTGACAGTCGGCAAGCTTGCCCGGCAGCGCCGTCGACTCGAGCAGCCCCTTGCGTCGGGTCAGCTCGCGCGCCGCACGCGCCGCCATGCGTGCGCGCGCACCCTGGATCGCCTTGCTGACGATGACGCGAAGCTCACCGGGATGCTCGTTGAACCAGTCGCGCAGATGCTCGTTGCAGGTGCGCTCCACGAAGCTGCGCATCGGGGTGTTGCCAAGCTTGGTTTTGGTCTGCCCCTCGAACTGCGGGTCGGAGAGCTTGACCGACACGATCGCGGTGAGTCCCTCGCGGATGTCCTCACCGGTCAGCGTGAGATCGCGCTCCTTGCCGCTGGGCTTGAACAGCCCGGCGTCGCGGGCGAAGCGGTTGACGACCGCGGTCAGCGCCTTCTTGAAACCCTCCTCGTGGGTGCCGCCCTCGTGGGTGTTGATGGTGTTGGCGAAGGTGTGGATCGACTCGTGGTAGCCCGCGTTCCACTGCAGCGCGATCTCGACCTCCGACGCCCCCGCGGCGTCGTCCTCGCGGGCCGAGAAATGCACGATGCTCGCGTGCAACGGGTCGCGGCTGGCGTTGAGGTGGGTCACGAAGTCGCGCAACCCGCCCTCGTAGTGGAACACCGCCGTGATCGGCTGACCGGTCGCCAGGTCGGCGTTGCGCTCGTCGATGACGTCGATGCGCAGGCCGGCGGTGAGAAACGCCGTCTCGCGGAAGCGCGTCGTCAGGGTGTCCCACGAGTAGTCGGTCGTCTCGAACACCTCCGGGTCAGCCCAGAAGGTGATCGTCGTGCCGGTCGCGTCGGACTCGCCGATGTCGCTGACCGGACCGTCGGGCACGCCGCGCACGAAGCTTTGGCGGTAGCGCCGACCGTTGCGCGACACGTCGGCGACCAGGCGGGCGGACAGGGCGTTGACGACGGACACGCCGACGCCGTGCAGGCCACCGGACACCGCGTAGGACTTGTTGTCGAACTTGCCGCCGGCGTGCAGGACGGTCAGCACGACCTCCAGCGCCGACTTGTGCAGCGTCGGGTGTTCCTCGACGGGGATGCCGCGGCCGTCGTCGGTGACGCGCACACCGCCGTCGGCCAGCAGGCGGATCTCGATCGCCGAGCAGCGCCCGGCCATCGCCTCGTCGACGGAGTTGTCGACCACCTCGTAGACGAGGTGATGCAGCCCGCGCGGGCCGGTCGATCCGATGTACATCCCGGGGCGCTTGCGGACCGCCTCGAGCCCCTCAAGACGGTGATGTCGGCGGCCCCGTACTCGCCGCTGCGGTGGTCCACGTCGTGCTCACTTCCTCGATTGGGTCTACCCGGCGCCGGCCCGCGTGCGCGCGGCGGCGCATGCCGTCTTGGGGAAATGCGTACTCAGGCGCCGCTTGCGGCGCCTCGAACGCTGAGGGTGCCAAGCTACCACCACATCGCTGGTCCCACACCTCGCGCGTCCACACGGCGTTTCCGCTGGTCAGCGCCTTGTGCGGCGTTCGGGTGGGTCAGCGCCTGTCGTGACGGTGAGCGTCGTGACCTCACCCTCGCCGAGGACGGCGTTCGCGCGCGCGACGAGGTCGGCCGCAAGGTAGCGCACCTGCGTCGCCCACACCGCGGACCCGACGCGCACGACGAGCACGCCGCCGGCCAGGCGCACCGGGGCGACGTAGCGCGCGAGCTCGGGGCCGGCGATCGTCGGCCACAGCGCGTGGACGCGCGCGCCGCGCAGGCGCGCGTCCCAGCCGCGCCGGCCGACCGCGGCGGCGAGCACCTGGTCGAGCGGCCGCGGGTCGGCGCCGCGGGGCGCGCTGCGGGTCGTCGCTGTCGTCGAGCCCGCTCACGCCGCCGGCTCCGCCGTGACGGTGCCGGCGGCGCACGCGGTGGCGGACACCCGCCAAGGGCACGTCCGCGTCGACCGCGGCGGTGACGATGACCTGCTCGAACGTGGCGCAGCGCGCCGCCAGCGCGCGGCGGCGCTCGTCGAGCTCGGCGAAGACGTCGTCGAGCAGCACGATCGGCTCCTCGCCCACCTCGGCGAGCACCTCGCGGCTGGCCAGGCGCAGGGCCAACGCCAGCGACCAGGTCTCGCCGTGGCTCGCGTAGCCCTTCGCCGGGAGGTCGTTGAGGGTGAGCTCCACGTCGTCGCGGTGCAGGCCAACGTGACGCCGCGCTCGCGCTCGGCGCGGCTGCGCTCGGCGAGCCCGTCGCGCAGCTCGGCGGCGAGCGCGGCGGGGTCGGGCACGCCGGCACCGGGGGTGGCGGCGACGAGCCGGCCGGTCGACAGCGCGTACGCGACCCCCGGCCGCCCCGCCGCCTCACGCGCCGGCGAGTCGGCGACGAGGTCGCGGTAGGCCGCGGCGGTGGGCCCGGCCAGCGCGTGGACCGCGGCGATGCGCGCCGCCAGCAGCGTCGCGCCGGTGACCACCAACGCCTCGGTCCAGGTCGCGAGCGTCGGATCGGCGGCGGCGTCACCGCGCCCGGTGTCGCCCGCACGACCGGCGCGCAGCAGGGCGTTGCGCTGGCGCAGCACCCGCTCGTACTCGGCGCGGGCGGCGAGATACGCGGGGCGGCGCTGGCCGAGCAGCTCGTCGAGGAAGCGCCGCCGCTCGGCGGGGTCACCGCGCACCAGCGCGAGGTCTTCGGGCGCGAACAGCACGCTGCGCACCCGCCCGATCGCGTCGCGCGCCCGCGGCTGGGGCTGGCCGTTGACCCGCGACCGGTTGCGCCCCCCCGGACGCAACTCGAGCTCCACGGTCAGCGCTCGCCCCGCGCCGGCCGTCGTGTCGACCCGCGCGACACCACGCACGACCGCCGCCGTCGCCCCGGCGCGCACCAGCGGCGCGTCGTTGGCGACGCGGTGGCTCGCGCCGATCGCCAGATAGTGCGCCGCCTCGACGAGGTTGGTCTTGCCCTGCGCGTTCGCGCCGACCAGGACCGATACGCCGCGGTCGAGCACGAGGCGGGCGTCGCGGTAGCAGCGGAAGTCGACGAGCTCTAGGCGCTCGAGGAACAAGGCCCGTCAGACACGCACGGGCATGAGCAGGTAGAGAAAGTCGGCGGCGGGCGCGGCGTCGCCCGGGGCGTTGCTGGCGACCGCCGGTCGCAGGACGGCCGGCTGCAGTTCGTTGCGGAACTCCAACACCACGCGCTCGCTGCCTGCCGCGTCCAGCCCGTCGGTGAGGTAGCGGGGGTTGAACGCGATCTGCAGCGGCTCTCCCTCCAACGCGCCGGGCAAGGACTCCTCCGCCTGCCCGACCTCGCCGCTGCCGGCGGTCACACGCACGGCGTCGGCGGTCAGGTGCAACGTGACCGGCGTGGCGGCGGTGTTGACCTCACCGACCACGGCGACGCGCCGAACGACCTCGAGAAGCTCACCGCGGTCGACATCGAGCCGGCGCTCAAAGCCGGGTGGAAGCAGCTGGCGGAAGTTGGGAAACGTGCCCTCGATCAGCCGGCTCGTCAGGCGACGGTCGCCGAACGCGAAGGTCACTTGGGCGGGCTCGAACACCAGGCGAACCTCGCTGCCGAGCAGCTCTGCGGAGCGCCGCGCCTCCTCGAGCGCCCGTCGGGGCACCAGCGCGGTGCACTCGGCGCCCTGGTCCCACGGCACCGTGCGCATGGCGAGGCGGTAGGAGTCGGTGGCCGCGGCGGTCAGCGTTCCCGCGGTGGCCTCCAACGTCACTCCCGTCAGGACCGGTCGGGCGTCGTCGCCGCTGGCCGCCCGGGCGACCTGGGCGACGGTGCGAGCGAACTCCTCGGCCTTGAGCACCGCCACCGCAGCGTCCGCGCTCGGCTCGGGCAGCCGCGGGAAGTCCTCGGCTGACATCAGGCGCAGGTCGAACTGCGCGCGGCCACAGTGCAACCGCAGCCGGTCGGTGTCCGCGTCGGCCGAGACGGCGGCGTTGGGCAGGGTGCGCACGACGTCGCCGAGCAGGCGCCCGGGCACGAGCGCGATGCCGTCGCGCTCGCCCTGGACCGGCAGCGACAGCTCGCTGGACAGCTCGAGGTCGGTCGAGGACAGCACCAGCCGGTCGCCGCGCACCTCCAGGCGCACGCCCGACAGCGTCGGCAGGGTGGCGCGTGCCCCGACCGAGCGCAGGGCCCACGACACCGCATCGACGAACTCGCCGCGTTCAGCGCGGAACTTCATCGCATCCTCCTGGTTGGCGGACGGCCGCGGGCGGGTTGTCCACGTCCGCGTGCGCTGCCGGGTTCAAAGGTGGTTCATCGATTCAAGATCTTCACCGTCGTAGAGCAACGCCACGCTTGGGGACGACCCGCCCTGTCGCTGGTCAGCGGGCCGACGCGTGTGTGGGCGACGTGGGGGTGGCGCTGTGACGCCGCTGTGGGCAACCGCCGGCTTGTGCACATCGACGCGAATGCCAACGGTGGCACTGTGGGCCGCTCCGCGTTGTCCACCGCCTGTCCCCGCCGCCGTCCCCGCCGTCTCCACAGGTCAGCGCGCCCGGCGGGCGCTGGTCTTGACCCGGCTCGTGAGCTCTTGGATCTGCTCGTAGATCGCGGGGCGCTCCTTCATCAGACCGCTGATCTTGGCGTTGGCGTGCATGACCGTGGTGTGGTCCCGGCCACCGAAGGCCTGGCCGATCTTGGGCAGGCTGAGGTCGGTCAGCTCCCGGGTCAGGTACATGGCGATCTGGCGGGCGTTGACCAGCTGGCGGGTCCGGTTCGGCGAGCACAGGTCGTCCAGCGTCAAGCCGAAGTAGGTAGCGGTCTCGGTCATGATCAGCGTCACCGAGATCTCGGAGTTGCCGCCGTCGGGGAACAGGTCTTTGAGCACCACCTGGGCCATCGGCAGCGTGACCTCGGTGTGCTGGAGGCTGCCGGCGGCCGTCACCCGGATCAGGGCGCCCTCCAGCTCGCGGATGTTGGACTGGATGCGGCTGGCGATGAGCTCGAGCACGTCGTCGGGCACCGGCATACGGTCGTGGGTCGACTTCTTGCGCAGGATCGCCAGCCGCGTCTCGAGGTCCGGCGGCTGGATGTCGGTCATCAGCCCCCACTCGAACCGGGTGCGGAGGCGGTCTTCGAGGTGGCCGATCTGCTTGGGCGGGCGGTCCGACGAGATCACGATCTGCTTTTCGGCGTTGTGGAGCGCGTTGAAGGTGTGGAAGAACTCCTCCTGGGTGCGCTCCTTGTTCTCCAAGAACTGGATGTCGTCGATGAGCAAGACGTCGACGTCGCGGTAACGGCGCTGGAACGGCACCTGGCGGTGGTTGCTGATCGCGTCGATGAACTCGTTGGTGAACTGCTCGGAGGTGACGTAGCGCAGCTTCAGCGACGGGTACAGGCTGGTCGTGTAGTGGCCGACGGCTTGCAGCAGATGGGTCTTGCCCAGGCCGGCGCTGCCGTAGATGAACAGCGGGTTGTAGGCCTTGGCCGGCGCCTCCGCGACCGCGAAGGCCGCCGCGTGCGCGAAGCGGTTGCTCGCCCCGATCACGAACCGATCGAAGGTGTAGTTCTCGTTGAGCGGGGTGGCACGGTCACCGCCGCCGCGGGCGAAGGGCTCCGGCGCCCAGGCACGGCGCTCCTCGGCGGTCGGTGGCGCCGCGGTCGTCGGCACGCCGTCGGGCGGCGCCACCGGTTCGGGGCGCACGGTGATGACGACGTTGAGCGCCCGACCCGCGGCGCGGGTCAGCGCGCCGCGCAGCGCCGCGCCGTAGCGGACGTCGAGCTGCTCGCGCGCGAAGCTGTGAGGTGCGGCGAGCACGACGGTGTCCTGGCTGAATCCCACGGGGCGGGTGTCGTCGAGCCACGCCCGCAGTGCCGCACTGGTCAACGACTCCTGCAGCTCGCCGAGGGAGCGTGTCCACAGGTCGTCGAGCTCCACGAGGGTGGCTTCGGGCACCGCTGCTCCTGTTCGCGCGCTGCCGGACCGCGGATCGGTTCGGCGCGACTGGGGTGTGCCGGAGACCTTTGTCCACAACGCCTTCCACACGTGTGGAAAGACGGACCTTCCGGCACCCACCGGGTGTGGCAACGACGACGAGACGCGTCGGCTGCGACACCGGGGAAGCGGTGTATCGGCACGGCGACGCGTCGCGGAGTCGCTCCGTGGCCCGCCGGGCGTGCAAGACGGCTGGAGTATACGGGGCGCTGAAATGGGGCCGCAAGGGGTTCTCCACAGCGCGAGGTGGCGCGACGCTTGGTTGACGCCTCGACGTGGCCTTCCTATGGTTGCTGGTCGATAGTCGGCGCGGATGCCGCGTCCGCGACCACATGCGGGCCGTATTGGCGCTGTTGAGCTTGCGCCACGACCATTGGACTGCCAGCGATGAAGCGCACGTATCAGCCGAACAACCGACGGCGCAAGCGCAAGCATGGGTTCACGGCACGCATGCGAGACCGTGCGGGCCAGGCCATCGTCAAGCGTCGGCGGGCCAAGGGGCGTAAGCGCCTCACCGCCTGACACCGAGGTCGCGCCCGGCCCGCGCCTGGGCCCGCCCGGCGGGAGGGCGTCGGCGGGCCCGTCGCGCACGTCGGCAAGGCCGGCGCTTGGACGTCGTCGGCGCGTCGTCGTCGGCGCCGCGGAGGGGGCCGTCCTATCGTGGGTCGCAGGGCGCCGCGCCGGCGCCGGGAAATGTTCGAGTTCGCCATGCCTGCCCGCCGATTGACCGCCTCGCGCGAGATCCGAGCCGTCCTCGCTGCTCGGACGTCCGCCCATGGCCGGGCGTTGGTCGTCTACGCCCGTTGTCTGGGGAACGACGCGCCGCCCCGCGCCGCCGTGGTGGCGGGGCGCAAGGTCGGCGGGGCGGTCGCGCGCAACCGCGCGAAGCGACGGCTACGGGCCGCGCTGGCGACCACGGTGTTGCCGGCCGGGACTGACCTCGTCGTCGTTGCGCGGGCGGCCGCGGTGGAGCGCGAGTACGCCGCACTGCGCGCGGAGGTGGCGGCGCTGGTGGACCGCGCGACAACGCGAGCGAATGTGGCGGCACGGGCGGGCGCGCCGGCATGACGCGCCAGCGACGGATGAGCCTTGCCGCGCGGTTGCTCTGCGTCCCCGTGCGTGCGTACCGCTGGCTGCCCCGCGCCGGGCCCAGCCCGTGCCGCTTCGAGCCGAGCTGCTCGGCCTACGCGCTCGAGGCGCTCACGGCTCACGGCGCGGTCTACGGCAGCTGGCTGACCGTGCGTCGGCTCGCGCGCTGCCATCCGTTCTGTGCGGGTGGGATCGACCACGTGCCGCCGCGCCGCGGCGCCGCGGCGACGCCCTAAGCGGGCTTGGAGAACAGGAGACGTCGTGTCTGGCCCCTGGGACGGATTGCTCGACATCATCGAGCAGGTGCTGCGGTTCTTCCACAGCGCCGTCACGCCGCTGTTCGGGCCGTCGGCGGCCTGGGGGTGGGCGATCATCCTGCTCACCATCGCGGTACGGCTCTTCCTGCTGCCGTTGGCGGTCAAGCAGACGCGGTCCCAGCGCGCCATGCAGCGGCTGCAGCCCGAGATGAAGAAAATCCAGAGCAAGTACAAAGCCGAGCGGGGGCTGATGCGCACGAATCCCGAGAAGTATCGGGACCAACGGGCCAAGCAGCAAGAGGCCATGATGGCGCTGTACAAGGAGCACAACGTCAACCCGGCGGCGGGGTGCCTGCCGTTGGCGGCACAGATGCCGGTGTTCTTCGCGCTGTTCTCGGTCCTGCGCAACACCGAGCGCCTGCCGGAGCTGCGTGACGCCTCGTTTTACTTTGTCCGCGACCTCGCGGCGACGGTGACCCAGATCGGTGCGCCCGCCTACGGGCTGGTGTTCCTGATGGGCCTGACGACGTACCTGTCGAGCAAGCAGATGATGGCCAACACCGCCGCGGTCGGTCAGCAGCAGGCGCAGCAGAAGATGATGCTCTACGCGATGCCGCTGATCTTGGTGTTCTTCTCGCTCAACCTCTACATCGGGGTGCTGCTGTACTGGATCACCACGAACGTGTGGACCATCGCGCAGCAGTACGTGATGTTCCGCGGCTCCGGGGCGGCCACCTGAGCCGCTGGAACGGACCGCCGTGCCGTGCGGCGTCGGCAGCGGCGGCAGTAGGTTGACCACCACATGGACAGTGCCGCCGCCGTAGGGGCGGACCGGCGCGGACAGAAGGGATCCGATGTGACGGACACCGACGCAGCCACGGCGCAGGGCGGCGCCGAGGCCGACGCAGGTGGCGAGGTCGCGGAGCTCACGCCCGAGGAGCGGATGGCGCAACTCGACCAAGAGGCAGACCTGGCCGCCGACTTTGTCGAGGGCCTGCTCGACCGACTCGACCTGCCCGGCGACATCGAGATCGAGATCACCGACGAACAGGCCCTCATCAACCTCGAGGACGTTGGCTCGGGATTACTCATCGGCCGCCGTGGCGCCACGCTCGACGCCCTCCAGGAGCTTGTCCGCTGTGCGGTGCAGCGCCAGACCGAGCGACGGTCCCACGTGCGCGTCGACGTCGAGGGCTACCGCGGGCGACACCTCGACAAGTTGCGAGACCGCTGCCGGGATGCCATCGCGCAGGTCCGCGAAACCGGCGAGCCGGTGGCGCTCGAGCCGATGGACGCCTACGAGCGCAAACTCATGCACGACCTCGCGGCCAAGACGCGGGGCGTGACGTCCTCGAGCGAGGGCGCCGAACCCAGACGCCGCGTGGTGTTACACCCCGAGGGGTAATCCGACTCGGGTTTCATGTGAAACGACATGCGTGCGCTTTAGCCTGAGACGACCGGTGCCGGGGGACGGCGGCCCACCGGCCCAGTCGCATCCCCGCCGTCATGGAACCGTTTCGCCACGCGCAACCCGAAGATCCAACGGGAGGCTGGTATAGCCTGCCACCAGCGGGCTCCGTGCGCTGCCGAGCCGTGAGCAGCCAACGCGCCGAGTACGAAGCGCCTCGCAGGTGTGGTCCCGACGCAGGTGATGGCTTCGGCTGCAAACCGCCTACGAGCGTCGTCTGCCCGCAGCGGGGACACCCTGTCGGGCGACGTCTCGTCGCCGCGCCACGGTGACCGGTCGTGACGGGTGGGAGTCCGAAGCCTCGCCTGATCGGTGAGAGCGCTGTCGCCGGACGCGTTCGTCGACGCGCCGGACGCCACGTTCTGCGGTCGGGCGGGCGCGACAACGGCCGCGGGGAGGGGTACTTCGATATGGCGGCGCAGCGTAACTCGCCACAGCGGGCGAGTGAGGGCATTTCCGCAGGTCACAGCCATTCCGATGACGCGGTCCTGCGTCGCTTGGCAGGCCTCATCGCGGATTCGCCGCACAACCTCGTGGCAGCCGGCGAGCGCGCCACCGTCTACGAGCGACACGTTCGCGAAGCGCTTGCGGTCGGGGCGGCGCTGTCGCCCGCGCCCGGCTCGCGGTGGCTCGACCTCGGAACGGGCGGCGGCCTGCCCGGACTGGTGCTCGCGGTGCGGTATCCGACCGTCGCGTGGGTGTTGCTCGATGCCACGCGCAAGAAGATCGCGGCCGTCGAGGCGTTCGCGGCAACGTTGGGGCTGGACAACGTCGCCGCGCTTCACGGACGGGCGGAGACGGTCGCGCACGAGCCTGCCGAGCGCGGCAGCTTTGACGGCGTCATCGCGAGAGCCGTTGCACCGCTCGTGACCTTGGCCGAACTGGCGCGCGGCTTCCTGCGAGCCGACGGTGTCCTCGCCGCCGTCAAGGGTCCTGCGTGGCGCGAGGAGTTGGCGCAGGCGCGACAGGCGCTGTCGCTGTTGCGCTTCGCCGATGTGCACAGCAGCGACGTCGCCACCGTCGAGCGACCGACCTGGCTTGTTACCATGCGAGCGGTGGGCGACCCGCCGGCGGGCTACCCCCGCCGCGACGGGATGCCGCGTCGCCATCCGCTTGGAAGGCCGCCTCGATGACCCCTCAACGCTGGTATCGGTACTGGGCCGGTACCGGCGTTGGCGACGAGGCGCACGGCGAACCGGGCCCCACGGGCGCGGCGCCGCCCGCGAACCGGGGCAGCATCGTTCGTGGCGCGGAGGCCCGGCCGGGCGCCGCGCCGCCAGCCCGCCCTGCCGACGGTGTCGCGGCGACGTCGGACGTTCCGAGAGCCGATGGCGACTCGGGGAGACGACTGGCGGCCGGCGCGGGCGACCCCCAGGGAACGGTCCGCGGCGGCCACCGAGCGGCAGCCGGGGACATGGACCTCGGCGCCGCCGTTCGGTTCGACGTTCCGGCCGCGCGGGAGGTGTCCGATTCGGCGGCAAAGGGCGGTGGCGACGGCGGGGAGGAAGCGTCGGCCGGCGCGTCAGCGCCGGCGCATGAGCAAGGCGTCCACGCCGGCTTCGATGTTCCGGCCGCGCGGGAGCTGCCCGAGCCAGGGGCGGAGGCTGATGGCGGCGACTGGGGCGCGCCAGCGCCGCAAAGACTGTCGGCGCCGGTGCTGGGTGAACCCGGCGCGGCCGCCCGGTCCGATGTTCCGGCCGTACGGGAGGTGCCGGACCCGGCGGCCGAGGGCGATGTCGGCAACGCGAGCCTGAAGTCGCCTTCGGGCTCGTCGGCGCCAGACCGTGACCGTCCCGCTGTCGGATGGTCGGACGTTCCGGCCGCGCGCGACATGCCCGACCCGCCGACCGGCGGTGACTCGTCGGCGGTGCGCGGCGTACGCGAGGTCGACACCGCGTTGGATGTTCCGGCCAAACGAGAGATTCACGACTCCGCGCCCGAGTTCGAAAGGCGCCGGGACGCCACCCCCGCCGACGATGCTGACGGCACCGCAGTCCATGCGAGCGCCGGAGGCGCCGTGCCGGCCCGGCCTCACGTGCCGGAGACTCCCGTGGTGGCGGCCGTTGACCGCGAGCGCGGTCCGCACGCCGGGTCGCAGATGCCGACGACGGAGGCTCCGGCTGACATGGGCCCAGGCGCTGAACCCGAGCCATCCGCCGCCGTGGGGGCGGCCGACAGGGAGGAGGCCGCCCGGGCGTCCGTCCGCTCGGTCGTGGACGTCGGCGGCCACGGCGGGGCCGCGGCCACGCCTGGCGTTTCGGCGGTGGGTAGCGATCGGACCGCCAAGGCGTCCGCTGGCTCGGTCATGCACCTCGGCGAGGACGGCGGCGCCGCGGCCCCATCTGGCGTTTCGGCGCCGCGCGGCGCGCCGGACGCCTCGGCGGATGCGGACCAAACCGCCGGCGCTCACCCGGTCCGCGGTGAGTGGCCTGGAGACGTACCCACACAGGGCGCTGGCGGAGCGGACGAGGGGGGATCGCACGACGCGACCGTGGAGCACGGTGCTGCCGCGGCTCCCGGCGGCGGTGAGGCCGCCGGCGCGTCGCCGCCCGCGGCGGGCGCTGAGGTACCGGTCGCCGCCGACCGCCCGGCGCCCGGAGCGGTGCGCAACGCTGACGCCCCGGCCGCCCCGGATCTCGCGACCGCCCCCGTGGCCTCCGGGCCATTGTTTCACGTGGAACCATCGCGCCTGGACCCGGCGGTCGAGGACGTCCGCGCTGTGCTTGACACCGCCTCCACGCCGGTGTCGGCGCCACGGTTCGAGCGGGCACGGGTGCTCACCGTCGCCAACCAGAAGGGTGGGGTCGGGAAGACGACGACCGCGGTGAGCCTGGCCGCGGCCCTCGCCGACCTCGGTGCCCGCGTGCTGCTCGTCGACCTCGATCCACAAGGCAACGCGACCTCAGGCGTTGGCGTCCGGGTCGCGAGCGGCCGGCCGACCGTCTACGACGTGCTCGTGTCCAACGCCGACATCGTTGACGCCGTCGAGCCGACGAGTGTGCGGAATCTGTTCGTGTTGCCGGCGACCATTGACCTTGCCGGCGCCGAGATCGAGCTGGTGACGGCGTTCAGCCGGGAACAACGGCTTCGTCGCTCGCTGGAGCATGTGCGTAGCGACTTCGACGTCGTGCTCATCGACTGCCCGCCGAGCCTCGGCCTGTTGACCGTCAACGCCCTCTCAGCCGCCGACGGCGTCGTCGTGCCGATCCAGTGCGAGTACTACGCCCTGGAGGGACTCGGGGCACTGCGGCGCAACGCCGAGCTCATCAAGGACAACCTCAACGCGGCGCTGGAGATCACCGGGTTCGTGCTCACGATGCTCGACGCCCGGACGCGATTGGGTCAGCAGGTCGTCGACGAGGTCATCGCCCACTTCGGCGAGCGCGTCTTCACCACGCGCATCCCGCGTTCCGTCCGGCTGGCTGAAGCGCCGAGTTATGGCCAGCCGATCACCGTCTTCGACCCCTCGTCGCGCGGCGCGCGGGCGTACCGGCGCCTCGCCGCGGAGGTGCTCGAGCGGTTGCACAACAGCGACGAAGGGGCACAACGGTGAGCCGACCAAGCGGGCTGGGACGAGGCCTCGGGGCGCTCATCCCCACGGCGGAACCCGGCCGCAGCGGACTCCTGTCCCTGCCACTCACCGCCATCCAGCCGAATCCCAGACAGCCGCGGGGCGTCTTCGACGACGCGGCCCTGGAGGAGTTGGCCCACTCGCTGCGTGAGGTCGGCGTGTTGCAGCCCATCGTCGTGCGCCCCGTCGCCGGAGAGCGATTCGAGATCGTGGCCGGGGAGCGTCGCTTCCGCGCCGCACGGCTCGCCGGTCTCGCCGAGATCCCGGCCGTCGTGCGCCACACCGAGGACGCCGACCTGCTCACGGAAGCACTGGTAGAGAACGTCCACCGCGCCGACCTCAATCCCCTCGAGGAGGCGGCGGCGTACCAGCAGCTGCGTGACGACTTCGGCATCACGCACGAGGCGCTGGCGAGCAAGCTCGGCAAGTCCCGGTCCGCGGTGTCCAACACCCTGCGGCTGCTCACCCTGCCACCAGAGCTGCAGCACCACGTCGCCACCGGCGCATTGAGTGCCGGCCACGCGCGGGCACTCCTCGCGCTGCCCGACGCCGGGACCCAACGCCGGGTGGCGCAACGTGTCGTCGGCGAGGGCCTGTCCGTGCGCGCGGCCGAAGAACTCGTGCGCCGCCTCACGGAACCCGCAACCGACGATGGTGTCATGCCCGATCTCGCCGCCGCCGCGAAGGCTCGGGCGGCGTCGCCGTACGGCGACCTGGAACGTCGCCTCAGCGACGCGCTCGCCACTCGGGTGCGGATCACCGGGTCGCCGCGCCGTGGTCGGGTGGTGATCGACTACGCCGGCGCGCACGACCTCGAACGTCTCCTCGCGGTCGTCGCGCGGGGTGCGGGCACGTCGCTCCAGGACGAATGACACCGCGCTGACCAGGGAAAACGCGCTCAGCCGGCCGCTGCGCCACGAAGCGACCGCCCCGAGGCGGAAAGGCTAGGCCGCAGGCCCTTCCCGAGCAGCGCTACGCCGACGGCAGCGCGACCGACAGGATCCGCTCGCACAGGTCGGCGAAGGACCAGCCGTGCGCCGCCGCCGCGAGCGGCAGCAACGAGGTCTCGGTCATCCCCGGGCACGTGTCGAGTTCGAGCAGCCACGGGCAGCCGTCCTCATCGACGATGAGATCGGCGCGCGCGACGTGGCGGCAGCCGGTGACCTCCCACGCCCGCAGCGCCATGACCTCGCAGCGCTCGAGCGTTGCAGGATCGAGCCGCGCAGGGACGAAGTAGTCGGTCGCGCCGTGGGTGTAGCGGGCCGAGAAGTCGTACGGGCCGGCCTTCGGCACGATCTCCACGGCAGGAAGGGCCTCGCCCGCGACGATCGAGACGGCGACCTCGGTGCCGGCGACGAAACGCTCGACGAGCACGACGGCGTGGTAGCTGTACGAGGCGACGAGCGCCGGCGGCAGCTGCGCCGGGTCGTCGACGATGCGGACGCCGAGCGCAGCGCCGCCGCGCGACGGCTTGACCACCAGCGGCGTCCCGAGTTGGGTGACGATGCGATCCAAGGCGCCGGCCGCGCCGAGGTCACGGATGGCATCGGAGGACAGCGCCACCCACGCGGGCGTCGCGAGGCCGGCGCGTCGGAACAGTCCCTTGGCGACCCCTTTGTCCCAGGCAAGAGCCGACGCCACGGCGTCGGGACCGGTGTAGGGCACCCCGACGAGCTCCAGCAGCGACTGGACGCTGCCGTCCTCACCGGCCTTGCCGTGCAGCGCCAGATAGGCGACGTCCACGCCACCGTCCGCCAGCGTGGGTACCAGCCGTTCGTCGAGGTCCAGGCGCGTCACACGGTGACCGCGGTCGCCGAGTGCGTCGGCGACCCGACGCCCCGACCGCAGGCTCACCTCGCGCTCGAACGACACCCCGCCGGCGAGCACCGCCACGTGCAACGGCGTCATCGCCCGGCCGCGTAGATCGCCGAGACGAGCTCCCGCTCGGCCTCGATGACGCCGGCGAGGCGGCGCACACCGTCGCGGATGGTGTCGGGCGGCGGAAAGCAGAAGGACAGGCGCAGCTGCTCTGCCCCGCCACCGTCGGCGTAGAAGGCGGCGCCGGGAACGTACGCGACCCGCGCTCCGAGTGCTTTGGCGAGCAGACCGCGGCTGTCGAACCCCGACGGCAGCTGGACCCACACGAAGAACCCGCCGGTCGGGACGGTCCAGCGGCACGCCGACGGAAAGCTCGCGGCGAGCTCGCTGAGCATCGCGTCGCAGCGCTCGCGATACACCTCACGGTAGGTCTCGACCTGCGCCATCCATGGCTGGGTGGCGAACCAGCGCTCGGCGACGTACTGGGTCAGGTTCGACTGGCAAAGGTCGGCGGCCTCCTTCAGGACCACGAGCTTGTCGCGCACCGGCTCGGGCGCGACGACCCACCCCACCCGCAGCCCGGGGGACAGGATCTTCGACAGCGTGCCGACGTAGAGAGTCCGTTCGGGGGCTAACGACCGCAGCGACGGCCGGATCTCGCCCTTGAAGTCGAGCAGGCCGTAGGGGTTGTCCTCGACGATCAGGACGTCGTAGCGCGCCGCCAGCTCGGCGACCGCCGCGCGCCGGGCGACCGACAGCGACGAGCCGGCCGGGTTCTGATGGTTGGGGACGGTGTAGAGGAACTTCGGCACGCGTCCTCGAGCAGCGAGCCGGTCAAGGGTCGCGGCGAGGGCCGCGGGGTCGAGCCCGTCGGCGTCCATGGCGACGTGGACGACCTCAGCCTGGTAGGCGGCGAAGGCACCGAGCGCGCCGACGTAGGAAGGCCCCTCGGCGACGACGACGTCGCCGGGATCGCAGAACAGCTTCGCGACGAGGTCGAGACCCTGCTGGCCGCCGGTGGTGACGACAAGGTCGTCGGCGCGTGCGGGCACCCCTTCGGCGGCCATCACCGTGACCAACTGCTCGCGCAGCGGGGCGAGACCCTGCCCGCCTCCGTACTGCAGGGCGGTTGGCCCCACCGTGCGGATCACCTCGTCGGTGACGGCCGCCACCGCGTCGTAGTCCAGCGCGGAGGTGTCGGGCATGCCGCCGGCGAGAAACGCGATGTCGGGGCGGCTCGCGACGGCGAACAGCGCCCGGATCTCTGACGCCGACATTCCCCGGGCTCGGCTGGCGTAGCGCGACAGGTTCGGGTCGCTGGTGATCGACGGCACCCCGGCCTCCTCGGCGGCTCGGGCGAGGGTACACCGGCCCCGCGGAGCGGTCGCCGGGCGGCGACGGCCTGCACTCGACGGACCGCACCACGCCGGCGGGCGCTCGGCGGATTCGGCGCCCCGGTACACTGACGACTCGCGGCCGGCCCTCGGCAGGCCGCCGTCATCGAAGAGCAGGAGGCCGCGGTGGCGCAGAAGGGACCGTCGCCGGTGCGGTTGGTGCCGCCGCTGGACGTCGCGCCGCCACCCGACCACCCCGCCGGCCTCGGCGAGGACAGCGGGCCGCACCCGATGGTACGCGCCGTCGTCGGCCTGCTCGTCGGGGTCGCCGCGGGCGGCCTCGCGGCGGCGCTCACGCCCCGCCCCGACCGTGCGCAGCGCTCCGGCGTCGCGGCGACGGCTGCTGCCCGCGACCGGAGGACTGACCGAGGCCCGCGGTGACCCGGCGGGTGCACGACCTGACGCTGGCGAACCTCGGCGACCTGCCGCAGGCGTGTCGCGCGTGCGTGTTCTGGGAGGTCCCGGGCGCGCCCCGCGGCCCGCGCGCCGGCGACGAGGCGCGGGGCGCGGAATGCAAGGAAGCGTGGTGGCAGGCGACGCAGCTCGAGTGGGGCTCCCCCGGCAAGGCGCTCTACCTCGACGACCGACTCGTGGGGTACGCGACCTTCGGACCGCCGGAGCACTTCCCGCGGGTGCGGCGGATGCCTCATGCGGTGTCCGACGATGCGTTGCTGCTCGCCACGCTGTGGGTCGATCCCGCCTGCCGCGACAGCGGCGCGGCCAAGCTGTTGCTCCACAGCGTCCTGCGTGAGACGCACCGCCGCGGGTCACGGGCGCTGGAGGCCTACGCCGCTCGCTGGGCCGTGAATGCCGACGCGTTCGGCGCGTGCGTCGTCCCTGACGGCTTTTTGCATGCCTGCGGGTTCGAGGTGCTCCACGACGACGTCGAGCACCCGCTGCTGCGCCTCGACCTGCGCAAGACCGTCCGCTGGCAGGAATCGGTGGGTCAGGCCTTGGAGCACGTCCTGACCGCACTGAGCAAGCGCGAACGGGCGCCCGCGCCGGTGCGCCCGGCGTTGCAGGCCCAGCGTCACGCGGCGTCGGCGCCTTCGAAGAAGCGTGCGAGCGCGCTCACGAGCGCTTCGGCCAGCCGGTCCTGATCCGCGGGACGCACCAGCCTTGGCTCGTCGCGGGCGGATGTGATGAACCCCGGCTCGGCGACGACGGTCGGCATGCGGGTCTCGCGCAGGATCGACCAGGTCATGGGATGGACCCGGCAGTCGGGACCCCAGCCGGCGTCGAGCATCGCGGACTGCACCAGTGACGCGAGGCGGTAGCCGCTTTCCGACACGAAGTGCGGCGCGCCGAAGTAGTAGGTGCTGGCGCCCGAGGCGGCCGGCGCACGCAGCGCGTTGACGCCGACCGACACGGTGACGTCGACGCCTTGTTCGTTGGCCAGCCGGGCGCGCTCGCGCGGGGTCGGGTTGCTCGCCGGCCCGCGCGACAGCACGGCGTGCGCCCCGCGGGCGGCGAGCCGGGCGGCCACGCGCGACGACACCTGCCAGGCAACCTCGGCCTCGCTGACGCCCGAGGGGCCGACGTGGCCGGGGTCGCCGGCGCCGTGGCTGGGGTCGACGAGGATCCGCGCGCCGGCCAGCGAGCGTCCCGACAGGCCGCGCAGCCACTCGCGCTCGCGCGCACGGACCCCCACGCCGCCGGACTGGTGCGCGCGCTGGACGCGCTGCAGCGCGGCGACCGTCTGTGGCCCGGCGACGCCGTCGACGGTCAGGCCGACGTTGCGTTGGAACTCCTCGATCGCGGCACGCGCGAGCGGTCCGAACACGCCGTCCTCGGCCCCGGCGTCGAAGCCGAGCCGGTTGAGTCGGTGCTGGAGGTCGCGGACGTCGTCGCCGCGCATCATGCGCCGCGAGTGCCACAACATCCGGCTGCCCAACGTCCAACCGGCCTCGACCAGCGAGCGCCACGTCTCGGGCCCGACGATGCCGTCGGCCGGCAGGCCGCGGTCGCGCTGGAAACGGCGGACCGCGGACAGCGTCGTGTCGCCGAAGCGGCCGTCGGCGGGCAGCGCCTCGCCGAGAACGCGCGCGAGACGCTGCTGAACGTCCGCGACCGCCGCCCCGGAGTCGCCGGCGCGAATGAGTCTCGTCACGATGGCCGCAGTCTAGGAGTCCGGCGACCGCGCTTCCCCGGCCGCCGGCGGTCGCGCCCGGCTCGCGCCGCCCCGACGGCAGCGCACCGAGTGCCCCTCCGGCCAGCGCCGCCCGAAGGGCCTACGCCGCGCCGGAGACGCTACGCGAGCGCGTCCTCGACGGCGGCGAGCAGCTGGGCTTTGCCCTGCGCCCCGACGATGCGCTTACGCTCGTCACCGCCCGAGAACACCATCAGCGTCGGGATTGACATGACCCGGTACTTGCGGGCGACCTCCGGGTTGTCGTCGACGTTGAGCTTGAGCACCTTCAACGTGCCGGCCTTCTCGTCGGCGATCTCGTCGACGACCGGTCCGACCATCCGGCACGGCCCGCACCACTCGGCCCAGAAGTCGACGAGCACGGGCGTGTCCGAGGCGATGACCTCGGCGTCCCACTCCTGGTCGGTGACGGGCTTCGCGCTGCTCATGGGCTTCTCCTCACAGGTCGGTCGACGCCCCGGTGCAACCGGTGCGTGCCGGCAGCTATTCCCCGCCGCCCGCCGCGCGACGCCGCGCAACGCCGCGAGGGGCGCCGAAGCGCCCCTCGCTCGCGGCTCGGCTGACGGGGGGACAGCCGAGCCGCGGATGTGTAGGTCCCGAACGTGCCGGACTTGTGGGGCGGGAGGCTACTACGGCGCCGTCGCGCACGGCGGCGGGGAGAACGGGGTTATCACCAATTGTGCGCGTCGATCCCGAGCCACCGTTCCGCGTCGATTGCGGCCTTGCAGCCCATGCCGGCGGCGGTGATTGCCTGCCGGTAGACGTGGTCGACGACGTCGCCCGCGGCGAACACCCCGTCGACGCTGGTCGCCGTCGTCGGTTCGCGGACGACGATGTAGCCGGCGTCGTCGAGCTCGAGGCTGCCGCGGAACAGTGCGGTCGTCGGGTCGTGGCCGATGGCGAGAAACACGCCGTCGGTGCGCAGCTCGCGGCGGTCGCCGGTGACGGTGTCGGCGAGCACGACGCCGGTCACGGCCTCGTCGCCAAGGACGTCGACGACCTGCGCGTTCCACGTGAAGCTGATCCGCTCGTTGGCGAAGGCGCGGTCCTGCATGATCTTCGTCGCCCGCAGCTCGTCACGGCGGTGCACGACGGTGACCTTGGTGGCGAACTTGGTCAGAAACGTCGCCTCTTCCATCGCCGAGTCGCCGCCGCCGACGACGACGAGCTCCTTGTCGCGGAAGAAGAAGCCGTCGCACGTGGCACACGACGACACCCCGCGACCGATGAGCCGCTGCTCGTTGGGCAGCCTCAGCCAGCGCGCCGTCGCGCCGGTCGCGACGATCACCGTGCGGGCGCGGTAGTCGCGGTCGCCCACCGTCACCGTGAACGGCGAGCCGGACCGGAAGTCGACGCGGTCGACGTCGGCGGTGACGATCTCGGCGCCGAAGCGCTCCGCCTGCTTGCGAAGGTCGTTCATCAGCTCGGGGCCCATGCGGCCCTGCGGGAAGCCGGGAAAGTTCTCGACCTCGGTGGTCAGCATGAGCTGGCCGCCCGCCTCCAGGCCCTCGAAGACCAGCGGGTGGAGGTCGGCACGGGCGGTGTACAGGGCAGCGGTCAGACCCGCCGGGCCTGACCCGATGACGACGACCTCACGCGGGTCGGAGGGCTCCGGCATGGCGGCTCCTGCGTCGGTCTTCTCGGTGGCGGCGCTGCCTACACTAGCCCGGTGGAGCAGACGGTCCCCCGGTGCGTCAACCATCCAGCGGTCGAGACCCGGGTGTCGTGCTCGAGCTGCGACGCGCCCATCTGCCCGCGCTGCATGCGCCAGTCGGTGGTCGGCCAGAAGTGCCCCCGCTGTGCGCGCGTGCCACGCCGCGCCCGTGCCATGGGGCGGCCCGAGCACTACCTCAAGGGCGGCGGCGCGGGTCTGGCGGTGGCGATCGCCGGCGGTCTCGTGCTCAACGCCGTGCTGGGCCAGGTCGGCTTCGGCTCGGTGATCCTGCCGGGGCTGCTCGGCTTCGGGGTCGGGCGCGCGGTCGCGTGGGGCGCGGCCGGCCAGAGCCAGCAGCCGTTTCTCGCCGGCGCCGTCGCGCTCGGCGTCCTCGCCGGCGTGCTCGCCGGTGGCGTGCTCACCGTGGGACTTGCGCTGCTGATGCGGCCGTTCGCGCTGCTCGGGGTCGCCGCGGCGGCCTACGGGGCGGCGCGCGGGCTGCGCGGCTGACCGGTCAGCGTTCGACCTGCCGGAACAGCACGGTCGCGCAGTCGTCGGGGCTGACGATCCAGACCTCCACCCGGTCCAGGGCGGCGCTGCCGCCGCTCGCGCCGACCAGGACGTACGCGAGTGCCGGGCGCCGCTGGTAGACCACGCGCTCGACCCGTGCGGGCACGAGCGGACCGGTCGCGGCGGTCAGCACCGTGTCGAGGCACCCGGCCGGCGCCACGCCCCCGTCGAACGGCTCGGCCCGTTCGACCGCGGCGCCGTAGGACCGCGCGAGCGACGCCGCCTCGTCGCGCGGGCGGCCGAGCAGCGCGGCGGTCTCCGGTAGCGCCGCGAAGCGGTCGGCCACCGCCGCGGGGTCGGCCAACGCCACCGCCTCGTCGACGAGTACCGGTGCCAGCGCTGCGGCCGCCGCATCGTCCGTGTCGCGTCGGGCGTCGCCTGCCCCAGCGGACGGCGCGTCCTGCGCGCCGCCGGCGGCCTCGGTCGCCGACTCGGCCTCTCCGGCGGCGGGTGCGAGCGGCGCGGAGCGGCCGGCCCGGGCGTCACCGCCCGGAGGTGCTGCGAACTCCGCGCTGAGCCCCGCGGAGCCGCCGCTGCGCAGACCGACGCCGACGACCGCGACGCCGACGAGCACCGCGGCGACCGCCCCCGCGCCGGTCCACCAGCGCGTGGAGCGGGCGCGGCGCGCGCGCGCCGCGGCGAGGTCGGCCGTCGTCGCCCCCGCCGGCGCCGGGGGGGGCGCGGCGGGCGGCGGCGCGCCCGCGCCGCCGCGCCGGCGCTCGGTGTCCAGGCGCGTGCGCAGCCGCGCCTCGAAGCCGTCGGGCGGGACGGCGGCGTCGACGCCGCGCAGCGCGACGAGCGCGTCGGCAAGCGCGTCGAGCCGTGCGGCCAGCGCCGGGTCGGCGGCGATCCGGGCGTCGAGTGCGGCCGTCTCGGCCGGCGACAGCTCACCGTCGAGGTAGGCCGACAGCGCGGCGTCGTCGGCGGGAGCGGAAGAATCGGTCATGGTCGCACGGTTGGAGGCGGCACCGGGGCGGGGGTTCCCCTCCGGATGCGGCGACCGGCTCGTCGCGCAGGTGGACCAGCGCCGCCGCGAGCCGCGCGTGACCGCGGAACACCCGCGACTTGGCGGTGCCGACCGCCACGCCGAGGCGCTGGGCGACGTCGGCGTAGGGCAGGCCGCCGACGTCGTGGAGCACCACCGCCGCGCGCGTCGCCGGGTCCAGCGTCCGCAGCGCCGCGTGCAGCTCGAGCCCGAGCTCGCGGTCGGCGAGCAGGTCGTCGGGCGTGGCGACGTCGGAGAGGGTCGCGACGTCGACGCCGGCGGCCTGTGGGCGCCGTGCGCGCTTGCGCGCCAGATCGTTGCAGGCGTTGGTGGCGACCCGGTACAGCCACGTCGAGAACGCCGCAGCGCCGGTGTAGGTCTCGGCGCGGCGCAGCAGCGCGACGAAGGTCTCCTGGGCGGCGTCCTCGGCGTCGGTCGGGTCGCCGAAGTAGCGCAGGCAGATGCCGTACACCCGCCGGGCGTAGCGGCGCACCAGCTCGTCGAACGCCCCGGCATCGCCCGCGACGAACGCCGCGACGAGCGCCTCGTCGTCAACCACGCTCGGGCGTGCCGCGCACGACGATCTCGGAGAACTCGGCCTTGTAGCTGCTGCCGCTGCCTGGCAGCGGGGCGCTGACCCACACCAGGACGTAGCGCCCGACCGGCGCGCGGTCGAAGCTCACCTGCTCGCTGGCGTCGGCGTCGGTGACCGTCATCCCCCGGGCCAGCCCCCCGATCTCGTCGGCGGCGCGCTCGGCGACCGACACCTGGTAGTTGGCGCCCGGCGTCGTCGTCGCCAGCTCGACGCCGGTGACGCGCTGCTGGTCGCCGAGGTCCAGGACGAAGCCGACGCCGTCCTTCAAGCCGCCGAACTCGGCGCTGTTGTAGATGTCGGTGCGCCAGGTCGTGGACGGGTCGCGGTCGGACAGCGCCGGCGGTGACTCGTCGTTCTCCCGCCCGTCGCGCTGCGGGTCGAACGCCGTGGCCCCGGTGACCTCGAGGGGCCCCGGCTTGGGCGGCGGCGCGACCGGCGACGGCTTGGCGGCCGGCGCCGCCGGCGACGCCTGCGGGCGCTCGAGCCGGCTGGGGTCGAGCGCGCCGCCCGCGAGCGCCAAGCCGACGCCGGCACCGGCGACCAGCGCCAGCGCGAACACCGGCACGACCCAGCGGCGCTCCCGGTGCAGGGCGCGGCCCGCGCGCCGCAGCGGCGGTCGTGGCGGCGCCGCCCGCGGCAACGTCGCGGTGGCGGTCGTGCCCGGCACCGTGCGTGCCAGCGCCGCGGTCTGGGCGCGGTCGCTGTCGGCGAACGGCGCGAGCGCGTCGGCGAGCTGGCGCGCCGACGGAAAGCGGTCCGCTGGCGTCCGCCGCAGCGTGCGCATCACGACGGCGTCCAGGCCGCGCGGAAGACCCGGGCGGACCGCACGAAGCGGCGGCGGCGCCGTGTCCAGTCGCTGCGCCGCCGTGGCGACGGCCGAGTCGCCCTTGAACGGCGGGCGCCCCGTCAGCGCCTCGTACAGGACGCAGCCCAGCGCGTACTGGTCGGCGCGTCCGTCGATCGGCGCTGCGCCGGTGATCTGCTCGGGAGCCACGTAGGCCGCCGTGCCGAGCACCATGCCGGTCTTGGTCAGGTCGCCGTCGGCCTCCTCGGCCTTCGCGATCCCGAAGTCGGCGACCTTCACCGCCCCGTCGTCGCCGATGAGGATGTTGGCCGGCTTGACGTCGCGGTGGACCAGGCCGCGTTCGTGGGCGTAGTGCAGGGCGCGCGCCACCTTCTCGCCGATGTCGGCGGCCTGACCGGGCGCCAGCGACCCGAGGTCGGCGATGACGTCGCGCAAAGTCGCGCCGTCGACGAACTCCATGACGAGGTAGACGCGGTCGCCCTCGGTGCCGGTGTCGTAGAGGTTGACGACATGGGGGTGGGTCAGCTTCGCCGCGGCGATCGCCTCACGACGGAACCGTTCGCGGAACCCGGCGTCGGCGGCGAGGTGATCGTGGAGCAGCTTGACCGCGACCGTGCGCGCGAGGACCGTGTCGTAGCCGCGCCACACGGCGGCCATCCCGCCGCTCGCGATGCGCTGCGTCAGCTCGTAACGGCCCCCGAGCACCACCGGCTCGTCACCCGCGGCGGCGACCGTCGGCCCGAGCGTCTCGGTCCGGTCGCCGGCGTCGGTCACGGCCGCGAGTGTAGTGCGTTTAGCGCCCCGGCCCAGCCTCGACCGCCGCATTGCGCACCGCGACGGCGTCGCCGTCGCCCCCCGGTGCTGCTGCCTGCACCAGTCGGCGCTCGTTGGGGTGAGTGAGGCGCTCCACCGCGGCGGACAGCGGCAGCCACACGACGTCCTCTGCCTCGTCGTCGTGGGCCTGGGTGTCGCCGTCGACGAAGGCCATCAAGAAGTAGTGGACGTACTTGTGGTAGCGGATCTCGTCGGGCTTCCACACGAACCAGTAGTCGACGACGCCGAGCTTGCCGGTGATCGTCGAGCGCAGCCCCGTCTCCTCGAGCACCTCACGGACCGCCGCCGCCTCGAGATCCTCGCCGTCTTCGAGCCCGCCCTTCGGCAGCGTCCACTGCAGGGCGCCCGCGGCGTTGCGCCGCGAGATGAGCACCACCCAGCGGCCGTCCGGCCGGTCGTCGAACACCAGCCCGCCGGCCGAGACGGCGTGCCTCGTGGGGTAGCGGGCCATAGCGGAATCCTACGTTGGGCGAGGCGGGCGCGGCGCGCGAAGGCGCGACGCGCGCGGCGCGCGAAGGCGCGACGCGGGGCGGAACCGCCGCCGCGGTCAAGATCGCCGCGCGCAGCGCCGACAACCTCGCGGAAGGACTGTCGCTGCGAGAAGGGATCGTGTCCGTGGACTTCCACGCCTACCTACGCCTGCTGGTGGACAAGGGCGGCTCCGACCTGCACCTGAAGGCGGGCGGGCCGGCGTACATCCGCATCGACGGGGAGCTGTCGGAGGTCCACGACCTGCCGCAGCTGGGCGGCGAGGACACCCTGCGTTTCGCCCGCGAGGCGATGTCTGACGAGTTGTGGGCGTCGTTCATGGCCGGCAACGAGGCGGACCTGGCGTACTCGCTCGCCGGCTGCGGACGCTTCCGCGTCGCGGTGTTCCGCCAGCGCGGGTCGGTCGGCATGGTGCTGCGCCGAGTGCTGCCCAGCGCCCAAACGATCGAGGACCTCAACCTGCCGCCCGCGATCCGCAAGCTCGCCGAGGAGCACCGTGGGCTCGTGCTCGTGACCGGGCCGACCGGCTCGGGCAAGACGACGACGACCGCGGCGATGATCAGCCACATCAACGCGACGCGGCGCTGCCACATCGTCACGATCGAGGACCCGATCGAGATCCTCCACCGCGACCAGCTCGCGATCATCGACCAGCGCGAGATCGGCGTGGACACCGGCGGCTTCTCGTCAGCGCTGCGCTCGGTGGCCCGCCAGGACCCCGACGTCATCTTCATCGGCGAGATGCGCGACACCGAGACGGTCAGCGCCGCGCTCCAGGCGGCCGAGACCGGTCACATGGTCGTGTCGACGCTGCACACGACGAACGCGACCGAGACGATCAACCGCATCGTCGATCTGTTCCCGCCGCACTCCCAGCACCAGGTCCGCCTGTCGCTGGCGAACTCGCTGAAGGGCATCGTGTGCCAGCGGCTGCTGCCGCAGGTCGGCGGCGGGCGCGTCGCGGCCATCGAGTGCCTGGTCATGACGACGCGCCTGCACGAGTTCGTCGTCGACCCGTCCAAGACGGCCCAGATCGAGGACGCCATCGCCGACGGGGCGTACTACGGGATGCAGACGTTCGACCAGCACCTGCTTACCCTGTACCGCGAGGTGCGCGTCACGCTGCGCGACGCGATGAACGCCGCCACCAGCCCGCACGACTTCCGCATCGCGGTGCGCGCCGCCGGCCTCGACGCGTAAGCCACACCGCCGGGCCCCCGCCCGCGCACATCCCGGCGGGAGGTCGCGCCGCCCGCCCGTAGCATCCCGACGATGGGCGACGACCTCACCCCGGCGCAGGAGCGCCAGCTCGGACGGATGGTCGCCCGCTACCCCGTCGCCGACGAGCTGGGCGAACGCTTCGCAGCGGCCGGCTACGAGCTGTACCTCGTCGGCGGCACGGTCCGCGACACCTTCCTCGACCGCGTGCAGGACGACTTGGACTTCGCGACGTCCGCGCCGCCGGAGCGCAGCGAGGAGCTGCTGCGCGGCTGGGCCGACGCGATCTGGCTGACCGGGGCGCGCTTCGGCACGGTCAGCGCCGCCAAGGCCGGGTGGAAGCTCGAGGTCACCACCTTCCGCTGCGAGGCGTACACCGCCGGCTCGCGTCACCCTGACGTGGCGTTCGCCGGCACGATCGACACCGACCTGGCGCGCCGCGACTTCACGGTCAACGCGATGGCGGTGCGGCTGCCCGACCACCACTTCGTCGACCCGTTCGGCGGGCTGGCCGACCTGCGCGACCGGGTCCTGCGGACGCCCGTCGCCCCGGAGTCCAGCTTCGCGGACGACCCGTTGCGCATGGTGCGCCTGGCGCGCTTCGCCGCGGTGCTCGACGCCCGCCCCGACGCGGCGGCGCGGGCGGCCGCGACGGCGCTGGCCCCCACTCTCGACACGGTCAGCCGTGAGCGGCTGCGCGACGAGCTGAGCCGCCTGGTGTGCGCGCCGACGCCGGCGGCTGGCATGGACCTGCTATGCGACACCGGTCTTGCTGACCGGTTCCTGCCGGAGGTGCCGGCGCTGCGCATGGAACGCGACCCGCTGCACTCCCACAAAGACGTCTACGCCCACACCATGGCCGTGGTCGACCGCTGTCGAGCCGACGACCTGACGCTGCGGTTGGCGGCACTGCTCCACGACATCGGCAAGCCGGCGACGCGCGAGTTCTGCGGCGACGGCAAGGTCACCTTCCACGGCCACGACCACGTCGGCGCGCGCATGGCACGCAAACGCCTGACGGCGCTGCGCTACCCCAACGACACCGTCGACGACGTCAGCGACCTCGTCCATCTGCACTTGCGCTTCCACGGCTACGGCGACCGAGCGTGGACCGACGCGGCGGTTCGCCGCTACGTGCGCGACGCCGGCCGGCGCGACCAGCTCGAGCGGCTCAACGCGCTGACCCGCGCCGACGTCACCACGCGCGACCGCAAAAAGGCGAGGCGTTTCGCGGACGCGATGAACGCCTTCGAGGCACGCATCGCCGCACTGCAAGCCCAAGAGGAGCTGGAGCGGATCCGTCCGCCGCTGGACGGCCACGAGATCATGGCCCACCTCGGCCTGGCGCCCGGCCCGGCGGTCGGGCGGGCGTACCGGATGCTGCTCGAGGCGCGCCTGGACCACGGCCCCATCGAGCCCGCCGAGGCGTACGCGCTGCTGGACCGCTGGGCGCGCGAGCAGGGAATCGGCGGCGCCTGAGCGGCGGGTTGCGCGCCGCATCAGGACAGGCGCTATTCTCGTAAGGGCAGCCTTACCACCGGAGGCGTTCGTGCTCGTCTGCCACTGCCGTGCCGTCAACGACCGGCGCATCCTCGACGAGATCGCCCGCGGCGCTCGCGACGAGTTCGACGTCGCCGCCGCCTGCGGTGCCGGCAGCGAGTGCGGCGGGTGCGTGCCGGCGATCACCCGGCTGCTCGCTGCGTGCCGCGACTGTCCGGCCGCCGCGGCGTCCGTCACGCTCGACGCGGTCGCGACGCACCCGTAGGCTGGCCGACGCAGCCCGTCTCGCGTCGGAGGTCGCCATGCAGGGCAGTCCGGAGGTCATCGAGGTCCTCAACGAGGCGCTGACCGGCGAGTTGACCGCGGTCAACCAGTACTTCATCGCGTCGAAGATGACGGCCAACTGGGGCTACGCAACGCTGGCCAAGGACTACTACGACGAGTCGATCGGCGAGATGCGCCACGCCGAGACGCTCATCGAGCGGATCTTGTTTCTCGACGGGGTGCCCAACCTGCAGCGGTTGTTCACCGTCGGCGTCGGCGAGACGGTCATCGAACAGTTTCGGCTGAACTACGAGATGGAGAAGGGCGCCGTCGAGCGGTACCGCCGCGCGATCGGGGTCTGCGGCTCCGCGGGCGACCCCGGGTCGCGCACGCTGTTCGAGCGGCTGCTCACCGACGAGGAGCACCACGTCGACGACGCCGAGGCGCAGCTGGCCAACCTCGAACAGCTCGGCGAGGCGCTGTGGCTCGCCAAGTGGGTCTGAGTCAGCGGCTTGCCACCAGGGCCGTGGCCGGCAGCGGCCGGCCCAGCAGGTAGCCCTGCCCGAGCGCCACGCCGAGTTCGCGCAGCGTCGCGAGCTCTGCCTCGGTTTCGATCCCCTCCGCGATGATCGTCGCGCCGGTCCGCTCGGCGAACGACTGCAGCCCCGCGACCAGCGCCTGGCGGGCGGGGTCCGCGTCGATGCCGACCACCCAGCCGCGATCGAGCTTGATGAACGCCGGTCCCAGCGTCAGGACGTGGGTGAGGCAGGCGTAGCCAGCCCCCGCGTCGTCGATGCTCAGTCGCACGCCGTCGAGGCGCTCGATGGCGCGGCGAATCTCGCTGTAGTCCTCCACCGGGTCGTGTTCGGTGAGCTCGAGGACCAGGCTGCACGTCGCCGGCCGCGGCAGCTCCTCGGCGCCGCCGGCCGCCAGGAACCCGGGCGAGACGTTCACGCTGACCCACACGTCGCGCAGGTCGGTGGCCGCGAGCAGGGCCGCGACCATCGTCGCGCGCTCGAATGCGTGCCCCATCCCGACGCGCGCGGCCTCCGCAAAGCGGCGCTGCGGCGCGACGCCGTCGGCGAAGCGCGTCAGCGTTTCGTCGCCCACCACCCGGTCGGTTGCGAGGTCGACGATCGGTTGGAACACCGGCGTGAACCCTTCGCCGTCGAGCAGTCGGCGGAGCTCGGCCTGGGAGGTGTGCAGCTCGAACCGCTGGCGCAGCCCCGGGCCGAGCAGCGCGGCGGATACCGCCGCGAAGTCGATCGCCGCGGACAGCGCCTGCGCGATCGCGTCGGTCGGCGCGTCGTCGGCCGCGGGACCGCTCGACAGCCCCAGCAGGCCGAGCAGCCGGCCCTGGCTGTGCAGCGGCGCGTAGGCCGCGACGGCGGCGTCCGCACCGAGCAGCGGCGGCCCGGTCGCCCCGGGCGGCTGGGCGACGCGCTCCTCGGTCCAGGCCCCGCGGGCCGCCCGCTCCCGCAGCGACTTCGCGGTCACCTCCGGTAACGCGAGACCGGTGCGCACCGCCCGCGCCACGTGCCCATGGCGGGCGAGGGTGACCGCGCCGCCGTCGTCGGTGAACGCGATCAGCGCCACCCCGGTCAGGTTGCGCAGGCGGGCGATCTCCCCGCAGATCAGGTCCGCCGTCACCTCGGGGGTGTGCTCGGGCCGCAGCCGGCACAGCGCCTCGGTCACCGTCGCTCGGTCGCGCAGCTGGCCTTCGAGCAGCCGCATCCACGCCGCCTGGCTGCGCAGCTGCGTGCGGACGCGGGCGACGAGTTCCGCGACGTCGACCGGCTTGGCGAGGTAGTCGTTCGCGCCGGCCTCCAGGCCGCGCACCCGGTCGGCGACCTCGGCGGCGCCGGTCACCAGGATCACCGGCAGCGTGCGTAGCCGCGGTCGGCCGCGGATCGCGCGCAGCACCGCCAGGCCGTCCATCCCCGGCATCTGGCTGTCGAGCAGCACCGCCTCGACGCCGTCGCGTTCGAGCAGGTCCAGCGCCGCCTGCCCCCCCGCGGCAGGCACCGCCTCGAAGCCGGCGAGCTCCAGTGCCTCGGTGAACAGCTCCCGGACCGTCGGGTCGTCGTCCACGACGAGCACGCGGCTGCTAGCCGTGTCCGTGCTCGCAGGCGTCATGCCGCGTCCTCGTGTCGTGGGCGGTGGCGGTCCGTGCTCGGCCGGTATGCCCGCACCTCGGACCCCTTCAAACACGCAGCGTCACCTTCCGTCACGGTGCGCTGCGCGTCCGGTTGCTGAGGGCGGCCGCGATGCGCCGGACGCGCGCGTCGCCGAGCACCTCGTCGAGCGGCACCGGCTCGGCACCCGCCGGCCCGCTGCGCGCGAGCGGCAGCCGCCAGTTCGGGTACTCGTCGGTGGTGCCCGGCATGTTCGGCTGCCGGCGGTCGCCGAGCGCGTCACCCAGCCCGGTCGCGACGAGCAACGACGGCGTGCGCGCGAGGAAGGCGTGCATCGCGACGACCAGCGCCTCGTCGTCGGGCTCGCCGTCGGGAAGCAGACCTTCGCTGCCCAGCAGCTCGAGCATGTCCGCGCGCTCGCCGGCCTTGCGCGCGGCCTCTGCCTGCGGCGTCGTGGCGCTGCCGTACAGGTCGAGCTCGGTCTGGACGCGGACGTCCTCGTCGGCCCACCACCCGGCCGCGGTGGGCAGGTCGTGGGTGGTGATCGAGGTCAGCGCCAGCTCGGGGTAGTCCGCCGCCGGCAGTCGCGGCTGCTGCGGGTCGTCGTCGACCCGCTCGAAGTACAGCACCCGCGACGACAGCACGCCGCGTTCGGCCATCGTCTCGCGCACGCCGGCGGCGACGGTGCCGAGATCCTCGCCGACGACCAGCGCGCCCGCGCGCTCCGCCTCGAGCGCGAGCACGCCCAGCAGCGCGTCGGCCGGGTAGCGCACGTAGGTGCCCTCGGCGGCGGACCGGCCGGCGGGCACCCACCACAGCCGCCACAGGCCCATGACGTGGTCCACGCGGATGCCACCGGCGGAGCGCAGCACCGAGCGCAGCATGTCGCGGAACGGGGCGTAGCCGGTGGCGGGCAGACGGGCCGGCAGCAGGGGCGGCAGCCGCCAGTCCTGCCCCTTCTGGTTGAAGCCGTCGGGCGGCGCGCCGACGGTGACGCCCAGCGCGAGGTCGTCTTGCAGCGCCCACGCGTCCGCCCCGCCCGGGTCGACGCCGACGGCGAGGTCGTGGACGATCCCGACGGCCATCCCCGCGCCGGTCGCCGCCTGCGCGTCGGCGAGCTGCCCGTCGCACAGCCACTGCAGCCACACGTGGAACGCGACCCGGTCGGCGGCGAGCTCGTCGCGCGCCGCCGCGACCGCCGGCGCGTCGGGGTGGCGCAACGCCGGCGGCCAGTCCTGCCACGGCACGCCGTGGCGCTCGGCCAGCGCGCAGAAAATGCCGAAGTCGACGACGCCGCGGCCTTCGCGGTCGCGCCACGCGGCGAACGCGGCGCGTCGCTGGTCGCCCGCGTCGACGGCGGCGAGTCGCTCCAGCGCCGCGGTCTTGGCCCGGAACACCGCGTCGCGGTCGATGCGGTCGCCGCCGCCGGCGGCGCGTGCCTGTTCGGCCAGCGCCGCGATCCGCTCGCGCTCGGCCGGCGGCAGGGCGGCGAACTCGGGCGGCTGTTCGACCCGCAGGTACAACGGGCTGCGGAAGCGCCGGCTGGACGGGTAGTACGGCGAGTCGACCTGCGGCAGGACCGGGGTCGCGGCGTGCAGCGGGTTGACGAGCAGCAGGTCGGCGCCGAGCTCGCCGCCCCAGCGTGCGAGGGTGCCCAGGTCGGCGTAGTCGCCCATCCCCCACGACGCGGCGCTGCGGGCGGCGTACAGCTGCACCATCCAGCCCCAGCCGGGTCGCTGCTGCAGCTGCGGGCAGCGCGCCGGCCCCACGACGAGCGTCTCGCTCGCCGTCGCGTCGCCGACCTCGAGACCACCCCGTCTAGGCGGGGGTAGCCGGTCGGCAGGCCGGCGGGCACGCCGAGGGCGTCGCCGACGACCGCGCGCTCGCGGCTGGCGCCTTCCTCCAGGCGCAGCGTGACGCGGACGCGGCGGCCGCCCGCCGCGACCGCCAGACGGGCGCCGCGGTCGGCGCGCACGACGGGGCCCGGGGCGAGCAGGCGGCGCGCCGCGGCGGCGCGGACCGTCTCGAGTGACTCGCGGACCTGCGCCGCGTCCCCGGCCGCCACGCCCATGGCAGCCAGCGCGAGGCGCACCGGCGTCGCCGCCACGTCGACGGGGCGGCGCAGGTAGTCGTCGTAGCGCGTCGCGACGCCGTAGGCGTCGGCGAGGTCGGCGAGGTCGGCGTCGACCGGGTCGGCGTCGACCGGCTCGGCGGCGGGGCCTGGTGCCACGGGGATCCCTCCAGGCAGTGGAAAGGCCCCGCCGGTGGCGGGGCCTGGTGGCAACGCGGCGGCCCGCGGTCAGCCGCCGGGGCGGCCGTTGGTGCGGGTCGTGGCCACGCCGCCGGTCTCCTGCCACATCTTGTCGATCTGGTTGATCAGGTCGAGCAGCGTCTGCGCCTCACCTGGGTCCAGGGAGCGCTTGACGGCCGAGCACTGCTTGACCGCGCGCCAGCACACGTCGTGCAGGTCCGGGAACTGGGCGAGGTGCTCGGGCTTGAAGTAGTCGCTCCACAGCACGGAGATGTGGTGCTTCGCCAGCTCGGCGCGCTGCTCTTTGACCAGCACGCACCGCTGGCGGAACAGCGGGTCGTCGTTGCCGGCGTACTTCTCGATGATCTTGAAGCAGGACTCCGCTTCGATGCGCGCCTGTTCGGGGTCGTACACGCCGCAGGGGATGTCGCAGTGGGCGTACGCGTCGACGGGGGCGGCGACGCGGTCGACGAGCGTGAGCAGGCGAGCGGCGAGAGACATCGCTGGAACTCCTTGACGGCGGTTGCGGGGCTGCAGGCCCGGTCGTTCCTACCCTATCCAGATGCTGGTGGCGGAAACGAGCCGCACGACGCTGTTCGACAGCGTGCCGACGCTGGTGGCGCTCGTCGCCTGTGTGTGGTCGCGCGGCCCGTGCCGGGTCGCCGTCAAAGGCCTGTCGATGGCCCCGGCGCTGCTGCCCGGCGACCATGTGCTCGTGCGCCCCGTCCGGCGCCTGCGCCGCGGCGACATGGTCGTCGTGCGCGACCCGACCGCGTCGCAGCGCTGGGTCGTCAAGCGCGTCGCGGCGCTGCCCGGCCAGACCGTCGCGGTCGCCGGCGCGACGCTGCGTGCCGGTGCCGGCGAGGTCGTCGTGCTCGGCGACAACGCCGCGCACAGCACCGACAGCCGCGACTACGGCGCCCTGCCGCTGCGCGGCGTCCACGGGCGGGTGTGGTACCGCTACGCCCCCGCGGGGCGGGCGGGGCGGTTGTGACGCCGTCGGCTCAGCGAGCCGCGCCGACCTCCACGGTGGCCTCGAGCTGCACGCTGTCGCCCGGGGCGGCGGCGACCGGGCCGGCGATGAACTCCTCGACCAGGCGGTGGCACACGTCGTCGGGGTACTGCGCCGGCGGTGACTTCATGAAGTAGCTGGAGGGGCCGAGCAGCGGACCAGCGACCCCCCGGTCAAGCGCCAGCTTCGCGCAGCGCACCGCGTCGATGACCACGCCGGCCGAGTTGGGCGAGTCCCACACCTCCAGCTTCAGCTCGACGTTGAGCGGGACGTCGCCGAAGTTGCGGCCCTCCATGCGGATGTAGGCCCACTTGCGGTCTTCCAGCCACGGCACGTGGTCCGACGGGCCGATGTGGATCGCGTCCTTCGGCATGCCCGCGGCCATCTGGGAGGTGACCGACTGGGTCTTGGACACCTTCTTCGACGACAGCCGCGACCGCTCCAGCATGTTCATGAAGTCCATGTTCCCGCCGAAGTTCAGCTGGTACGTGCGGTCGATGGCGACGCCACGGTCCTCGAACAGGCGCGTCAGGATCCGGTGGGTGATCGTGGCGCCGACCTGGCTTTTGATGTCGTCGCCGATGATCGGCACCCCCGCCTCCGTGAACCGTGCCGCCCACGCGGGGTCGCTGGCGATGAACACCGGCAGGCAGTTGACGAAGGCGACGCCGGCGTCCAGCGCCGCCTCGGCGTAGGCCCGCGCCGCCCGCTCGGAGCCCACCGGCAGGTAGCACACGAGCACGTCGGCGCCTGCGCGGCGCAGCTCGGCGGCCACGTCGACGACCGGCAGGTCGCTCTCCTGGCAGACCTGGGCGTAGTACTCCCCGAAGCCGTCGAGGGTGGGGCCGCGCTGCACCTCGACACCGATCGGCGGCACCTCGGCGAAGGTGATCGTGTTGTTGGGCGGCGCGACGATCGCCTCGGCGAGGTCACGGCCGACCTTCTTCGCGTCCACGTCGAACGCCGCGACGAACTCGATGTCGCGCACGTGGTACCCGCCGAGCTCGACGTGCATGAGACCGGGCACCCGCTCGTCCGGGTCGGCGTCGCGGTAGTAGTGCACGCCCTGCACCAGCGAGCTGGCGCAGTTGCCGACGCCGACGATAGCGACGCGGACGGATTTGGCGCCCATGAGCTGGTCTCCTTGGGTCACTTGGTCTGCAGTTCGGTCGGGACGTCGTCGGGCGTGCGGTCGCCGGCGCTGGTCGGTGGGGCGGCCGCCGGCGGAGCAGCGGAGGGCGGGGCGGCGGCGGACTCGAGCGCGGCGCGCTCCGCGGCGATCAGCGCGTCGAGCCAGGTGATGTCGTGCTCGGTGGTCTCGACACCGTGGCGCACCAGCGACACGGTCCAGGTGTCGGCGCGACTCGCCCGCGACAGGGACCGGCGCCCCTCGGCGAGCTTGTCCTCGAGGTAGGCCTTGCGCCGCTCCAGCAGCCGCACCCGCGTCTCGGGCCCCAGGTAGCGGAAGAACGCCACGCGCAGCGGGAACTTGTCCTCCTCCCAGCTGCTGTGCGCGCCCTCGGTCAGCAGCTCCAGGAACAGCGCCTCGCCGGCCGGCGTGATCCGGTAGACCTGCTTGCGCCGCGACGTCTGCTCGGGCGGGAAGAACTTCTCGACGACCCCGCGGCGCTCGAGCTTCTTCAGCGTCGGGTACAGCGAGCCGAACGACACGGTCCAGAAGAAGCCGAGCTTCTGCCCGAGCTGCTTGCGCAGCTCGTAGCCGTGCATGGCCCGCTCTTTGAGCAGTCCCAGGACGGCGAGCTCGAGCATCGGGTTCTTCACTCCTCGGACGGCTGGCGTCGCGGTGGGCCCGATGCATCGCGACGATGTATCAGGCCGATATAGCGCCATGCTACATCGCTGCCGCCGCGCGTCAACACGCTCGCCGCCCGACCGCGCCGCCTGCGGGCACGCCGCCTACACTCTCCGGCGCCATGGACACTGCCCTGGACGGCCGAGCGCGACGACCACTGCGGCGATGAAGGGCTTCATCGACTACCGCATCGCCAAGCGCGCGCTGGTGCGGCAGGTCACCCGCGGCGCGATTGCGGTCACCGACGTCTGCGACGCCCACCCTGAGCTGCTGCGTGCCGCCCGCAACGTCGGGCAGACCACCGCCCGCACGTGTCCGATCTGCCGCCTCGCCGACGACCGCGCGGACGTCGCGCTGGACGAGGCGAACAGCCTGCGGCTGGTCACCTACGTCTACGGCGACGACCTGAAACGCCTGTCCGGGCACATCGTGTGGACGCGCGAGGAGCTCGACGGCCTCGCGTCGCGCCACCGCTCGTTCTCCGCCTACGTCGTCGAGTGCTGCCTGGTGTGCGGCTGGAACCACCTCGTCGAGAGCTACCTGCTGGGCCGCGCGCACGCCGGCTGACCGGCCATCCGGGCCGCCGTCCGCAGGTGGCACACTTGCAACCATGACCGGCACCTTCCAGCCTCCGCGGAGGCGCTCGCCGGGTGCGCGCCGGTCCCGACCGTCCGGTGCCCCCCCGCGGCCGGGCCGCGCGCGAGCGGCGCGGCCGACCAAGGGCGGCGCGCCCGCGGCAAGCCCCGCCACACGGCGGCGGCCGTGGTACCGCCGCCCCGTCGCGCTGCTGCTGGCCCTGCCGCTCGCCGGGCTCGCGTTCGCGGCGGTGACTCTGTTCTTCTACTTCTTCACGGCCGTGCCGCTGCCCGACGACATCGGGGTGCGCGCCACCGTCATCCTCGACACCACCGGTGCTGAGATCGCGACGCTGCAGGCCGAGACCAGCCGCGAGGACGTGAAACTCGACGCGCTGCCCGACCATGTGCGCGACGCCGTGCTCGCCGCCGAGGACGCCGCGTTCTACGAGCACCGCGGGCTGAGCCTGCCGGGCATCTTCCGCGCCGCGCTGCGCAACGTGACGGCCGGTGAGATCAGCCAGGGCGGTTCGACGATCAGCCAGCAGTACGTCAAGAACGCCACGACCGACGACGAGCGGTCGCTGCTGCGCAAGGTCCGCGAAGCCGCCCTGGCGGTGAAACTCGAGCGCAGCTACTCCAAGGACGAGATCCTCGAGTTCTACCTCAACTCGATCTACTGGGGCCGCGGGGCGTACGGCATCGAGGCGGCTGCCACCGCCTACTTCGACAAGCCGGCCGCCAAGCTGCGCGTCGACGAGGCCGCGATGCTCGCCGGCATCATCGCCGCCCCGTCGGCCTACGACCCGCGCGACAACCCCGACGACGCGCAGGGGCGTTACCGCTACGTCCTCGGCCAGATGGTGGACAAGGGGTGGCTCGCGCCCGCGCGCGCCGGCAAGCTCGCCGCCAAGCCGCCACGCACGCGCAAGGCCGCAGGGGTCGTCTTCAAGTCGGCGCCCTACTTCTTGCAGAGCGTGCAGGAAGAGCTCGAGCGCGAGGTCGGCGCCAACGAGATCTACTCGGGGCTGGTCGTCACGACGACGCTGGACATGGCGCTGCAGCGCGAGGCCGAGCAGACGTACCGCGAGTCGTTCGTCGCGTCGCGCATCGAGCCGACCGCGGCGCTCGTCGCGGTCGACAACGACACCGGCGGCATCCGCGCCCTCGTCGGCGGAAAGGACTACGGGCGCAGCCAGCTCAACCTCGCCGAGGCGGCGCGCCAGCCCGGCTCGACGTTCAAGCCGTTCGCGCTGGCCGCGTGGGTCGACGCCGGCAAGTCGCCCGAGAGCTACTTCGACGCACCCGCCAAGATCAAGTACACCGAGGCGGAGCTGGAGCGGATGCTCGACCGCGACCAGCCAGACGGCGGCTGGGCCCCCGAGAACTACGAGGGCGCGGCCTACGGTGAGCTCAGCCTGCGCGAAGCGACCGAGAAGTCCGTCAACACCGTCTACGCCCAGGTCGTGCTCGACCGCGACGTGCGTCCCGAGCGCGTGCGGGCGGTGGCGCAGAAGGCCGGTATCGACAGCAAGCTCGCCGTGGTTCCGTCGCTGGTGCTCGGCACCTCCAACGTCACGCCGCTGGAGATGGCCGAGGCGTACAGCACCTTCGCGACCGGCGGCGTGCACCGCGACGCGCACACCGTCGAGGAGGTCCGCCGCGGCGGCGAGACGCTGTACCGCGCGCCGACGAAGGGCGAGCGGGTCGTCAGCGAGCGCGTCGCCCTGACCGTCACCGACGTCCTGCGCGGCGTCGTCACCCGCGGCTCGGGCACCGCCGCGGACATCGACCGGCCCGCGGCCGGCAAGACCGGCACGACGCAGAACAACGGCGACGCCTGGTTCGTCGGCTACACGCCGCAGCTGACGACCGCGGTGTGGATGGGCAACCGCGACAACAACAAGCCGATGGAGGGCAAGTTCACCGGCGGCAGCCTGCCGGCCAAGACGTGGCGCGCGTTCATGCTGGCCGCGCTCGACGGTGTGCCGCCCGAGGACTTCCCGCCGCCGCCGGGCGGGCTGAAGGTGACCCGGCCGAGTCCGCCCGCCACCCCCGACTGCGGGCGCCGTGAGGCGCTGAGCGAGGACCCCGAGGGCACGCCGGTGTGCGTCGACGTCGAGCCGACGCGCACACCCGAGCCGACGGAGGCGCCGAGCGAGAAGCCTGAGGACAGGGTGACCGAGCCCGAGCCGACCGCGCCGCCGCCGCCGCCGAGCGACGAGGCAGCCGAAGAGACCGAGCCCCAGCCGCGACCCGAGCAGACCGAGCCGGAGCCGGAGCCGGAGCCGGAACCGGAGCCGGAACCGGAACCGGAGGACAAACCGCGGCCCGCACCCAAGCCGAAGCCGGAGCCGGAACCGGAACCGGAGCCGGACCCCACCCGCGCCCCGAAGCCGAGCCCGTCCCCGGAGCCGGAGCCCGAGCCCGAGCCCGAGCCGACCGAGGCCGAGGCCGAGCCCGAGCCGGAGCCAACGGAAGAAGATCCCGGCGGCAAGGGTGGCGGCAAGACCGGGAACAGCGACGCGACGGCCGATTCCCCGTAGCCCTGACGTCACCCGTCAACCGGGCCTTGTCAGCGACGGCACCGAAAGCGCAGCGCCGGTGACAAGGGTCGGGTCGGGATCTGGTAGGCGGGGCGTTCGCGCACGCTGACCCACGCGATCCAGCCGAGTACGACGGCGCGGGCGGCGATGGCGGCCGCGAACCAGCCGTAGCCGGGCGCGGGGGTGAACCCCTGACGCCCGCCGAGCCACGGGAAGCGCGTCAGGAACACGGCGAGGTCGGCCGCGCAGAACACGAGGAACGGCCGCAGCCGCGGCAGGCTCAGCGCGAGCGGGGCCAGCAGCCACAGGCTGAACTGCGGCGAGTAGACCTTGCTGGTCAGCAGGAAGGCGATGAGCAGCGGCAAGAACAGCTCGGCCGCGTCGGCGGCGGCGCGCACGCGCAGGCCGGCGACGACGATCACGACCGCAGCGATCAAAAACAGCGCTCCGGTGACCAGGTTCAGCGGGCCGACGGGAAAGCGGGCGTCGCCGGGCAGCAGGTACACCTCGGCCATCCGGTAGAGGCTGTCGTGGTCGGCGAGCCGGGTGCGCGACAGCTCGAGGAACCGGCCCCAGCCCGCCGGCGCGGCGAGCGCGACCGGCACGTTCACGGCCAGCCACGCCCCCGCGGCCGCGCCCGCCGTAACCGCCGCGCCGCGCGGCCGGCCACTGCCGAGGCGCGCGAGTACGAACAGCGGCACGAGCAGCACCGGATACAGCTTGGCGGCGGCGCCCAGGCCGGCCGCGATGCCTGCCCCCGCGTCACGGCCGTGCCGGTGCAGCGCCAGCGCGACGGTTGCAAGCAAGACCGGCAGCGCGTCCCAGTTCATGAACGCATACGCGACGATGGTCGGCGCGGCGGCGAACCAGGCGAGACGCTGCGGCGGCAGCCCCAGCCGTGCCAGGACGACCAGCGTCGCGACCAGGCAACCGGCGCCCATGGCCATGGTCACCTGGAGAAACGCGCGACCCTGCACGGCTGCGGGGAACAGCGCCGCGAGCTGGTTCGCCGTCCACATCCACGCCCCGGTCAGCACGGGATACTCGACGGGGTGGTCTCGAGGTAGGGCACCGCGCCCTCGTTGAGCCGCTCGACGAACCACAGCGGGTAGATGTCGGTGTAGCACCAGCCGAGGTACTGCTCGCCGGCCTGCCACGACGCGTCGGTGAGCAGGCAGCGCGCCTTGGTCAGCCACGCGAGGGTCAGCGTCGCGGCGAGCAGCGCCGCGACGCTCCCCGGTACTAGCCGGCGTCGGCCCGTGCGGGCAGTGGCCACGTGCGCCCCCCGGCGCGCGGCGTGGGCGCGGTCAGCGCCGGCGGGCGGACGGCGAGCGTCTCGGCGATCACCCAGGCCAGCACGACCGCTCGCGCCGCGACGCCGAAGGCGAACACCCCGTAGCCGGGCGCCGGCGCGAAGCCGGCAGCGCCGCCGAGGAACGGGAACCGCGTCACGAACACGAACAGGTCGGCGACGACGAAGGCGGCGAACGGGGCGGCCCGCGGCAGCGCGAGCGCGAGCAGCGGCAGCAACCACAGGCTGAACTGCGGCGAGTAGACCTTGCTGGTCAGCAAGAACCAGCACAGCACCGGCAGGACGAGTCGCCACTGCTCGTCGGCGGCCAGCCGTCGGCGCCCCACGGCGACGATCGCGGCGGCGCCCGCGACGAACAGCACGGCCGACCACAGGTTCAGCGCCGCGAGGTCGAAGCGGCTGCCGCGCAGCTGCTCGGCGAGGTACCACAGGCTGTCCCAGTCCGCCGGTCGGCGCCGGTTCAGTCGCCAGAACTCGGCCCAGTTGTCCGGCGCCGCCAGGTAGACGGGCACGTTGACCGCCAACCACGCCGCGGCGGCGGCGCCGAGGTGCCGGGCGGCGTCGCGACCGCGCCCCTGCGCGAGGCGCGCGACGACGACGACCGGCACGAGGAACGCCGGGAACAACTTCACGGCCGCCCCGAGCCCGGCGGCGACGCCGGCGAGCGTGTCGCGCTCGCGCCGGTGCAGGTCGACGGCCAGCACGAGCAGCAACACCGCCACCGCGTCCCAGTTCATGAACGCGTAGGCGACCAGCGTCGGCGCGGCGACGACCCACAGCAGCCGCGCGGTCGGCGTGCCGAGGCGCGCGAGGCGCTCGACGGTCAGCGCCCACACCGGCACGGTCAGCAGGGCGGTGATGTGGAAGAAGGCGAGTGGCCACAGCCCGCGGTCGAACACGAACGCGCGCACCAGGCCCGCGACGAGCCACATCTGGGCGCCGATGAGCACCGGATACTCGACGGGGTGGTCGAGGTAGGGCGTCGCGCCATCGCTGAGGCGCTCGGCGAACCACAGCGGGTAGATGTCGGTGTAGCACCAGCGCAGGTACTGCTCGCCGGCCTCCCAGCCGCGGTCGCCCAGGCAGCGCGCCTTGGTCCACCACGCGAGCAGCAGGACCGCCGCGAGCAGGACGCCGACCCCGACGAGCGTGGCGGTGGGCCGCCACGCCCCCTCGCGCCGCGCCGGGGCGGGCGCTGCCGACGGCGCCAGGTCCGGGCTTGGCCGCGGCGGCGGGTCTGGCGGCGGCGGGGGGTCCGGCGGCGCCGTGTCGGTCATCGGTCGCGGCCGGCGCCTGCCTGCTCGAACGGCGCCACGCCGGCGGGTGCCTCCTCCCCCGGAGGCAGCGGGTTGCGCAGGCTCGCGACGATCGCCACCGCGAGGATGCCCATGATGATCCCGAGGCTGGTCAGCGGGTCGATCGACGGCAACGGCACCGGACCAATCGCCTCGATGCCGTCGTGCTCGAGGCTTTCGACGAGCAGCTTGACGCCGACGAAGCCGAGGATCACCGCCAGGCCGGCTTTGAGGTAGCGCAGCTTGTCGGCGACGCCGGCGAGCAGGAAGTACAGCGCCCGCAGGCCCAGGATCGCGAAGATGTTCGACGTCAGGACGATGAACGGGTCCTGCGTGATCGCGAAGATCGCCGGGATCGAGTCCATCGCGAAGATCAGGTCGGTGAACTCGACCAGGATCAGCACGATGAACATCGGCGTTGCCAGCAGGCGACCGCCCTCGCGGACGAAGAACCGGTCGCTGCGGTAGCCGTCGGTGGTCGGCAGCACGTTGCGGATGCGCCGCAGCAGCTTGGAGTTGCCGACGTCGGGGTGGTCGTTGCGCTGCATCCACGTCTTGACGCCGGTGTAGACGAGGAACGCGCCGAACAGGTACAGGATCCAGTCGAAGCGCTCGATCAGGGCGGCGCCGGTGAAGATCAGCGCGGTGCGCATCGCGATGGCGCCCGCGACGCCGTAGAACAGCACGCGGTGCTGGAGCTCGCGCGGGACCGACAGCGCCCCGAAGATGAGCACGAACAGAAAGACGTTGTCGACCGACAGCGACTTCTCGATGACGTACCCGGTGAAGTAGTCCAGCGTCACGTTCGCGCCGGGCTCGCCGGTGTGGAGGCGGGCCACGAACAGCCCGAACACCACGGCGCAGCCGATCCAGATGGCCGACCAGATGCCGGCTTCCTTCAGCGAGACGGCGTGGCTGTCCTTGTGGACGACGAGCAGGTCGACGGCGAGCAGGATCGTGACGACGACCGCGAAGCCGGCGTAGAGGACGGGGTCGGACAGCACGGGTGCGGCAACCTCCGGTCGGCTGGCGGCCGAGGGCGGGCGCGCCTTCGCGGCAGGCCCGCCGCTACGCTGCCGCGGCGAGGCAGGCCATCATAGGACGGACGCGACGGTGCCCGACGGCGCAACGGCGGGCGAGCCGGTCACCGTCGTGCTCGTCGACGCGATGGCGGGCGTGCGTGACGGGCTGCGCTGGGTGCTGGCCACGACCCGCGACGTGGTCGTCGTAGCGGAGGCCGCCACGGTGACGACGGCGCGCGATGCCCCTGGCGCGGTCGTCGTGACGGGGCTGCATCTGCCCGACGGCACGGCTGCGGACCTCGTCTCCCAGGCCCGGCCCGTGGTGGTCCACACCTGGCTGCCCCCTGACGAGCGCGCCGACGTCGAGCTGTCCGGGGCCGCGGCGGTCGTGCGCCACGGGGACCTGCGCGCGCAGCTTGCCGCGGCGGTCGTCGCGGCCGCTGGCCGGTCGACGCGCTGACGCGTCGGTCAGTCAGGCCGGACCGGTGATGCCGGCGCGGCCTGCTGCGGCGGCGGGGCGGCGGTCGGACCGTGCGGTTCCGGCACGTACGAGCGCACCGCCTCACGCTCGTCGCGGGCGACGACCCGGCCGCGGGCGCGCAGGCGCCGGCGCGCGTAGGACGCGATCCCCAGGCCGAGCAGCGGCGGCACGACCAGGCAGGTGACGCGGAAGAACAGCAAGACGTCTTCGATCGGGATCCCCGTCAGCCGCGACAGGATGTCGTTGGTCGCGGCGGCCGACAGCAGCAGCACGAAGCTGAACGTGCCCAGGGCGACGCCGGCGCGCAGCGGGATGTCCAGTGGGTTCTGCAACACGTGCCAGTCGCCGCGCAGGCCGTAGACCCGCCGTTCGAGGAACGGGTAGAGCGCCAGTCCGGTGAACACCGCGCCGGGCAGCAGGATGCCGGCGACGAAGGGGCCCGAGATCACGACGCCGGGCAGGCGCACCTCGAAGGGCGGAAAGATGCGCAGCGCCCCGTCGACCCAGAACAGGAACCAGTCCGGTTGGGCGTTGTTGCCCACCTCGCCGGGGACGTAGGGGCCGAGCAGGCTGACGTCGCTCCACGGGATGAACACCGCGGCGGCGGTCAGCAGCCCGCCGAGCCACAGGATCAGCGTCGCCGACTCCGCGAACTGCGCCGGCCACAGCGGCTTGCCGAGGATCATGGCGTGACCGTCGATCCCGCGCGCGGGGAACTGGGTGTGGCGCTGCCGGCCGACGAGCAGCAGGTGCAGGCCGACCGCGCCGAGGATGATCGCGGGCAGCAGCAGCACGTGGAAGACGAAGAAGCGCGGGATCACGTCGCCGGTCGGGAAGTCGCCGCCGAACACCCAGAACGCCATCCGGTCGCCGATGAAGGGGAAGCTCAGCAGCTCGGAGTAGGCGATGCGGATTCCCGTGCCGGCCAGCGAGTCGTACGGCAGCGAGTAGCCGGTGAACCCGGCCATGAAGGCGAACGTCAGCAGGCCGAGCCCCAGTTGGTAGTTGATCTCGCGCGGCCGGCGGAAGGCGCCGGTGAGCACGATGCGCAGCATGTGCAGCACGCTCGCCGCGATGAACAGGTGCGACGCGCCACGATGGATGCGCCGGAACAGCAGCCCGCCGGGGATGTCGTGGCTCAGCCGCAGGATGGACTCGAAGGCGGCGGGCACCGCGCGGCCCTGGTACAGCTCCAAGGAGCCCGTGTAGACGGTCGACTGGGTCGACGGCCGGTAGAACATCGTGAGAAAGATGCCGGTCGCGACGAGCACGACGAGCGAGAACAGGGCGACCTCGCCGAGCAGGAACGACCAGTGGTGCGGGAAGACCTTGTTGGCGACCTTGCGGCTGGGCGACCGCAGGGCCAGGCGCTCATCGAGACGATCGAACAACAGGGCGAACAGCGGCGTCACAGCGTCGTCCTCGGATCTGGGCTCATGGCCGCTCCTGTGCGGGGCGCATCAGTCGAAGGCGGGGCCGACGGGGGCCTGGAAGTCGCCGAGCGCGACGAGGAAGCCGTCGGCGTCCACCCCCAGCGGCAGCTGCGGCAGCGCGCGGGCGGCCGGCCCGAAGGTCGGCACCGCGCCCCGGCTCGGGTCGAAGGTCGACTGGTGGCAGGGGCAGAACAGCGCGTTGTCGCGCTCGCGGTAGAGCGCCACCGGGCAGCCGGCGTGGGTGCACACCTTGGAGTACGCGACGAGGCCCGGCGCGACGACCCACGCCGCGACCGTCGGCGGGCGCGGCGGGTCCGACAGCCGCAGCAGCACGACGGCGGCACGCTCCTCGCCCACCGCGCCTTCGGGCCAGAGGCTCGCGAGGCCGCCCTCGGCGATGTCGGCGGCGCGCACCGGCACGCCGTCGGTCGTCACCAGCCGCCGGCCCTCGCGCCACGCGGTCGTGCGCAACGTCGACCGAGGCGCGGGACCGAGCGAGGCGATCGGCGGTACAGCGATCCCGACGCCGAAGACGGCGCCGGCGGCGAGCAGGAACCGTTTGAGAAACGTGCGCCGCGGCCCGACGGGCGCCACGTCCGCCAGCGGCTCGTTCTCGGCCGCCTCGGCACCGGGGATGGCCCGCGGCTCGACCGCCTCGACATCGGGGAAGCGGTCCGTGAAGTAGCGTCGCACCGCGACGGCGAGCAACAGCAGCCCGGCGGCGAGCGCCCCGCCGTACAGCGGCAGCGGCCCGCCGGCGAGCAGTGCCACGGCGAACACGACCGCGAGCACCGCCGCCCCGCCGGCCGAGAGCACCACGAAGCTGTCGTTGAGCGTGCTGTCGGGCGGCGTCTCGGCGGCGATGACGCGCAGCTCCGCCTTGGGGTCGGCGTCGGGGTCGTGCGGGGGCTGCCCCGGCGAGGTCACGTCGGGTCCTTGTCGGCGTCGCCGCCGTGCTGGACGACCGGGTCGGTTCGCGGAGCGCCGCGGCGCTGGCCACGCGGGTCCGGAAACCAGGTGGGACGGCCCGCGATCCATAGCAGCGACAGCACCACCGCCAACGAGAACAGCGCCGCGATCCCCGACGCGTAGACGGGGTTGAGCTCGAGCAGCCCGATCGGCGTGCCGGTCTCGGCGGCGACCTCGGCGAGGAAGGCGGCGATGTCGCCGACCTCTTGGTCGCTGATCTGCTCGGCGTCGAACGCCGGCATCTCGAACGGGCCGACGCGGACGGCCTCCGCGATGGTGACCGGGAGCTTGTCGTTGACGGCCGGGGTCCACGCGCCGGCGCCCGCGACCCCGCCCGCGCCCGTCGAGCCGTGGCATTGGGCGCAGTTCGTCGCGTACACCTCCCGCCCGCGCGCGGCGTTACCCGGCGGCGGGTCGGGGAGCTCGCCGGCGATCTCGACCGCGTCGGCCAAATACGCGACGACGATGCGGCGCTCCTCGTCGGTCAGCACGACGTCTCGCGCGCGGTTGTCGTAGGGGTCGTCCTCCGGCGGCGGCATGCGCCCGGTTCGCATGACAAGGTCGAGGTAGGCGACCGTGACCGCGGGGTTGCCGGCCAGCGCCGGAACCGGGTCGCCGGTGGCGGGCACGACACCCCCGCGCGCGTCGGCCCCGTGGCAGGTCGCGCACTGACTGGCGTAGATCGTGGCGGCGCGCTCGCGTTCGGCGGGCGACAGCACCTCGGTCTGGGCCCCGGCCGGTGCGCCGGCCAGTCCTCCCGCCAGCCCCGCCGCCGCGGCCAGCACGACGAGCCACCCGAGGCACGCGCGGGCGCTGCGCGACATCGCGGAGAAGCCTTTCGGTCCAGCCGGGACGCTATTGCTACCACGGCGCGCGGCGCGGGGCGACGCCCGACCCCGGTTCGGGTCGCGGTCCTAGACTCGGCCGGCCATGGTCCCCGCCTTCCATCTGTCGCTGCCCGTCGCCGACGTCGACGCGGCGGCGGCGTTCTACGCGGAGCGTCTGGGAGCGCAGCGGCGGCGCAGCGGGCCGGACTGGGCGGACCTGTCGTTGTACGGCCACCAACTGTCGCTGCACGCCGTGGACGGCTACGTCGCCGACCCCACCACCTGCGTGGTCGACGGCGACGCCGTCCCGGTGCGCCACCACGGGGTCGTCCTCGACCTGGAGGCATGGCAGGCGCTGGTCGACCGGCTGCGGGCGGCCGGGGAGCCGTTCCTCGTCGCCCCGCACAGCCGCTTCGTCGGCGAGCCGGGCGAGCAGCACACCTTCTTTCTGCGCGACCCCTCCGGCAACGCGCTGGAGGTCAAGGCGTTTCCGGGCGGGACGTGGCGATGACCGGGCCGACGATCCGCCCCGCCCGCGACGACGAGCTCGACGACGTCGCGTCGCTGATCGTCGACGCGTACGCCGAGTACGCGGCGCGCATGTCGCCCGACGCGTGGTCGACCTTCGCCAACGACATCGCCAACGTGCGCGGCCGTCTGGCCGACGCGCAGCTGCTCGTCGCCGAGTGCGACGGGCGCCTGGTCGGGTCGGTGACCGTGTTCACGGGGTGGCGGGGCGCTCAGGAGGGGACCTGTGGGGTCCGCCTGCTCGCCGTGCCACCGCCGGAACGCGGTCACGGCGTGGGGCGGGCGCTGATGGAGGCTGCCCGTGAGCACGCCCTCGAGACCGGCAAGCATCGCCTGGTGTTGACCACGACCCAGGAGATGGAGACCGTCCGCGAGCTCACGGACCGCATGGGGTTCGTCCGCGCCCCGGCGTTGGACCACGAGCCCGCCCCGGGCGTCCGCTACGAGGGCTACGCCCTGGAGCTTGCGTGACGCCTGGTCGACGCGCCCTGCGGCCGTCGACAGCCGGGGAGCTTGCGTGACGCCTGGTCGACGCGTCCTGCGGCCGTTCGGACCCGGGCTTTGTCACCGACGGCACCACAGCGCAACGCCGGTGACAAGGCCCGGTGGGGGTCAGCGGCGACGGGTCGCCTGGTCGTTTGGCAGGTTGATGGTCGGGTCCCCTCCGGGGCGCACCGAGCCGCCGGTGCCCGACGAGGACGCCTGCTGGCGACGCTGCTCGGCGCGGGCCGTGAGATCTTCCTTGGAGGTGTTGGCCGCTTCCTCGCGGATCGCCGGCGCTTCCTGTTCGATGCGGTCCATCGCCCGCTCCCACTGCTGGCGCATCGGTTGGATGCCGCCGCCGCCGATCGCGACGATCGCCGAGCCGGCCACCACCGCGAGGACCGCGTAGAACAGGCCGTTGATGATCTCCGGGGCGATCTCGATCTGGTTGAGCGCCGCGAAGACGCCGACGAGCAGGATCGCGCCCGACGCGACGTTGGCCAGCATCGTCCCGTACGACAGGCCCCCGAGGCTCGCGTCGATGATCTCGCGGGCGCCGGCCGCGACCGCCGATGCGACGACGACGATGATGATCGCGACGATGATCTTGGGCAGGAACGCGATCACGGCGAAGATCAGGTCGCTGATCGGGTTGGGGCCGAACACGCCGAAGGCCATCTGCAACACGAACAGGAACAGCGCGTAGAAGACGAGCTTGCCGATGATGTCGCTGGCGTCGTACTTCGACTTGGCCATCGCCTTGCCGACCCCGCCGCGCTCGACTACCCGGTCGAACCCGACACCCTCCAACAGCCGGTCCAAGACCTTGGCGATCGCCTTGGCGACGAAGTAGCCGATGATCAGGATCGCCAAGAAGGCGAGGAACGTCGGGATGAAGCTGGCGGCCTTGCGCAACGCGTCTTGCAACGGGTTGGTGTCGACTTGGGCGAGCACGGACATGGCGCCTCCTCGGAATACAGACGGAAGGGAATCGCGGCCCCTATGCCCGCCCGTCGCGGACCGTAACCGCCGCACCCCGGTGTGGCGTCTCAGGCGTCGGAAAGCGCGAGGCGGATGCGCTTGTTGCCCCGACCCTTCGACTCGGTGCCGGTCACGACGACGCGACCGACTTCGGCCGTCGCGGCGACGTGGGTGCCCCCGTCGGCCTGGCGGTCCAGCCCGACGATGTCGATGACGCGCAGCGGGTCGACGGTGGCGGGGATCAACGAGGCCTTCGTGCGGATCAGCGCGGGGTCGTTCGCGGCGTCGGCGCGCGACACGAAGTCGACGATGACCGCCCGAGCACGCTCGACCTCCTCGTTGACCCGCCGCTGCGCCCACGCGCCGAGCTCGGCGGACATCGCGTCGAGCTCGAAGTCGAGCCGGCCGGCGCCCGGGGTCATGTTCCCGCCGGTCACCGCGACGCCGTAGTCGGCCCAGATGACGCCGCACAGCACGTGCAAGGCGGTGTGGGTGCGCATGAGCAGGTGACGGCGGTCCCAGTCGAGCGCGCCTGCCAGCGGCGTGCCGGGGTCGGGCAGTGGGTCGTCGCCGGCGAGCCGGTGCCACACCGTGGGTCCGGCCCGTTCAGCGGTCGTCACCGTCGCCGCGCCGCCGTCCCAGCGCAGCGTCCCGGTGTCGGCGGGCTGGCCGCCACCGCCCGGGTAGAAGGCGCTGCGGTCCAGCGCAACGCGATGCTCGGCGGCGTCGACGGCGGCGACCGTCGCCTCGAAGGCGCGCAGGTACGCGTCGGTGCTGTAGAGCAGTTCGGTGACGTGCCCGGCGGTCAGGAGACCTCGAACTCCCAGGTATAGGTGTCGAGAACCTCGCGCTGCTCTGGGTCGAACTCGCTCTCCGGACTGACGCGCAGGTACTCGAGCGCCGCCCGGTGCATCCCCGGCTTCAGCTCCACCGGCGACGCCGTTTGGTCCACGTCGTACTCGAGCAGCCCACGACCGTTCGTGGCGTAGGTCGTCACGTCGACGCCGTCGAGGATCAGCCGGATGCCCTCGTCCGGGGCGACGGCGTTGTGGCGGACCTGGATCGCGCGCGTCGCGGTCGTCTCCTGACCGGGCGCCGGAAACACCCGCACGAGCCACTCGGGCAGGTCGCGGTCCACCTCGGCGTCGGCCTCGGCCTCGGCCTTGATCGCGTCAGCTCCGTCGCCGAAGCACCCCGTCGCCAGCAGCGCGACGGCGGCGCAGGCGGTCAGCAGCCGGCGCGGGGCGGTGGACGAGCGCATCACGCGGTCACCTAACCGCCTCGGGGCGGCGGCAAACGCGGACCGCTGCGGTCAGCCCGAGAACGGGCGACCGAGCTGCGCACCCTCGAGGTCGAGGATCGCCGGCCACTGGGCGGCGATGTCGTCGACGCTGGGCACGCTGTCGAAGCGCACGCCCGTGGCCTGCATCGCCGCGACGCGGGCGTAGTGCCCACCGCCCGCGAGGACGACGATCCCGCTGTCGCTGCACTCGTCGCCGGCGAGGTGGACCACGAGCGGCGACACGTACGCCGGGTCGAGGCTCGCGAGCATGTCGCCGGGCATGATGTCTTCGGTCATGCGCGTCGCTGCGATCGGCGCGATGGCGTTCGCCGTGATCCCGTACTTCCGTCCCTCGAGCGCGAGGGTGTTGATGAGGCCGACCATCCCGAGCTTCGCGGCGCCGTAGTTGGCCTGGCCGAAGTTGCCGTACAGCCCCGACGTCGACGTCGTCACGATGACTCGGCCGAAACCCTGTTCGCGCAGGTGCGGCCAGGCGGCGCGGGTGACGTGGTAGGTGCCGTACAGGTGGACTTTGACGACGGCGTCCCACTGCTCGTCGGTCATCTTGGCGAAGGTGACGTCGCGCAGGATCCCCGCGTTGCTCACGACGACGTCGATGCGCCCGAACGCGTCGAGCGCCGACTGCACCACCGCGGCGCCGCCGTCGCTGCTCGCGACGTTGGCGTAGTCGGCGACCGCCTCGCCGCTGGCGTCGGTGATCTCGGCCACGACGGCGTCGGCCATCTGCGAGCCCGCCCCCGTGCCGTCGCGGGCGCCGCCGAGGTCGTTGACGACGACCTTCGCACCACGCTGCGCGAACAACAGCGCGTGCTGGCGACCCAGTCCTCCGCCGGCGCCGGTCACCGCGACGACGCGTCCCTCGACTCCTGCCACGGTCTCGCTCCTTTTATATGGCGTGCGCCCGCGTGGTCGGCGCATCGGTTCGACGCGGCGGCGAGCGGCGGGCAGCCTACCGGGGGCGTGCAGCGCCACCGCGTCGCGGCCCGCGGCGTGCGCCCCGCCGGTCGCCAAGGGGAGGAACGATGCGCTCGTTACGACGCTACGGCGGCTGGGCGGTGGTCACGGGCGCCTCGTCGGGGCTCGGCGCGGCGTTCGCCCGCCGGCTCGCCGCCGACGGCGTGCCGGTCGTGCTCGTCGCCCGGCGCGAGGATCGGCTCTCGACGCTTGCCGCGGCGCTGCGGCGAGACCACGGCGTCGACACGCTCGTCGCCCCGCTGGACCTGGCGGTGCCCGACTGCGCCGAGCGGCTCGTCGCGGTGGTTGACGAGCGCCCGGTCGGCGTCCTCGTCAACAACGCCGGCGCCGGTCGCGCCGGCGCGTTCTTGGACGCCGACCCCGCGACCCTCGCGGCGATGGTCGCCGTCAACGCCACCGCGCCGGTGTGCCTGACGCACGCGTTCCTGCCGCAGATGCTCGAACGCCGTCGCGGCGCCGTCGTGTTCGTCGCCAGCGTCGTGGCGTACCAGGCGACGCCGTACCTGAGCGTTTACGCCGCCACGAAGGCGTTCGACCTGGTGCTCGGCGAGAGCCTGTACGGCGAGCTGGCCGGCACCGGCATCGATGTCCTGACCGTGTCGCCGGGGTCGACCGCGACGGAGTTCCACGCGGTGGCCGGCTTCGGGGCCGGCGCGCGGGGCGGCGCGGACCCCGACGCCGTGGTCGCTTGGGGACTCGCGCGTCTCGGCATCGTCGCCTCGACCGTGCACGGCGTCGGCAACAACGCCGGCATCTTCACCACCCGCCTGCTGCCGCGCACCGTCGTCGCCCGTGCGGTGGCGCGCGTCACCCGCCGGCTGGCGCCGCCGCTGCCAGAAGCCGACGTCGAGCCGCGAGGTAGCCGCCCAGCGTGACGGTGACGACCGCCCACCACACCGCGGACGGCAGCGCGAGCGGCCAATCGGCGCTGGTGAGATGCACGACGGCAATCCCGGCGAGACACACGAGCGCCTCGTGGCGTGCTCGCCGCCGCGCGACGACGAGCGGCACGGCGAGCGCGGTGAAGCCGACGACGTCACCGACCACGCCCCGGGCCAGGTACGGGCCGTCGAAGCGCAGGTAGAGCGCCGTGGACATCGCCGCCGCGGCCGCGGTGGTGAGCAGCTCGGCGGTGTCCAGGCCGGCGCGGGCGGTGGTCAGGGGCATCCGGTCGAGTATCGCGTGCGTCGGACGCAGGCAGTTCTGCCAGTTCCCGACGCGGGCGCCCGCGGCGGGTCCCCAGGGGCGCCGGCGGACATCCGCGCTGGACCCGCATGGCTAGCATCGCGGCCGATGACGACCGCACCACTTCGGGTCTGCGTGTACTGCGCGTCCAGCGAAGCCGCAGCGCCCGAACACCGGGCGGCGGCCGCCGAGCTTGGGCGCGCGATTGCGGGGCGCGGTTGGTCGCTGGTCTACGGCGGCGGCAGCATCGGGTTGATGGGCGAGGTCGCGCGCGCTGCGCTCGCCGCCGGCGCGCATGTCACCGGCGTCATCCCGCATCGCCTCGCCGAGCGCGAGGTCGCCCTCGAGGCGGTCACCGAGCTCATCCGCACCGACACCATGCGCGAACGCAAAGCGATCATGGACGACCGCGCGGATGCCTTTGTCGTGCTGCCGGGCGGCATCGGCACGCTCGAAGAACTCGTCGAGATCCTCACCCTCAAACAGCTCGGCTACCACGACCGTGCGATCGTCGTCCTCGACTCGGGGGGCTACTGGGATCCGCTGCTCGGCCAGCTGCGCCGGATGGTGGCCGAGCGCCTCGCTGGCGAGGGCCTGCTCGACCTGTTCGACGTCACGACGGACGTCCCAGCGACGATCGCCGCGCTCGCGTCGTACCGGCCTGTGTCGGGGGACGGTGTGGACGACTCCGAGGTGGCCCTCGAGGCTACGGACGTGCCGCCACGCTGAGTGGAAAAAGTTTCCAGACGTCGATTACGCAACTCGACGCGGTTTGGGGTTGCGTTTTACCGCGACAGCGGGCACACTCCGACGTGCAGTCCCCTGTATGGGGGCGGGTGCAGTCCCCTGTGCGGGGGCGTCTTCCGCTCGGTGGGGACCGTACGCACAGTGAGGGCCGCGTTACGCAGGTCCTTGGACGGAAGCACGCAGGCGGGAGGGACACACCGAGGGGGGCGCCGCGAGGCGGCCCGATCGGCCGCCCGTTCTGGAACCATCGCACCACCGGGATGCAGTGATCCTCGAGGGGGTACTCGGTCGCCTGGGGGAGCCGCTTGAGCGGCTTTCCCGCCCCTTGAGTGAAGCGAGTGGCGAGCCCGACCCGGATTCGACGTACCGCTTCGGTTCCTGTGGGAACCGGTAACTCGGGTAGGGCCACTGATGCGTTCCTCGAATCGTCGCCGGATCACCCGGCACCTGTTCCTGTCCCTCCTGACGCTGCTCATCGCGTTTGGGCCGACCACCGCGGCATTCGCCGCGAAAACGGCCGCTACCGGGGAAGCCGCTGCCGTGGAGCAGTTCCTCGCTGACGAGGCCGCGGCCGAAAAGGTTGTGGCGGACGCTGCGGCCAAGAAGGCGGCTGAGGAAGAGGCGGCGGCCAAGCGGGCGGCTGAGCAGGCCGCGGCAGAAGGCGGCTGAGGAAGAGGCGGCGGCCAAGCGGGCGGCTGAGCAGGCCGCGGCGGAGAAGGCGGCTGAGGAAGAGGCGGCGGCCAAGCGGGCGGCTGAGCAGGCTGCGGCGGAGAAGGCGGCTGAGAAGGCGGCGGCCAAGCGGGCGGCTGAGCAGGCTGCGGCGGAGAAGGCGGCTGAGGAAGAGGCGGCGGCCAAGCGGGCGGCTGAGCAGGCTGCGGCGGAGAAGGCGGCTGAGGAAGAGGCGGCGGCCAAGCGGGCGGCTGAGCAGGCTGCGGCGGAGAAGGCGGCTGAGGAAGACTTCGAGGCGGCGGCCAAGGCTGCGGCGGAGAAGGCGGCTGAGCAGGCTGCGGCGGGTCTTGCGGAGGGCGGCTGAGGAAGAGGCGGCGGCCAAGCGGGCGGCTGAGCAGGCTGCGGCGGAGAAGGCGGCTGAGGAAGAGGCGGCGGCCAAGCGGGCGGCTGAGCAGGCTGCGGCGGAGCGGCTGAGCGGCGGCCAAGCGGGCGGCTGAGCAGGCTGCGGCGGAGAAGGCGGCTGAGGAAGAGGCGGCGGCCAAGCGGGCGGCTGAGCAGGCTGCGGCGGAGAAGGCGGCTGAGGAAGAGGCGGCGGCCAAGCGGGCGGCTGAGCAGGCTGCGGCGGAGAAGGCGGCTGAGGAAGAGGCGGCGGCCAAGCGGCTGGCAGGCCGGCGGAGAAGGCGACTGAGGCGGGGCGGCGGACAAGCGGGCGGCTGAGCAGGCCGCGGCGGAGAAGGACACCGTCGACCCCGCGGCGGCCGGTGGGGGCGGCTGAAGGGCGGCCGACCGAGAACGTGGTCTTGCTGTTCGCGGACCGTCGACTTCGAGTGGGTCGGGCCGACGGTGACGTTCTCGGACCGAAGAACGCCGTCGAAGGTGCTGGCTCTTCGTCAAGTTCGTCGCAGCGGTTCGAGGGGGTCGGGGACGTCGGCGACGTTTCGACAGCGACCGAGCAGAACCCGGACGGTGATCCCGGCGGACTTCGTCGGGTGGGCCGAGGGACACCCCGACGCGCGTGAGCGGTCACCCCCCGACGGGCGGGCGACAGCGACCCGACGACCGGGCCGACGGACACCCCGACGGACGGGGCCGACGGACACCCCGACGGGCGGGCCGACGGACACCCCGACGGGCGGGCCGACGGACACCCCGCGACGGGCGGGCCGACGGACACCCCCCGACGGGCGGGCCGACGGACACCCCGACGGGCGGGCCGACGGACACCCCGACGGGCGGGCCGACGGACACCCCGACGGGCGTCGACGGACACCCCGACGGGCGGGCCGACCGACACCCCGACGGGCGGGCCGACACCCCGACGGGCAGCGTCAACTCCGGGCGACGCGATGGAGGCGTTCAGCGACGCGCACGGGCCCAGCTTCGTCGTCACGACGGGCCGACGGACCGACCTCGCCCGCTGCGTCAACCCGACGGACACCCCGACGGGCGGGCCAGACCGACACTCCGACGGGCGGGCCGGTCGACACGATGGAGGCCGACCGACGGGCGGACGCCGACTGACCTCGCCCGCTGCGTCAACGCCGACGGGCGACCGACCGACGACGACGGGGCCGACCGACGGGCCGACGACGGGCCGACCGACACGCCGCCGACGACGGGCCGACCGACACGCCGCCGACGACGGGCCGACGGACAGGCCGACCGAAGACGACAAGAAGGTGCTGGTCTGCAAGTTCGTCGGCAACCCGGACGACGGGTTCCGGCTGCAGACCGGGCAGAACCCGATCGAGGTCAGCGTGAACTCGGTCGACGCGATGGAGGCGTTCAGCGACGCGCATCCCAGCTTCGTCGTCACGACGCCCGCTGACCTCGCCCGCTGCGTCAACCGACGGACACGCCGCCGACGGACACCCCGACGACGGGGCCGACGGACACGCCGCCGACGACGGGGCCGACGGACACGCCGCCGACGACGGGGCCGACCGACACGCCGCCGACGACGGGGCCGACCGACACGCCGCCGACGACGGGGCCGACCGACACGCCGCCGACGACGGGCCGACGGACAGGCCGACCGAAGACGACAACAAGGTGCTGGTCTGCAAGTTCGTCGGCAACCCGGACGACGGGTTCCGGCGCTGCAGACCGGGCAGAACCCGATCGAGGTCAGCGTGAACTCGGTCGACGCGATGGAGGCGTTCAGCGCGCGCATCCCAGCTTCGTCGTCACGACGCCCGCCGACCTCGCCCGCTGCGTCAACCCGACGGACACCCCGACGACGGGGCCGACGGACACGCCGCCGACGACCGGGCCGACGGACACGCCGCCGACGGACACGCCGACCGACACCCCGACCGACGAGCCGACCGACACCCCGACCGACGAGCCGACGGACACCCCGACCGACGAGCCGACCGACACCCCGACCGACGAGCCGACGGACACCCCGACGGACGAGCCGACGGACGAGCCGACGGACGAGCCGACGGACGAGCCGACGACCAGGCCTTCGGAGGGCGTCCGACCTATCGTGACCGAACGCCCGACGCCCACGGACGAGCCCACGACAAGGGTGAGCCCGATCGTCGTCGAACGCCCAGACCCGGACGACGGTGACCGTCCGCGGTCCGACGGCAACGACACCGATCGCCCGCCGCGCGGCGGCGACACCGACGGACCGCGCGATCGGCGCCCCGACGTCCCGGACCGGCCTGCCGCCGATCAGGTGTCGCGTGGTGCGCCACGGACCGCAGTGCTCGGTGCAGTGATCGAGCGTGGTGCGCTCGCGGCGACCGGTACGGCGGCGCCGATCCAGCTCGCGGCGGCAATGGTCGCGCTGCTCGCCGGGTTTGCACTGCTGCGCGCCGCCGCGCCGACAACCGCGGCGGGCTCGTCGGCACCACGGCCGAGGAGCGGCGCTCCGCCGATGCCGTGGAGTACGCCGCTGCACATGCACTCCGGCGGCGCGCGCGCTTCGTCAGCGACGGCTCCGCCGAGCCGGATGTCGGACGCCCGTGGTCACGCCAACGGTGGGACGACGCGCTGGCCTGCGTACAAGCCCCGGCTGTAAGCGCAGGCGCATCGAGCGCCGCCCCGGGGATAGCGGCCAGCCGGTCCAGGCGCCGCGATCCCCGGCGGCGGCGCTCGGCTTTGTAGGGCCAGCGCGCGGGATCCACAGCGTCGTCACCGTAGCCTCCTGGGCTGTCACACCGCCCCGGTACGGTGGCGTCGTCGGATTGGTTCGCGGTGTCCGGCGGTGCTAGCGTCAGCAGACGTCACCGTCCTGCTCCTGGCGGGATGCGCTCTCGGCGCGTCCGACCGCGGGGGCCACACGACCACAGGATGGTCCATTGCGCACGTACGAACTCATGGTGATCACGAACGGCGAACTCGACGAGAACGCCGTCTCGCAGACCGTCGAGCGGTTCACCACGCTCATCGGCGAGCAGGGCGGCACAGTCGAGCGCGTCGACCACTGGGGCAAGCGGCAGTTCGCCTACGAGATCGACCACATGAACGAGGGCTACTACACGGTCATCGACCTGCAGCTGTCCTCGCCCGGACTGGTCGAGCTCGAGCGACAGCTCCGCATCGCCGACGAGGTCGTCCGGCACAAGGTCGTCCGGCCAGGGCCGCGCGTCAAGCGCGCGTCCTGACCCCGACACCCCGGCGAGACGCCGGGGACTGAAGTCGGCCGCCTCGCGGCGACGACCTGACCCGGGAGGAGCTTTCAATGCCCAACGACAACGTCATCACCATCGTGGGAAACCTCGCCGACGATCCCGAGCTGCGGTACACGCCGGCGGGCGTCGCGGTCGCGAACGTCCGCGTCGCGGTGAACCAGCGGTTTTTCAACAAGGACACGAACCAGTGGGACGAACGTCTTGACGGGTTCTTCCAGGTCAACGTGTGGCGCGACTACGCGGAGAACGTTGCCGAGTCGCTGACCCGCGGTGCCCGCGTGATGGTCACCGGCCGGCTGCGTAGCCGCTCGTACGAGGACAAGGACGGGCAGACCCGCTGGGTCACCGAGATCGAGGCCGACGAGGTCTGCCCGAGCCTGAAGTGGGCGACCGCCAAGGTCACCAAGATGAGCCGCGGCGGTGGCGGCGGTGGCGGCGGCCGCGACACCGCGTGGTCCGGCGCGCCGGCGCCCGCCCAGGCGCCCGCCGCCGACGAGGTCCCTTTCTAGTTTCCGGCCGCGCTGTCAGGAGAACGCGATGCCTCCCAAGCCCCGCTCAACCAAGCCACCGAAGCGCAAAGAGTGCTACTTCAGCAAGAACAAGATCGAGTACATCGACTACAAAGACGTCGCCTTGCTGAAGAAGTTCGTCAGTGACCGCGGCAAGATCCGCTCGCTGCGGGTGACCGGCACGACGCCGCAGTACCAGAAGCTGCTCGCCCAGGCGATCAAGAACGCCCGCGAGATGGCGCTGCTGCCCTACGGCACGCGCTAGGGCGGGGCAGCGGTGAAGGTCATCCTCAAGCAGGACGTCGCCAACCTCGGCGGCGCCGGCGACATCGTCGACGTCGCCGACGGCTATGGCAACAACTATCTCGTGCCGCGCAACCTCGCGATGCGCGCGACGCGCGGCGCCGTCAAGGACGCCGAGGCGATGCGCCAGGCCCGGGTCAAGCGCGACGCCCGCACGCTTGCCGAGGCGCGGGAGGTCAAGACGCGGCTGCAGTCCAAGGTCGTGACGGTGCCCGCAAAGGCGGGCGACGACGGGACGCTGTACGGGTCGGTCGGCAACAGCGTCGTGGCCGCGGCCATCACGGCGCAGCTCGGCGTGCCGCTCGACCGGCGCCGTGTGCCGCTGGACCGACCGTTCAAAGCCCTTGGTGAGCACGCCGTCGAGGTGCGCCTGCACCCGGAGCTGACGGCCACCGTGCGTGTGGAGGTCGTGCGCGCGACGTAGCACTAGGAGACGCTCGTGACCGTTCAGTCACTCGATGCCGGCGCTCCTTCCCCCGCCGCACCACCGCCCACCCGGAGCAACTACGACCGGGTCCCGCCCCACAACCTCGACGCCGAGGTCAGCGTGCTCGGCAGCATGCTGCTGTCACGCGACGCGATCGCCGACGTCAGCGAGATCCTCGCGCCCGAGGACTTCTACCGCGGCGCGCACCGCACGATCTTCGAAGCGACGCGCGACCTGTACGACCGCGGCGAGCCGGTCGACACCGTGACGCTGGCCGACGAGCTCGAGCGGCGCGGCACCCTCGACGACGTCGGCGGCGCCGTGGGGCTCAACGAGATCGTCCGCCTCGTGCCGACCGCCGCCAACGCGCTGTACTACGGGCGCATCGTCGCCGACCAGGCGCTGCGCCGACGGCTGATCGACGCCGGGACGGCGATCACCCGGCTCGGCTACGAACCCGAACAGGGCGTCGACGAGGCGGTGGACGCCGCCGAGCGCGCGATCTACAACGTCGCGCAGCGCGGTCGTGTCAGCCAGTTCACCTCCATGAAGGAGCTGCTGACCGCGAGCTTCGAGCTGATCGAGCGACTCCACGAGAACGACTCGGCGATTACGGGGCTCGCGACGGGGTTCATCGACTTCGACGAGCTCACCGCCGGGCTGCAGCCGTCGAACCTGATCATCCTCGCCGCACGTCCCGCGATGGGGAAGTCGACGCTGGTCACCAACCTCGCAACGCACGTCGCCGTCGAGCTGCGCCAGCCGGTGGTGATGTTCTCGCTGGAGATGAGCCAGATGGAACTCGTCCAACGGGTGATGGCCGCGCAGGCCCGCGTCGACTCGGACCGCCTGCGCACCGGGCGACTCCACGAGAACGACTGGCCGAAGCTGTCCCAGGCGATGGGCCGGCTCGCCGAGGCGCCGCTGTTCATCGACGACACGCCAGGCATCAACCTCATGGAGATCCGCTCCAAGTGCCGGCGGTTGAAGCAGAAGCACGGCCTGAGCCTGATCATCATCGACTACCTCCAGCTGATGCAGTCCCACCACCGCGTCGAGAACCGCGTGCAGGAGGTGTCCGAGCTCAGTCGCGGGCTGAAGATCCTCGCCAAGGAGCTCGACGTGCCCGTCGTCGCGCTGTCGCAGCTGTCGCGCAAACCTGAGGACCGCAGCGACCGCCGGCCGCAGCTGTCCGACCTCCGCGAGAGCGGCAGCATCGAGCAGGACGCCGACATCGTGTGTTTCGTCTACCGCGACGAGGTCTACGACCAGGACTCCGCCGCCAAGGGCGAGGCCGAGCTCATCGTCGCCAAGCACCGCAACGGTCCGCTGCGCACGGTGCGGTTGTCGTTCATCGGCCATCACTCGCGCTTCGCGAACATGGCGCGCGGGCCGCTCGGCGCGGGCGGCTCCGGACCGCTGTAGTCGGCGGAACCTGCGGCGTGCCGGCGGCGTCGAACCGGCGTCGTCGACTCGCAGGAGGCCGCCATGCGCCGCACGTTCGCCGTACTGACCATCGCCGTCGCGTCGTTGTCGGCGGTCGCCTGCTCGGCGGGCGGGGGCGTCGAAGAAGTCGCGGCTCCGCAAGGCGCCGCCGCCAGCGCCGGCGACGCCGAAGCGACGGAAGCCTCGGCCCCGGAGGCCGCGCGCGCCAGGGACTCGCGAGCCGTCGGCGAGCTGCAGGCGGCCGCGCCGGTTGCGGACGACGGCGACGGCCGCGATGTCGACGAGGCGCTCGACGCGTTCGCGGCCGCGCCCGTCGGCGAGCGGATCATCAAAGACGGCACGGTGGTCCTCGAAGTCGCCGACGGTGCGTTCGACGAGGGCTTCCAGCGTGTGGTCGACACGGCGCAGCGCCTCGGGGGCACGGTCGTGTCCTCGCGCACCGACGCGACCGAGGCGGACGAACCGTCGGGCGCGGTGACGGTGCGCGTCCCGGTCGACGCCTACGAGCGTCTGCTCGCCGGCATTGCTGACATCGGCACCGTGCGGTCGCGGCGGATCACCTCGGAAGACGTGAGCGCCGAGTACGTCGACCTGCGCGCGCGGCTGCGCCAGCAGCAGGCGCAGGAACGCTTCTACCGCGGCTTGCTCGACGAGGCCGACGGCGTGGAGGACGCGATCGCCGTGCAGCAGCAGCTGCAGGTGGTGCAGACCGAGATCGAGCGGCTCACCGGCCGCCTGCAGTTCCTCGATGCGAGGACGGCCTTCTCGACCCTGACCGTGCGGCTGTTCGAGCCGGGTGCCGGCCTGCCGGCGGAGCCGCCGGCCGACGAACCGAGTCTGGCGCGCGCGTGGGAGACCGCGCGGGATGCGTTCGTCACGGTCGTCGGGGCGATGGTGGTGACCGTCGTGGGGGCCGCGCCGCTACTGCTGCCGCTCGGCCTGGCAGTCCTCGCATGGCGTGCGCTGCGGCGCCGACCGAGCGACGCAGTCATGCGCGCGGAGTGACGCGCCGTTACGCAGCGTATATCCATGGACACGGCGGGTACAAGTCCATAGACTGATGGCGGCGCGTTCGCGTCGGCGACGCGAAAGGACGGCACGATGGCGGGCTACGGCGCGCGTGGCATGGTCGCCACCACCGCGCTCGGCTTGCTGTTGACGCTGTCCGTGGTGGCCGCCGGCACGGTCGGCATGGCGCCGCTCGAGCGTGACTGGCCGCTGCTGCGAACCCCCGACACCGCCGGCAGCTCGTTCCAGGTCGTCCGCGGCGTCACCGTTCCACCGGCACAGCCGCCGGCATCCGAGCCAGGCGACGGTGACACCGGGGCGCAGGTCGGCGCCCCGCCGGGTTCAGCGGTGGCGCCGGCACCGTCTGCGGGCGGCGGCATCGCGCCCGAGTCGCCGACCGCGGCGGCGGAGGTCGACGCTGGGACCGCGCCTGCCGCCGCGCCGCTGCTGGCATTGCTCCCCGCGCCCGCCTCGGGTGTCGCTGACGCGGTCGGCGCACCGCCCGCCGCCACCACCGCGGGCGTATCCGCCGACGCTGTCGATGCCGGCGAGACCGTGGCCGGTGGTCCGACGGTGCTCGGCCCACCGAGCGCCGTCGACGCCCCGATCACGCTCGCCGCTGCGACCGCGACCCGCATTGCCACCCTCGCCACCCTGGCGACGGTGGCGGACGTGCGGACCGCGGCGAGCTTGCGGGCGCTGTCGCCGACGGCGGCAACGCCGTTGCCGTCGGCCGCCGGCGTGGCACCGGCAGAAGCCGCCGGATCTGCCGAGGATCCGGCGGACGGCGGCGACGACGGAGTGACCGACGCCGACGCCGTGCGTGCGGATGCCGACACGGATGTCGCGCTCGACCGGCGGGGGCGGCTTGCCGCAGCGCTCGACGCCCCGGCCGAGGACGAGGACACCGTACGGGCGCCTCGCGGTCGGCGCTCCGAAGCAGCGAAGGGGAGTGCGAAACGCGCTCGCGACGACCGGCGGGGCGCCAGCGTCCGAGACCGTGATGCTCGCCGTGACAAGGCCATCGGCGACGACGGCCGGGGGCCAAGGGCGCGCAGGCTGACCGGGATCGCGGCCGGCGTGGCGGCGACGCGAATGCCGACCGGGACCGCGGCCGGCGTGGTCGCGACGGACATGCCGACCGGGATCGCGACCGGCGTGGGCGTACGGCGGCGACGTCGCGTCCGGCGCCCAAGGCGCGTCCGCCTCGAAGCCGCGTCCGGCGCCCACGTCCCGCGCCGAAGCCGCGTCCGGCGCCGAAGCCGCGTCCGGCGCCCAAGGCGCGTCCGCCGCGAAGCCGCGTCCGGCGCCCAAGGCGCGTCCGGCGCCGAAGCCGCGTCCGGCGCCCAAGGCGCGTCCGGCGCGAAGCCGCGTCCGGCGCCCAAGGCCCGTCCGGCGCCGAAGCCGCGTCCGGCGCCCAAGGCGCGTCCGGCGCCGAAGTCGCGTCCGGCGCCCAAGGCGCGTCCGGCCCCGAAGTCGCGTCCGGCGCCCAAGGCGCGTCCCGCCTCGAAGTCGCGTCCGGCGCCCAAGGCCCGCCCCGCGCGGAAGTCCTCCAACGCAGCGCCGAAGGACCGATCGGCCGGTTCGGGCGGGGGCGGGCGCCCCGGCGACGCGGCCGAGGCTGACGGACCTCAGCCGGGACGGCGCGGCCACCGAATTTCCGACGCACGGCCGCGACCGTCACTCCGCCACGATGCGCGACGCCCCCCACACGCGCGCGATGAATCGCCTCGACGCAATCGGCGGCATCCGTCGATCCGGTCCGCAACGCAGAGACGGCGGTCGAAGCGCAGCAACCCGACGGGGTGGCATGATCCGCGACCGATCTTGACGCCGAACGACCGCGGCGCCCCAGACGGCAAACCTCCGCCGCCGCCGATGCAGGAGCTGCCATGCTCGTCGCCTCTTCGCCGGCACCGACCGGTCGCGGATAACCGGCGCGTGACCGATCAGCCGAGTACCCGGTGAACGACATGCGGCGCTGAGCGCGTGGCGACCGAGTTCCTCGCCGGGTTCACGCACGTGTTCGTGCCGGGCGCCGCCGACGCCTCGGTGCTGCTGTGCCTGCACGGCACGGGCGGCGACGAGCGCGACCTGCTCGATCTGGGTCGGGCGCTGCGGCCCGACGCGGCGCTGCTCGCACCCCGAGGCCGCGTCGTCGAGCGTGACGGGACGCCCCGCGGTTCTTCCGGCGCATCCCGACCGGCGACAGCTCGGCCGACCCCTTCACGTCTGACGACGACGAGGTGACGGCGCGCGCCGACGAGCTCGGCACCTTCGTCACCGCGGCTCGCGACCGCTACGACCTCGGCGGGCGGCCGGTCGTCGCGGTCGGGTTCTCCAACGGCGCGAACATCGCCGGGGCCCTGCTGCTGGTCTCCCCGCAGCCCGTGCGTGCGGCCGCGCTGCTCGCCGCGATGCCGATGCTTTCCGCCTCGCCGCCGTCGGACCTGACCGGCGTAGCGGTGTTCTGTGGCGGCGGGACGCACGACCCCGTCGCCACGCCGCGCCACGTCGAGGCGCTCGCCCGCGCGCTGAGCGAGCGTGGCGCCGCCGTCGACGTCCACTGGCACCCGGACGGCCACAGCGTGCATCCGACCACGATCACCGCAGCCACCGCGTGGCTCGCCGAGCGCGTTCCAGCGACGCGGACGTGACCGACGCTGATCCCGACGCCGCGACGGCGGACGCGCCGATCCGCTGGGGTAGCGCCGCGGCGCGCGGCGTGCTGTTCGCGACGGTGGCGGGCTCGGGCCTGGTGTTCCTGGACGTCACGACCGTCAACGTCGCGCTGCCGGCGCTGGGCGAGGACCTCGGCGCCGACGTGAGCGGCCTGCAGTGGACGCTGAACGGCTACACGCTCGCGTTGGCGGCGCTGATCCTGCTCGGCGGGGCGCTGGCCGATCGTTTCGGGCGTCGCCGCATGTTCCGGCTCGGTGTCGCCTGGTTCGCCGGCGCGTCGCTGCTGTGCGGGCTCGCGCCGAACGTTCCCGCGCTCGCCGCGTTCCGGGCGCTGCAAGGCGTGGGCGCGGCGTTGCTCACGCCTGCCAGCCTGGCGATCCTCCAGTCCTCGTTCGCCCCGGCCGACCGCGCCCGCGCCGTCGGTGCGTGGTCGGGCCTGACCGGCATCGCCGCCGCCGTGGGGCCGGTCGTCGGCGGATGGCTGATCGACACGCTGTCGTGGCGGTGGATCTTTCTCGTGAACCTGCCCGTTGCGCTCCTGGTGCACGTCGTCGCCGCACGTGCGGTGCCCGAGACCCGCCGCCCCGCGGCGGTGCCCGGCTTTGACGTCGCCGGCGCCGCACTGGCGGCGGCTGGGCTGTCATCGACGACGTGGGCGCTCATCACCGTCGGCGAGCAGGGTGCCTCGACCGCGGTCGTTGCGGCGGGCGTCCTCGGCGCCGCGCTGCTCGCCGGATTCCTTCTCGTCGAGCACCGCAGCGCGCACCCGATGCTGCCGCTGCGCTTGTTCCGTTCGCGCCAGTTCACCGCCGCGAACCTCGTCACGTTCGCGGTCTACGCCGGCATCAGTGCGACGTTCTTCCTGCTCGTCGTGCAACTCCAGCAGGTCGCCGGGTACTCCGCGCTGGCGGCCGGGACGGCGTTGCTGCCGATCACGGCGCTGCTGTTGGTGTTGTCGCCCCGCGCGGGCGCGCTCGCCGAACGCGTCGGACCGCGTCTGCCGCTAACCGTCGGGCCGCTGGTCATGGCTGCGGGTCTGCTGCTGCTGCGACGCATCGAAGCCGGCGCCGGCTACATCGAGACGGTGTTGCCCGCCGTCACGGTGTTTGGCCTGGGGCTCGCGGGCGTCGTCGCGCCGCTGACCGCGACGGTGCTCGCGGCGGTCGACGACGATCACAGCGGCGTCGCGTCCGGCGTGAACAACGCGGTCGCGCGCAGTGCCGGACTGCTCGCCGTGGCGGTCCTGCCGGCCGTCGCCGGGCTCAGCGGCGATGCCTACCGTGACCCCACCGCGCTCACGGCGAGCTTTGGCAACGCCATGACCGTCAGCGCCGTGCTCGTCGGCGCCGGCGGGGCGTTGGCGGCGCTGCTCGTCAGCGACCGCCTGCGCGACGGCGACGTGGCCCGCCTCCGCAGGCGCCCGTCGCGGCAGCGCCACTGCGCCGTGGACGCTCCACCCGTGCAGCCCCAGTTGGCGGGGACCCCGCCGAACGCCACCGCCGAGGAGGACCAGCGATGACCGACCACGCCGACGTGCGCGTCAGCCACAATCCCGAGCGTCACCGCTTCGAGGCGTATGTCGACGACGAGCTCGCCGGCGTCGCCGAGTACGTCGCCGCCTCGGGCCAGATGGTGCTGCACCACACGGAGGTGGCGCCGCGGTTCGAGGGCCGCGGGATCGGTGGTCAGCTTGCCGCCACGGCACTCGACACCGCCCGTGCCGAGGGGCTGGCGGTGCAGCCGCGGTGCTCGTTCATCGCCGCGTACATCCGTGACCACGCCGAGTACGCCGACCTCGTCGACCCCGACGCGGCCCCACCGCCCACCGGCGCCTGACCCGCGTGGGGCCCGGTCACGTCGCGCCGGTGGCAGCCCAGCCTGCCGGGTCGCGCAGGGTGCGGAAGGTGATCGAGTAGCGCAGGTGCGATACCGGCGGGATGCTGTGCTGCCACGCCGAGCGCGCCGCCCCGCTGAGCACGTACGCCGACCGGGGCGCCAGCCGCAGCTCGTAGACGCGGCGCTGCCCGCCGACGTTGCGCTGGAAGCGCATGCGGCAGTCCGCGCCGAGCGAGACGCCGACGACGTCCGGGCCGAACATCGGCGCGTCGCGGTGCCAGCCGATCGTCGCCCCCGGCGGGTAGCGGGTGACGAGGATCTGCGCGAGCTCGTCGGGCGTGACCGCCGCGAAGGCGGCGCAGCGGTCGCGCAGCCAGCCCAGTGACGCGGGCAACGGGTCGGTCGGCGTCAACTGCCACGACTCGTAGCCGTAGTCGTAGCCGAAGTGGCGCACCGTGCGCCGCGCCACCTGTCCGCGCATCCGGACCTGGACGAAGCCGATTTCGTCGAGGGCCGTGAGCACGGTCGTCTCCTCCTCGACGCTGACGAACTCGGGTTCGTAGCGCAGCCCCGCGGGCTCTTCCACGACGCCCCGCATCCCGGCCACTTTTCTTTCTCCTCGCTGGACGGTTCAGCGACAGCGCCCGTATTCCCTGGCGATGGTGGATCGCGACCGCGAACCCCGCCACCGTCGTCATCGACTCGAAAGGGAAAGCGCAATGCGTACGAAGGTAACGACCCGCGCCACGGCCGTCCCCCTGGTCCTCGGTCTGGTGCTCAGCGCCCTGGCGGTGGCCAGCCCCGCGCTCGCGAACCACCCGGTGTTCGTTGAAGGCAACTGCTTCGGGCCGGGTTCCGGCATGACGGCCACCGGCCTGATGAACTCGCCCGTGCTCAACGGGACCTGCGGTGATTACGACGGCGACGGCCGGATCCGCATGGCGGAGGACCTCGACGGCGACAACAACTTCGGCACGATCAACGCCGCGCTCGCGGCGGTGGCGCAGAACGGCCGCGTCACCATCGTCGCCAACGGCACCTTCCCCGAGGTCGTGGTGCTCAAGCCGACCGAGGGCGGCAACGTGTCGCTGGAGGCAGCCCGCGGCGTCGACGCGAACATCGACGCGGTCGTGCAGGGTGAGCCCGGCAACGAGGAGCGCGCCACCCGTCCCGGCATCGTGATCCGCGGCTGCGACGAGTGCCGCACCATCGTGCGCAACGTCATGGTGCGCAACTGGCGGGTCGGGATCCTCGTGCGCCGCGACGCCCACGCGATCCTCGACGAGGTCCGTGTCGAGAACAACCTGGACTATGGCATTCACGCCGTCGGACGCTCACGCGTGACGATCACCGACAGCGACGTCAGCGCAACGGGCTTCCGCAAGGGCACCGCCGGCGTCGGCGAGGCCGACCCGGGCCGGGGCGTGGAGTTCGAGGACCGCAGCCGCGGCTCGATCGTGGACACCACCGTCAGCGGCAGCGCTGACGCCGGGATCAGCGTGCTCAACCGGGCGCGGCTGGAGATCCGCAACGTCCACGTGTTCGACAACCACCCCAACTTCCGCTTCCGCGGAACCAGCGCCAACTAGCGCTCAACTCGTACCACCGGCAGGCGGGGGCGTTCCACGACGGAGCGCCCCCGCCGCCGTGCGGCACCGGGCGGCGGGCACCCGGCCACTACCATCGCGGACCATGCAGTTCGAACAGGTGCGCGCGGTCCTCGCCGCGTTCGAGCGCGAACAGGTGCGCTACGTCCTCATCGGGTCCATGGCGCTGGCCGCGCAAGGACTGGTGCGCGCGACCCGTGACATCGACTTCTTCGTCGCGCCCGACGGCGACAACGTCGAACGGCTCAAGCGCGCGCTGCACGCGGTGTTCGACGACGACAGCATCCGACAGATCGATGCCGAGGATCTGGCCGGGCCCTATCCGGTCATCGCGTACGGTCCACCCGGGAGCGACTTCACAATCGACCTCGTGGCGCGTCTGGGCGACGCCTTCGAGTACGACGACATCGAGGCGGAGGAGCTGGTCGTCGCGGGCGTGAGGGTGCGTGTCGCCACCGCGGGCATGCTCTACGCGATGAAGAAGGACACCGTTCGACCGCAGGATCGAGCCGATGCCGCGAACCTGCGCGAGCGGTTCGGTCTGGGGGACGGCTGATGCCGGTCCGCAAGCTGCGCTCGGTCGCTGAGGCGCCTGCCGTGGCGGCCTCGCCGCTCGAGGGGCGCAACCTTCGGGCGGCCGCCGAGGTGTCGGCCGTGTGCTTCGCGCTGCGCCCCTGGAGCGTCCCGAAAGGCGTGCGGCGCCACGCTTCGATCGCGGCGGCACAGGCGTGGCGCCGGGCGGCGGAGGCGGCCGAGCACCGCTGAGCGGCCGGCTCCCCGGCTGACCGCCCAGCGGCGGCAACACGGGCAACCACCCCGCCCCGCCCCTTGTCACCGGCGTTGCGCTCCCGTGCCGTCGATGAAAGGCCCGCGGTGGCGCGCCGCCGGCCGGTGCCTAGTCGACGCGGATCGTCGCCGAGCGTTCGGGGTCGCAGACGCGTTCGCGCCCCAGCGAGTCGACGTACACCTTCCGAGCGGCGACGGCGTAGAAGCGCCCCCGCGCGTCCGGCAGCCCTGACACGCGCCAGTTGCCGTCGCGGTCGGTCCTATCGCGGCCGACGACCGGGTCGTCGCCGGAGCGAACCCGGTGCACGCGGACCCGGCGGAAGCTGTCGCAACGGCGGCGCTCGGCCGTGTCCACGAGCCCGACGAAGCTGTCGCGCTTCGGCGCGTAGCGGATCGAGACCGTATCGGGGCACCCCCCGAGGCAGGGGTCCTGCTCGTTGTTGTCGCCAAGCGACCGACAGCCGCGGTCCCCTGGGAAGTCGGCGACGCCGTCGCGGTCGTTGTCACGCCCGTCGTTGCAGCGGGGGTCGTCCGACCGGTCCTCGGTCGGGTCGTCCGCCGACGAGCACTCGGGGTCGTCGGGGTGGTCGACCGCCCCGTCGCCGTCGTTGTCCGCCGCGTCGCCGCACACCGGCGGCGGCGCCGGCGGGTTCGCGGTCTCGCAGCCGACGTACCGCTCGCCGCGTTCGCAGGTGTCGGTCGCGTGGCCGCCGTCGAGCACGTCGAAGCCGGCGCCCCCGTCGAGGGTGTCGCCGTTGATCTGGCCGAGGAGGACGTCGTCGCCGGCGCCGCCCTCGAGCACGTCGCGGTCGCCCGTGGACCGCCAGCAGACGGCGTCGTTGCGGTCGACCGTCGGGTCGGTGCCGTACAGGACGTCGTTGCCGCCGTTGCCGACGAGGCGGTCCTCGCCGGATCCGCCCGACAGCACGTTGCGGCGGTCGTCGCCGATCAGCGTGTCGTCGTTGTTCGTGCTGCAGTTCAGCGTGACGTTCTCGACGGTTCCGACCACCCACTGGTCGCGGCCTTCACCGGTGGCGCGCCCGGTGCGCAGGTCGACGGTGATCGCTCGGTCCTCCTGGTACACCGACAACTCCGCGGTGTCGCGGCCGCGGCCACCGTCGACGAGGTCGTCGCCCAACCCGGGGTCGATGATGTCGTTGCCGCCCCGCCCACAGATCGTGTCGTCGCCGCCCTCGGCGTACAGCCGGTCGTCGCCGGTCGTGCCGACGATGACGTCGGCGCCCTCGCTGCCGTAGACCAACGACCCCGACTGCGTTGCCGCCTTGCCGTGGCAGGTCGCCTCGTCGCCGGCAGCTGGCACAGCGGTGAACACCGCGCCAAGCAGCACCACCAGGATGGCCATACGTCGCATTCGATCGACCCCCGCGCGTCGTGTCCGAGAATACGCAGTGTACAGGAATAGCTACGCGGTGGATAGGGCCAATTGCGCTCGGCGACATCGCCTGTATGCGAAATACATCTAGTGACGTGGGGCCGGCGTACGGGAAGAGATGAGCCAAGAGGCACGTCGCCTAGGCACAAGGAGAGCGAACATGACGGCTGTCGGAACGCCCCGCGAAACCACTGCCGCCGCCCCGGCGAGCGAAACGCCCATGGCGCCGCTGTCGTGGCGGGCGCGACGGGCTGGCCCGCTGTTCGTCGGCGCGGCGCTGGTCCTGCTGCTCGTCCAGCCGTTCGGCGCGCTGCCGACGAAGGGATGGATCCCGCTGTTCATCGGCTCGGCGTACCTCGCCTCGGCCGCACTCGCCGGTCGCCGCGCCGCCCTGTGGAGTCCCGGCATCATCGTCGCCGGCTGGGCGTTCGCGCCGATGCTGACCAACTACGGCGTGGACGCCGGCGGCCAGTTCTACCTCATCCTCGGTGCGGCCCTGCTGGTTGCCGCCATCGCCGGCGACCGCGGCGTCGCCATCAGCCGCGTGAGCATGGCGCTGCCCGTCATCGGCATCGGTGCGGTGATGTTCGTCGCGCCGTTCCTCGGTCGCTGGCTGACCACGTTCCTCGCGGTGTCGCTGGTCGCCTGGGGGGCATGGGAGCTGCGTCCGCAGCGGGTCGCGCAACCCGCCCTGACCTAGTCCCGATTCGGCGGCGGGTGTTCGCGACTCACCGCAGCCCTTCCGTCTGAGGCGCCCCGGCCGACTGGTCGGGGCGCCTTTGTCCGCCCCCGGCTTCGTCGGCCCACGCCGACGTAGGCGCGGGTACCCTTGGGCGGCCGGTAGATGTGGGAGACAGGTATGTGCCTCGGGTTGCCTTGCCAGGTCGTCGAGATCGTCGATGCGGACGCCGCTGTCGTGCGCGCGGATTCCGGGGGTGACCGCAAGGTTTCGATCGCGATGCTGCGCGACGAGCCCGTCGCCGCGGGCGACTGGGTGCTGGTCCACCTCGGGTTCGCCATGGCGAAGATCGACGCCGAGCAGGCGGCGGAGACGCAGGCGTTCCTCGGGGAGCTCGGGCTGCAGCTCTGAGCTAAGCGTCTGCCGCGCTCAGCGACTCAGGCAGCAGGCCGCCCGCTACCGGCCAGCGGGTACGCGCCGCCGCAGGCGCAGACCGTCCCACGAGCCGAACTCGCTCTCGGCCAGCCACTCGCCCGCCCACAAGCGGTCGCCCCAGCGGGCGCGCGCCTCGTGCTGCCAGTCGTCCGGAAGCAGCCTGCCGTCGTGGCCGGCGCGCCCGACGGCCAGCAGGTACGCCTCGCCGGGCCTGCCGACGCCGACGGCGACGCGCTCGACGCGGTGGTCGGCCCGTAGCCGGCGGGCGAGCCGGTGCAAGGCCAGCACCGCGATCGGCGCCCCCAACGGCCGCGCGGCGATGCGAACGGCCAGCCCGCGGACCGCCGCCAGGCGCCGGCGCTGCCGGCGCACGAGCGGCGCGGAGTCGTAGCCGGCCGCCGGCGCCCCGGCCATCGCGGCGCGCAGGTGCGGGATGCCGGCAAGCGCGATGTCGGCCAGCCGCTGGTCGGAGGCGGACAGGGGCTGCGCCGGCGGCGGCGCGAACGTGACACCGCCCCAGCTGCCGACCTCGAAGGTCCCCGGACGCCAACGGAACAGCCAGAACGAGCGCAGCCAGCGCGAGATCCGCCACATGATCTCGCCGTGCGCCCCGGAGCGCATGAACTCCTGCATCAGGTGCCGGCTGCGCCACACCGTGATCGTCCAGAACTCCGTCGGGCCGGCCACGATGCTCGCGCCGACCACCAGCCCGTCCGTGGCCGCGAGCTGCCGGCGGATGCGTCGTGACGCGACGAACATGGCCGGGAACAGCCACGGACCGCGCAGGCGCGATCGCGTCGTCACGACGAGCAGCGGCTGCGCCGTCACCGCGGACCTCACCGCCTTCCGTGCCAGCCTCGACGCAAACGCTAGGACACGACCGTCCGACGCGCTACTGGACGAACACACCTACCGGCGCAAGAATGGAAGCAGACGACTGGAGGCGGCCGTGGCGCTGTGGTGGATCGCGAACGTGGCGGGACTGCTCGTGGTGATTCCGCTGGTGGTCTATCTCGCCAACCGGCTCATCGGCCAGGCCATCGCGGCGCAGCGCTACGCGCACGAGATCCTCACGCACGGGGTCGGCATCACCGGCAATCTCGACCCCGTTCCCGCGCTCGTGGACACCGCACAGCTGTCGTCGCAGGTCAAGGCCGACGCCGTCGCGTACGTCACCGCGCTCAACCGGCTCGCGTAGGAGGCCAGGATGCCCGCCGTCGTCATCTTCACCCTGGTGGTCGTGGGCCTCATCGTGGCCGCGCTCGCGTTCTACCTGACCTGGGTCGTGCTGCTGCTGCGCGACATCCACGACACGCTGGGCAAGGTGGCCTTCGGCGTGCGCGCCATCGCGTACCGGACCTCGCCGTTGCGCCCGGTGATCGACGAGATCAACGGCAACCTCATCCCGGTCGCCGACGCGCTCGAGGCCCTCGTCGCGCGCCTGCGGCCACCGGCCAAGACCAAAGCCAAGGCGAAGGCCAAGCTGTAGGAGAAAGGGAGCTGCCATGGCGCTGGAGTTTCGCTGCGCAGACGTGGGCGTCGCGTGCTCGGCGGTCACGACCGCGGCCGGCAAGAACGAGCTGCTCGACAAGGTCGCCGAACACGCGCGGACCAAGCACGGCGTCGAGCTGAACGAGACGCTGGTCGGCTACGCGCTCACGCGCGTGAGGGTCGTCGGCGAGGACGGCGCGCCCAGCAGCGGCGGATGACCGACCTCGACGACCTGCTCGTGCGTCTCGAGGAGCTGCTCGCCACGATCGAGCAGCTCGACGAGTCGGTGCGCACGGTCGTGTTCGAGCTGCTCGACGGCGTCGACGGCCTCCACCGCTTCGCGTTGGGCGCGATGGCGGCCGAGCTGGACGACGCCACTGTGGCCCGCCTGCGAGCCCGCCACCCGGCCGTGGAGTGGCTGTTCGACGCGTACGCGGTCGGCGTGGACGAGCACGCCGCCGCCGACGCCGCGCTGGAAGAGGTCCGCCCCTACATCCATTCCCACGGCGGCGCCGTCGAGGTGCTCGACGCAAGCGGCGGCATCGTGCGGCTGCGCCTGTCGGGCACCTGCTCGGGCTGCACCGCGTCGGACGCGACGGTGACCGAGAGCATCGAGCAGGCGCTGCGCGAGCAGTGGCCCGGGTTCGTCGCCGTGGACGTGGAGGTCGACGACGCCCCCGCGCACCCACCGCCGTCCACGCCGACGCTCGTGCAGATCGGAAGCCGCCCGCCGGGCCTGTGACGCGTCAGTGCCAGGGAACGCCGAGCTGCGACACCATCCTGCGCACCTCAGCGACGGCGTGGTCGACGCCGTCGGCGACGACCGGCGTGAGGCCCTCGCCGAAGCGTTGCGCGTCCGCGGCCTGACACCCGACGACGAGCGTGACCGCCGGCAGCACGTCCAGGCCACGCGCGAGCGTGAACACGCGCTCCGGATTAGCCAGGTGCATGTCGGCCAGGGTGTCGCGGCGTTCATTGGCCGTCAGCGCATCGAGGTCCACGAGCTGCGGGTCGAGCACCGCGACCGTGCCCGGTGGCCTCCCGATGTCGACGGCGTCCACGACGATCAGCGCGTCGACCCCGTCCAGCAGCTCCTGGACGAGGTGGATGCCGCCGATGCCGACGTCCATCACCCGCACGCCGTCTGGCACGTCGCCGTCGAGCAGGCGCTGGGCCACGGCGATCCCGAAGCCGTCGTCGCCGCGGAGCACGTTCCCGAAGCACGCGACGATGACCTGCACCGTTCCTACGATACGGGCGCCGCTGTGAACCTCGACGACGCGATCAGCCAGCTGCGCGACCGCCTCGAGCGGCATCCTCCCGAGCGCTTTCCGGTGCAGCACGCGACCGCCCAGTTCCACCTCGGCCAGGCGCTGCTGCAGTCCGGTGACGCAGACCAGGCCGTCGCGGCGCTGCGGGCGAGCCTGCGCTGGTTCCCGGAGGCGTTGGAAGCGGAGCGCGCCAAGGTGCTCAACCTGCTCGGCGCGGCGCTGCGGACGACCGGAACCCTCGACGCGGCGGCGGCCTGCTTCACCGAGGCGGCACAGCGGTTCGCCGTCCGCGGTCTAACCGCCGAGCGCGGGGCGGCGGTGTTCAACCTCGGCCTGGTGCGCCGTGACGTGGGCGACGCCCGCGCCGCGGTCGACGCGTTCGCCCAGGCACGCGAGCTGTTCGCCGGCGGGCCGTTGGCGCCGCAGGGCACCGCGGCGCTGCACCACGGCACGGCGCTGCTCGAGGCGGGCGACGTCGACGGGGCGGCGGCGGCGCTCCAGCAGGCGTTGGACCTCGCCAAGCGCGTCGCCGAGCGCGAGGCCGTCGGCGCCGCCGCCAACGCGCTCGGCCTGGCGCAGCTCGCTGCGCAGCGCCCACGGGAAGCCGTCGACGCGTTCGGCCTCGCCGTCGCCGCGCACCCGCGGTCGGTGCGCCCCGGCGAGTTCGCGATGGCCAAGGCGAACCTCGCGCTGGCCTACGAGGCGACGGACGACGTTGCGCGCGCCCGCCTTGCCGCGCGCCAGGCGCTGGCCGTGGACCAGCCACCCGACGCCGTGCGAGCCCAGGCCGAGGCGATCCTGGAACGGCTCGGCCCCGCGTCCGGCAGCGCTCTGCTCGCCGTCCTCGACACCGCACCCGCTGACCAGTGGCCGAGCACCGTGCGCGACGAGCTGGTGCGCTGGGCCGCGGCGCCGGCGGTCGAGCGGCGTGGCGAAGCCGCCGCCTGGATCACGGGACTGTTCTCCCGTCCCGACCGGACGGAGGAGCTCGCCGAGGCATGGCTGCGCGGCCTCGTGGAGCTGCCACCGGGCGACCTCGACGCCGTCGTGGTCGCCGCGCTGCAGGCCGGCGACGACGTCGACCCGGCGGCCGCCGAGCGCGTCCGTTCCGTAACGGCGCGCATGATGGCGGTGTTCCCGGTCCCCCAGCTGCTGCGACTGCGTGACCGGTTCCA
>JAUJMS010000005.1:77825-149460 GCA_030446745.1 Egibacteraceae bacterium | reverse complement strand
TCGCGCTCGATCTCCGAGAAGGGGATCTACCCCGCGGTCGACCCGCTGGACTCCAACAGCCGCATCCTGACCCCGACGGTCGTCGGCGAGCGCCACTACAACGTCGCGACGCGCACCCAGGAGATCCTCCAGCGCTACAAGGACCTGCAGGACATCATCGCCATCCTCGGCCTGGACGAGCTGACCGAGGAGGACAAGATCACCGTCCAGCGCGCCCGCAAGGTGCAGCGCTTCTTCTCCCAGCCGTTCTACGTCGCCGAGCAGTTCACCGGGCAGCCAGGCGTCACGGTGCCACTGGCCGAGACCATCGAGTCGTTCGAGGCGCTCATCGACGGCGAGTTCGACCACCTGCCCGAGCAGGCGTTCTTCAACGTCGGCGGCATCGAGGAAGCCCAGGCGAAGGCGAAGCGGCTGGAGGGCTGATGGCGGCGACGATGCAGGTCGAGGTCGTCTCTCCCGAGGCGCGGCTGTACTCGGGGGATGCGACGGAGGTGTATGCCCGCTCGCTCGACGGTGAGATCGGCATCCTCGCCGGCCACCAGCCGGTGCTCCTCGCGCTCGCGGAGGCGCCGGTGCGGGTCAAAACCGCCGACGGCGCCGAGCACCGCTTCGAGGTCACCGGCGGCTTCCTGCAGTTCAAGGACAACCGCCTGACCGTCCTCGCCGACGACGCCCGCCCCGCCGACTGACCCGCTACGCGCCGGCGGCGGGCACGTCGACGGCGACCGCCTCCACGCGGCCGAGGCGCCGCGCGAGCGCGTCGGCGGCGGGCAGCAGCTTGCCGGTGACCAGGAACAGCAGCGAGCCGTCTGGCCCGCCGAGCGCGCAGGCGTAGCAGCCCCGCGCGGTGTCGACGCGTCCCACGACCGCGCCGCCCTCGCGCACCCGCACGCACCGGCGGTGCACCGGGTCGGCGTACCAGATGGCGCCCTCCGCGTCGACGCAGATGCCGTCGGGCACCCCGCCGTCCAGCGGCGCCCACGTCCGCTTCTCCGACAGCGCGCCCCCGTCGCCCACCGTGAACGCGGTCAGGCACGACCCGGTGGACTCGGCGACGACCAGCGTCGCGCCGCCGTCGGTGACCACGGCGCCGTTGGGGAACCGCAGCGACGGGTCGGCAACGGTCACCGCGCCGTCGGGTGCGACGAGCAGCAGCTCAGAGGGCGCAGGATGCGGAAGCCCGTCGAAGTCGCAGGCGCCGACATAGGCCCTGCCGGCCGCGTCGACCACCATGTCGTTGCACGGGAACGACGCGTGTCGCGACAGGTCGGCGTGCTCGACGAGCGCACCCCGTTCGAGCCGCAGCAGCCGCCGTTGCGCGATCGACACCACGACGAGGCGGCCGTCGGGCAGCCAGCCGAGACCCGACGGTCCACCCGGCACCCGCGCCACGGTGGCCACCGACCCGTCGAGCCCGACCGTGAGCACCGACTCGGTGAAGAAGTCCGACAGCCACAGCCGGCCGTCGCGCCAGCGGGGCGCCTCAGCGAAGGCCAGCCCGTCGACGACCACGTCCACGGCGGGCAGCCTACGCGCGGCGCCTGGCCGCCCGGGCGGCGCGGCTGCGCCGGGCGGGCGTGGCCGAGCGCTATCCTGCGGCGCACATGAACGCCTTCGTCATCCGCGGCGGCGGGCCGTTGCGTGGCGAGGTCCGCGTCGGCGGCGCGAAGAACTCCGCGCTGAAGCTGCTCGCCGCCGCGCTGCTCGCGCCGGGGCGCACCGTCTTGCGCAACGTGCCCGACATCGCCGACATCACGACGATGACCGCCGTCGTCGAGCATCTCGGGTGCCGGGTGTGGCGCGACGGCGACCGCCTCACCGTCGAGGTGCCCGAAGAGGTCGGCGACGAGACGCCCGCGCACCTCGTCGGCAGGCTGCGCGCCTCGATCATCGTCCTGGGCCCGCTGCTCGCGCGGCGCGGTCGCGTGCGGGTCGCCACGCCGGGCGGCTGCAACCTCGGCAACCGGGCGATCGACCTGCACCTGTCGGGGCTCGCGCAGATGGGCGCGGAGATCATCTACGGCGCCGACCACGTCGAGGCCCGCGTCGAGCGGCTCGCCGGTGCGGATATCGACCTGCCGTTCGCCAGCGTGGGCGCCACCGAGAACATCCTGCTCGCCGCGGTGACCGCGGAGGGGACGACGACCGTCGGCAACGCCGCCCGCGAGCCGGAGATCGCCGACCTCGCCGCGTTGCTGTCGGCCATGGGTGCCGACATCCACGGGGCGGGGACCTCCGAGATCACCGTGCGCGGCGTCGGGCGGCTGAGTCCGGCGCACCACACCGTGCTCGGCGACCGCATCGAGGCGGGCACCTACGCCGTCGCGGCGGCCGTCACGCGCGGCAGCGTCGCCGTCGACGGTTTCGACCCCGCCCACTTGCGGCTGGTCCTGGCCAAGCTGCGGGTCGTCGGTGCGCGGGTCGACGAGCGTCCCGGCGGCGTCACCGTGTCCGCCGAGGACGGGCTGCGCTCCGCCGACATCGTGACGCTGCCCTACCCGGGCTTCCCCACCGACCTGCAGCCGCAGTTCCTGCTGCTGCTCACGCAGGCCGCCGGCACCTCGATGCTCACCGAGAACGTCTTCGACGGTCGGTTCTCCATCGTCGACGAGCTGGTGCGCCTGGGCGCGGACATCGCCGTCGAGGGCCACCACGCCGTGGTGCGCGGACCACGCACGCTGCGCGGAGCGTCGGTGCGCGCGCCGGACCTGCGCGCCGGTGCCGCGCTCGTGCTCGCCGGCCTGGTCGCCGAGGGCGAGACGGTTGTCACCGACGCCGCGCACGTCGACCGCGGGTACGCCGACATCGCGGCACGGCTCCGCGCGCTCGGCGGGGACGTCCGGCGCATCGACGTGGTCGCCACCGCGGTCTGAGTGGTCGACACCCGCCCGCCCGCGCCGCCGCCGGAGGGGCCAACCCGGACCACCGCACGGCCGGTCGTGCCGTGGGGGCTGCTCGATGCGGCGGGAGCCTTTCTCACCTTCCTGGTCGTCGGCAGCATCCTGGGCGGGGTCGTGCTCGCTGCCCTGCGCACCCGCGCGCCGGCCGTCGCGGACGCGGCAACCCTGCCCGTGTCGCTGGCCATGCTCGCGCTGAGTGTGGTGGCGTGGGTGGCGGTCCGCTACCCCGCCCACGTCCGCGCGCTGTTCGGGCGCGCCCGACCGGGCCGCCGCGACGTCGTTTTCGGGATCGGCGCCGGCCTGGCGGCGTTCGTGGTCATCAGCGTCGGCTTCGGTGGGCTGCTCCAGCTGCTCGTCAGGTTGCTCCAACGCGAGTTGCCGCCCGTGCAGCAGGAGCTGCAGGCGCTGGCGCGGGACCCCAGCACCGCGCCGCTGCTGCTCATCGGCGCGGCACTGGTGGCGCCGCTCGCCGAGGAGCTGTTCTTCCGGGGGATGCTCTACCCGGCCCTGCGCAACCACCTCCCGGCGTGGCCGGCGATCGGGCTGTCGGGGCTGGCGTTTGCCGGCACGCACTACCAGGACTCGCTGGACGGGTACCTGCTCGTCGTGGTGATCATCTTCCCGCTCGGGATGGTGCTCGCCTGGCTGTACGAGCGGCGCGGCACCATCGTCGTGCCGGTGCTCGCCCACGCCGTCTACAACCTCGTCCAGGTCGTGCTGCTCATCAAGGGAACGCCGCTCGCGGCGGGATAGCCCTACACTGCGCGGTCGCCGAGGCGAGGGGCGGGCGTGGTCGCGTACGGCACGCAGGAGTGGCTGGACACCTACCGGGAGCGGATCAACGCCTCGGCGTCGTACCGGGCGGCGGCGGCCACGTGGGAGGGCGCGCTGGCCTACGTCTTCGAGGCCGAGCCCGACAAGCGCTGGCCGGAGACGACGCACGCGGTGATGGATCTGTGGCACGGCCAGTGCCGCGACGCGCGACTGACCTCGGCCGCCGAGGCGGAACAAGCGCCGTTCGTCATCCGCGCCCCGTACAGCCGCTGGAAGCAGGTGATCCGCGGCGAGCTCGACCCGATCAAGGCGATGATGCAGGGCAAGCTGCGGTTGCGCGGCGACCTGCCGACCGTCGTGCGACACGTCGCGGCAGCCAAGGTGCTGGTCGCGATCGCCGGCGAGATCGCGACCGAGTTCCCCGACGAGCAGACCACCGCGTGACGGTCGTCGCCGTCGAGGGCGAGCCCAACGGGCTCGCCGAGATGATCGCCGGGCTGCTCCAAGCCAACGTCACCGGCGACGCGGACAAGGCGCGGCTGCTCGAGTCGCTGCGGGGTGCGGTGCAGCTCGACGTGCGCGACGCCGGCGTCACGATCGGGCTGAAGTTCGTGCCCGGGACCGTGACCGTCACGAGCGCTGCCGTGCCCGGCGCCGACGTGCGCATCACGGCGGACGCGGCGACGGTCATGGCCCTGTCCACGGTGCCGCTGCGCTACGGCCTGCCCGACGTCTTCACCCCGGACGGGCGCGCGGTCGTGGGCAAGCTGGCCACCGGCGAGCTGCGCATCGGCGGTCTGCCCCTGGGCCTGCCGATGCTGCGGGCGGTGACGACGCTGCTCAACGTCGCCTGACGGGCCGGCGCGCGGTTCGTCGCCTCCCGCGGGCGCACCTACACTCGCGATCCTAGACGGCAGGGGAGCGTCGGATGGAGATCCGCAAGGTCGGCGTCGTCGGCTGCGGCACGATGGGCTCGGGGATCTGTGAGGTGGTCGCCCGCGCCGGCCTGCCGGTCGCGTTCGTCGAGGTCAGCCACGACCGCGTCGAGGCGGGGCTGGCGCGCATCCGTCGCTCGCTGGAGCGCGCGGTCGACCGTGGGAAGCTGTCCGCCGAGGAGCGCGACGAGCTGCTCGGGCGCATCACCGGCGACACGAGCTACGACGCACTTGCCGACGCGGACCTCGTCGTGGAGGCGGTCCCCGAACGGCTGGAGGTCAAGCAGGAGACCTTCCGAGAGCTTGACCGCGTCCTCGGTCCCGACGCCATCGTCGCGACGAACACCTCCTCGCTGGCCGTCATCGACATCGCGGTGACGACGCAGCGGCCGAACCGCGTGCTCGGCTTCCACTTCTTCAACCCGGCGCCGGTCATGCCGCTGATCGAGCTGGTGACCACGGTCGTCACCGACCCGCAGGTCGTCGCGGACGCCACCGCGTTCGCGGCGCGGATGGGCAAGACGCCCGTCGTCGCCAAGGACCGCGCCGGCTTCGTCGCGAACCTGCTGCTGTTCCCGTACCTGAACCAGGCCGTCGGCATGCTCGAGGCCGGCTACGCCACCCGCGAGGACATCGACGCGGCGATGCAGTTGGGCACGGGCCACCCCATGGGCCCGCTCGCGCTCATGGACCTGATCGGCCTGGACAGCGCGTACTCGATCATGATGCGGATGTACGAGCAGTTCCACGACGTCCGCCACGCGCCACGGCCGTTGGTGCGCCAGCTGCTGTCCGCCGGCTACAAGGGCCGCAAGTCGGGGCGCGGCTTCTACCGCTACGTCGAGCCGAACAGCCCCGCGACCGCACCCGCCGGTGCCGACGCGGCCACCTTGCCGCCGCCCGACCCCGACGCGATCGCCGGCTGGCGCACGATCGGTGTGCTCGGCACCGGCACGATGGCCACCGGCATCGCCGAGGTCAGCGCCAAGGCCGGCTTCGATGTCGTCGTGCGTGGCCGCACCCCGGACAAGGCGGCGGCCGCGCGCGACCGCGTCGCCGCCAGCCTCGGCAAGGCGGTCGAACGCGGCAAGCTCGACGCGGCGGCGCGCGAAGCGGCGCTGGACCGGATCGCCGCGACGGCCGACATCGGCGACCTGAGCGACTGCGACGTCGTTGTCGAGGCGGTTGCGGAGGATCTCGCGGTCAAGCGCGGCCTGTTCAGCCAGCTCGACAGCGCCACCAAGCCCGACGCGCTGCTCGCCACAACCACGTCCAGCATGCCGGTCATCGAGTGCGCGATGGCCACCACACGGCCGGAGCGCGTCGTCGGGGTGCATTTCTTCAACCCCGCGACGGTGATGCGGCTCGTGGAGGTCGTCGCGACCGTCCGCACCGAGCCGCACGCCGTCGCCCAGGCCCGCGCCTTTGCGGCGCGGCTGGGCAAGCATCCGGTGCTGTGCGGCGACCGCTCCGGGTTCATCGTCAACGCGCTGCTGTTCCCCTACCTCAACGACGCCGTGAAGATGCTCGAGGAGGGTTACGCGTCGGTCGACGACATCGACACCGCGATGAAGCTCGGCTGCGGCCATCCGATGGGACCGTTCGAGCTCATGGACATCGTCGGGCTCGACGTCACGCTGGAGATCATCAAGGCGCTGCACACCGAGTTCCGCGAGCCGGGCTTCGCCCCGGCCCCGCTGCTGGGCCATATGGTCTCGGCCGGCTACCTCGGTCGCAAGGCGGGCCGTGGCTTCCACGTCTACGCCTGACACCGTCGTGCCTGCCGTCCCAGGGCCCCCGCGCGGCCGCCGTTACCGGGTCGCCGGCGACATCGTCCGCCGCGTGCAGCGGATGCGCGAGGCCGAGACGCAGGGCGGCGGGGCGCTGGCGCTGCTGCGCGTCGTGCGCGACGTAGGCTTGTTGCTGAAAGACGTGGCCCAAGACCCGCGGGTGCCGCGCGCGGACAAGGTGGCCGCCGCCCTCGCCGCGGCGTACCTCGTCAGCCCGATCGACATCATCCCGGACTTTCTGCCGGGGATCGGTCAGGCCGACGACGCCGCGATCGCCGTGCTCGCCTTCCGCCGGCTGCTCAACGCCGCCGGCTACGACGTGATCTACGAGCTGTGGCGCGGCTCCGACGAGGGCCTCGCGCTGGTGCTGACGTTGGCCGGAGTGCAGGAGTAGCGCAGACATGAGCAAGGGTGCCCGCAAGAAGCGTTCGACGCGGCCGTGGCAGAACCCCGACGCGATGCGCGGCCTGGGTGACCTGCTCGCCCCGGCGGGCGACGTCGACGACGAGCTCGAGCTCGACGGCTACGAGGTCAAGCGCGTCGACGGCGAGCGGGCGGTCAAGGACTACGTCTGCCCAGAGTGCGGCAACACCGTGCCCGCCGGAGAAAGCCACGTCGTCGTCTGGCCGGTGGCGGACAACGATCTGCGCCGGCACTGGCACCGGCACTGCTGGCGGCTGGAGGTCCGCCGCTCCTCCGGGGCGGACGCGTGAGTGCCACGCCCGACGGCCGGCGCAGGGCCGCCCTGGTCACCGGCGCAAGCCGGGGCATCGGCGCGGAGAGCGCCGTCGCGCTGGCGCGTGACGGCTGCGACGTGGCGCTCGCCGCACGCGGCGTGGAGGCGCTGGAGGAGACCGCCGCGCGCTGCGCCGACCACGGCGCGCGCACCGTGGTCATCCCCACCGACGTCACGCAGGAGCCGCAGGTTCGCACGATGGTCGCCAAGGCGGCCGCCGAGCTCGACGGTCTCGACGTGCTGGTCAACAACGCGGGGGGCAGCGGCTTCATGGCGTCGCTGCTCGACCTGCGCCCCGAGGGCTTCGACAAGCTCGTGCGGCTGAACCTCACGCACGTGTTCTGGGCGCTGCAGGAGGCCGGGCGCGTCATGGTCGAGCGCGGTGGCGGCGCGATCGTCAACATCGCATCGGTCGCTGGCCTCGCCTCCTCGCCCGCGCTGGCGCCCTACGGGGCGGCGAAGGCCGGGCTGCTGTCGCTGACCCGCACCGCCGCGGCCGAATGGGGACACGCCGGCGTCCGCGTCAACGCGGTCGCGCCCGGGTGGGTCAAGACGGAGCTGAACCGGTTCGCGTGGGAGAACCCGGACGCCGAGCGGGCGCTCGTCGCGCGTGCGCTGCTCGGCCGCTGGGGCGAGGACACCGAGATCGCCGAGGTCGTCGCGTTCCTCGCGTCCGACCGCGCGTCGTACGTCACCGGGCAGACCATCGTGGTCGACGGCGGGCTCACGGCCGCCGCACCGTGAGCGACCGCATGCCAGCGCAGACACCGAAGGGGCGCGCGTGAGAGGCAAGAAGGCCAAGCAGCTGCGGGTCGACCGCACCGCCGAACGCGAGGCGGCGCGGCGCAAGGAGCGCCAGCAGACGATCTTCACCGGCATCGTCGTCGCGATCGTCGTCGCGATCGGCGGGGTGCTGGTCGCGGTCAGCATCCGGGAGCCGACTCCTGAGGACCTCGCCGCCGCGTCGGAGGGCCCGTCCGGCGGCGCCTCGGAGGGGGCGTCGCAGGCACTGGAAGACCGGCCGGTCGCCTGCCGGGCGGACGCGCCCGCCGACGGCGGCACCCCGAAGCAAGGCTTCTCCGAGCCCGAGCAGGTGCTCGACGAGGGCAAGGACTACCGGGCCGTCATCAAGACCTCGTGCGGGACGATCACCGCCGACCTGTACGAGGACCGCGCCCCGGAGACCGTCAACAGCTTCGTGTTCCTCGCCGAGCAGGGCTTCTTCGACGGGCTGGAGATCTTCCGCAACGCCGCTTCCATCGGCGCCTTGCAGACCGGCGCGGGCACGAACGAAGCGAGCTTCAAGCTGGGCTACACCCTTCCCGACGAGCTCGAGGTCGCCGAGGACGAGGGTTACCCGCCGGGCACGCTCGCGATGGCCAACGCCGGACCCAACACGGCCGGCAGCCAGTTCTTCTTCGTCTACAACGACAAGTTCACCCTCGACCCGCAGTACGCGGTGTTCGGCAAGACCTCGGGGAAGGGCATCAAGACGCTCCAGCGGCTCGGCAAGATCCCCACCCTCGCCCCGGACGACCCGAGCAACGAAACGCCCAGCAAGGTCGCCTACATCGAGTCGGTGAAGATCACCACGAAGTGACGAGCAAGGAGCTCAGCATGGACGTCGCCTGCGGCGGCAGCGTGCCCGACGGCTACGGCACCCCGAAGCCGTCGTACGGTAAGGCCGAGCAGGTCCTCGACGAGGAGAAGCGCTACGGCGCGACGATCCGCACCTCGTGCGGGGACATCACCGTCGAGCTGTTCGCCGGCGAGTCGCCCGCGACCGCGAACAACTTCGCGTTCCTCGCCAGGGAAGGCTTCTACGACGCCACGGTCGTCCACCGAGTCGTGCCGGGCTTCGTCGTGCAGATGGGCGACCCGACCGGCACCGGCACCGGTGGGCCGGGGTACCGCTTCGCCGACGAGCTCGCCGCCGCGCGTAACCGTGGCTACGACCGCGGCACCGTCGCGATGGCCAACGCGGGGCCCGACACCAACGGCAGCCAGTTCTTCATCTGTCTCGACGACGTGGGGCTGCCACCGCAGTACGCGGTGTTCGGCGAGGTCACCGACGGGATGGACGTCGTCGATGCCATCGCCAAGCTGCCCCGGCGGGGGGAGACTCCGGTGGAGACCGTCTTCGTCGAGGCGGTGACGTTGCGCGACCTGTAGCGGTGACGCTCAACCTCTACCCCAAAACCGCGAGCCGCTGGGTCAAGGCCGCCGGTGGCGACTGGAGCGCAAACGCCGCCATCCGCAGCCCAATCCCATAGCGAACGGCGCTGTTCCTGTGGACATGTCCTCTACAGGGACGGTCCGTCATCTCGGCACGATGTAGAGAGTCAGGCCCACGGCCGCGGCGGCGACCACGATCACCGGTTCTGGGATCTGCCGTCCTCGCAGCCCCTTCCACAGAAGCAAGTAGGTGGCGATCGCGACGAGCGCCGTGGTCACGTCGTACACCGAGCGACGCCCGAGGACGAGGACGGCGCCGGCGATGGCGCCGGTTGCGGCGGCGGTGACGCCGGCCACGGTCGCGTTCACAGCGGGCAGTCGGCCGTAGCGGCGCATGTATGGCGCTGGGATGACGGTAAACAGGTAGCAGGGGAAGAAGGTCGCCACCGCCGCCGCGGCGGCGCGGGGGGGCCCCGCGCCCCGGGAGCCGAAGAACGCGGTTGTGATAACGACCCGCCCCCGCGGGATAAGTGCCACCGCGACCCCGGCGAGGAAAAGCTGGTCGTTGAGCCCCTCCAAGTACTGCACGACCCCGCCCCACAGGAACCGCCCCCACGCCCCGCCAGAGCCCACCACCCATNATCGCCCCCGAGGGTGCGGCCGCCGGCCTTCCCGCCCCCGTCGGCACGCCCCCCGCTCCCGTAGCGGTCGTTCCCCGGCGTTCCGTGCGCCGGGCGCGGCGGTGCGCCGGATACGGTCGGGAGGTGTTCACGCCGCAAGATCGGGAGCAGGTCCGTCACCGGCTGTTCGATCTGGCTCGCGAAGACCCCGACATCACCGGTGCTGCCCATACCGGCTCGTACGTGAGCCGCACGATGGACAAGTGGTGGACATCGACATGGCCCTGGCGGTCAGCGGCGGGATCGCTGCGGCGCTCGAGCGCTGGACCGGGCTGCTCTACGACGAGTTCCGGGCGGTGCACCACTGGGACCTGCCATTCAGGCAGACGGTCTATCGCGTCTACCTGCTGCCCAACTGGCTCGAGATCGACATCGCGTTCACGCCCGAGCCCGAGTTCGGTCCGCGTGGGCCGACGTGGGAAACCGTTTTCGGCGAGGCGGCGACGCCTCAGGTCGCGTCGTCGACCGACGTCGACAACCTCGCAGGTCTGTGCTGGCACCACGTGCTGCACGCCGCCGCCTGCATCGACCGGGCCAAACCCTGGCAGGCCGAATGGCTGATCGGCCAAGCGCGCCATCACACCCTGGCGATGGCGTGTCGGCGCCTCGGTCTGCCGACCGCATACGCGCGCGGCACGCACCTGCTGCCGCTTGACGTGACACGCCCGGTCGAGGAGACCCTGGTGGCCGGTCTCAGCCACGTCGAGTTGCGACGTGCGCTCGCGGCGACTGCTGACGCCGTGATCCGCGAGCTGGAAGTCAGCGACCCAGCACTTGCGGTCCGCCTTCGGCCCATGTTCGAGCGGCTCACATCGTATTGACGGATGTCGATACAGCGCTATGGTTGCTACATCGAAGACCATCGATGTAGGAGACACGCGTGACCACGGGAGACTGCTGCGCCCGGCTGGGGGCCGGGGCGCTGTCCGAGGAGGAGGCCGCGGCGACGGCGCGGGTGTTTCGCGCGCTCGGCGACCCGGCGCGCGTGCGCATCGTCAACCTGCTCGCCGCCTCGGGTGGCGAGGTGTGCGTCTGTGACCTCACCGCGCCGCTCGGTCTGTCGCAGCCGACCGTCAGCCATCACCTGAAGGTGCTGCGCGAGGTCGGTCTGCTGCGCCGCGAGCAGCGTGGCACGTGGGCGTACCACTCGCTGGACCGCGAGGCGATGCGCCGCCTGTCCACCGTCACCCTGCTGGAAGGAGCCACGCCATGAGCACAAGCGACGAACTGCGCGAGCACGTCCGCGCTCGCTACGCCGAGGCCGCCACCGGGACGTCGTGCTGCGGCGCCCCGGCCGGCGCCGACGCCGACTGCGGCGCGGCCGGCAACTACGCCGCGGACGAGCTCGCCGCGCTCCCCGACGATGCGTTGCGCGCAAGCCTCGGCTGCGGCAACCCCGTGGCCGTCGCCGACCTTCGCCCCGGTGAGGTGGTGCTCGATCTCGGGTCCGGTGGCGGCATCGACGTGCTGTTGTCGGCGCGGCGCGTCGGCCCGACCGGCAGAGCCTACGGGCTCGACATGACCGACGAAATGCTCGAGCTCGCGCGGCGCAACGCCGCCGCCGCCGGTGCGACCAACGTGGAGTTCCTGCGCGGCGAGATCGAGTCCGTGCCGCTGCCCGACGCGAGCGTGGACGTGGTGATCTCCAACTGCGTGGTGAACCTGTCGACCGACAAGCCGGCGGTGCTCGCCGAGATCGCCCGCGTGCTGCGCCCCGGTGGGCGCGTCGGGATCACCGACATCGTCGCCGACGACGAGCTCACGCCGGCGCAACGCGCGGCACGCGGCAGCTACGTCGGCTGTATCGCCGGCGCCCTCTCGGTCAGCGAGTACCGCGACGGCCTGGCCGCTGCCGGCTTCGACGACGTCGCGGTGGAGCGCACCACCGACCTCGCCGACGGCATCTCCAGCGCCATCATCCGCGCCGTCAAACCGGTGTGACGTCGGAGCGGTCCCCGACGTTGAGGAGCCGGCGGACCGAGCACAGATCATCTCGCGTGCGACACCGGTGCGATCATGCCGGCCATGACGGTGATCGTGGACGGCTCGCCGCTTGACCCGTCGCAGGTGGTGGCGGTGGCCCGCGGCGGGGCGCCGGTGGAGGTGGGGCCCGGCGTTGCGGACGGGATGGCGCCGGCCCGGCGGGCGGTGGAGCAGGCGCTCGAGTCTCGTGCGGTGGTGTACGGGGTGACCACGGGGTTCGGCGCCCTCGCGGACACGGTGATCGCGAGCGAGCAGGCGGCGCAGCTGCAGGAGTCGCTCGTGCGCAGCCACGCCGCCGGGTTCGGCGCGCTCGTCGACGACGAGGTCGTCCGGGCGATGACCGTGCTGCGGGCACGCACGCTGGCGGCCGGGTTCAGCGGCGCGCGCGTCGATGTCGTGCGCGCCTTGGTCGCGTTGCTGAACTCGGGGGTGCGCGTCGCCGTGCCGGAGCACGGCTCGCTCGGCGCGAGCGGTGACCTCGCCCCGATGGCGCACGTGTCGCTGGTGCTGCTCGGCGAGGGCTGGGTGCGCGGCGAGCACGGTGCCGTTGCCGAGGGCGGTCCGGCCATGGTGCGTCATGGGCTCGCGCCGTTGCGCCTGACCGTCAAGGACGGACTGTCGCTGCTCAACGCGACCGAGGGCATGCTCGCGATGCTGGTGCTCGCCTGCGAGGACCTCGCGCTGCTCGCCGACACGGCCGACGTCGTGTGCGCGCTGTCGGTCGACGCGCTGCTGGGAACCGACCGGCCGTTCGCCGAGGCGCTGCACGCGCTGCGCCCGCATCCCGGTCAGGCCCGGTCCGCCGCGAACCTGCGCCGGATGCTGGCGGACAGCGGCGTGCTCGCATCCCACCGGCACAGCCGGCACGCGGTGCAGGACGCCTACTCGCTGCGCTGCGCCCCGCAGGTGCACGGCGCCGCCCGTGACGCCCTTGACTGGGCGCGGCAGGTGCGCGACCGCGAGCTCGCGGCGGTCGTCGACAACCCCGTCGTGCTGCCCGACGGGTCGGTCGAGTCGACCGGCAACTTCCACGGCGAGCCGCTGGCGTTCGCGATGGACCTGCTCGCGGTGGCCGTGGCCGAGCTCGGGTCGATCAGCGAACGGCGCACCGACCGGATGCTGGACCCGGCGCGCTCCCACGGCCTGCCGCCGTTCCTCGCGCCGGAGGCCGGTCTGCACTCGGGCTTCATGCTGGCGCAGTACACGGCGGCGTCGCTCGTCGCGCACAACCGGCGACTGGCCGTCCCCGCGAGCGCGGACTCGATCCCGACCTCGGGCATGCAGGAAGACCACGTCTCGCTGGGATGGTCGGCGGGCATCAAACTGCGCAACGCGATCGAGAACCTGCGCGGCATCCTCGCGGTCGAGGCGCTGGTCGCGGCCGCCGGTCTCGAGCTGCGACTCGCCATGCTCGCCCACGACGAGCACGCACTGATCGAAGCGGCGCCGCGAACCGCCGCGGTGCTGCAGCGCATCCGCGCGGACGTGAACCCGATGCCGCGCGACCGGTTCCTGGCGCAGGACCTTCGCCGCGTCCGCGACCTCGTCGCCGGTGGCGCGCTGGTGCACGCTGCTGGCCTGGGAGAGGAGCCGTCATGACCACCGACCTGGAGTGCCGCGGCTGGCTGCAGGAGGCGGCGCTGCGCTGCCTGCGCAACAACCTGCACCCGGACGTCGCCGAGCGCCCGGAGGACCTCGTCGTGTACGGCGGCACCGGCAAGGCCGCACGCAGCCCGGCGGCGCTCGCCGCGATCGAACGCAGCCTCGTCGACCTCGCCGACGACGAGACGTTGCTGGTGCAGTCAGGCAAGCCGGTCGGCGTGTTCCGCACGTTCCCGCACGCCCCGCGGGTGCTGATCGCCAACAGTCTGCTGGTCCCCGACTGGGCCACGTGGGAGGAGTTCTGGGCGCTCGAGGCCGCCGGTCTGATGATGTACGGGCAGATGACGGCGGGCAGCTGGATCTACATCGGCACGCAAGGGATCCTGCAGGGGACGTACCAGACGTTCTCGTCGCTGGCCGAGCAGCGCTTCGACGGCAGCCTGCGCGGGCGCGTCGTGCTCACGGCGGGGCTGGGCGGCATGGGCGGCGCGCAGCCGCTGGCGGTCACCATGAACGGTGGAGTCGCGGTGTGCGTCGAGGTCGACCCCGCCCGTGCGCAGCGACGGGTGCAGACGCGCTACCTCGACGAGATCGCCACCTCCGTGGACGACGCGCGGCGCACCGCGGCCGACTGCGCGCGGCGCGGCGAGGCGCGGTCCATCGCCGTCGTCGGCAACGCCGCCGAGGTCTTCCCGCAGCTGCTCGCCAGCGGCTTCGAGCCCGACGTCGTGACCGACCAGACCTCGGCGCACGACCCGCTCCACGGCTACGTACCGGCCGGCCTGTCGCTGGAGGACGCCGCGGTGTTGCGGACCACCAAGCCCGACGAGTACGTCCGGCGGGCGCGCGAGTCGATGGCCCAGCACTGTGCCGCGATGGTGGGGTTAGCCCGCGCCGGTGCCGAGGTCTTCGACTACGGCAACAACCTGCGCGGCGAGGCGGCGCTGGGCGGCTTCGCCGACGCGTTCGCCTACCCCGGGTTCGTGCCCGCCTACATCCGCCCGCTGTTCTGCGAAGGCAAGGGACCGTTTCGCTGGGTCGCGCTGTCCGGCGACCCGGCCGACATCGCGGCCACCGACAAGGCGGTCGCCGAGACGTTCCCCGACGACGACGCGCTGCAGCGGTGGCTGCGGCTGGCGCGGGAACGGGTGGCGTTCCAGGGGCTGCCCGCGCGCATCTGCTGGCTGGGCTACGGCGACCGTGCTGCAGCAGGCGCGCGGTTCAACGACCTGGTCGCGTCCGGGGCGGTCAAGGCGCCGATCGTGATCGGTCGCGACCACCTCGACGCGGGGTCGGTGGCGTCGCCGTACCGCGAGACCGAGGGCATGGCCGACGGCAGCGACGCCATCGCCGACTGGCCGATCCTCAACGCGCTGCTCAACGTCGCGTCCGGCGCCGCGTGGGTCGCCGTGCACCACGGTGGCGGCGTCGGGATGGGCAAGTCGCTCCACGCCGGCGCGCAGGTCGTCGCCGACGGCACCGCCGACGCGGCGGAGCGCCTCGACCGGGTGCTGACGAGCGACCCCGGCATGGGCGTCATCCGTCACGCCGACGCGGGGTACGACCGCGCCCGCGAGGTCGCCGGCCAGCGCGGTGTCCGCATCCCGATGGACGGCTGAGGCGGGTGCTTCTCACCGGCATCGGGGTCCTCGCGACGAACGACCCGCAGCTCGGCCCCGGGCTGTTGGGCGAGATCCACGACGCGGCGGTCGCCGTCGAGGCCGGCTGGGTCGTCTGGGTCGGTCGCGAGGCCGACGCGCCGCAGGGCGTCGACGGCGAGCGCATCGACGTGGCGGGGCGCTGCGTGGTGCCCGGCTTCGTCGACGCGCACACCCATCTCGTCTTCGCCGGCGACCGCGCGACCGAGTTCGAGGCGCGGATGGCCGGCACGCCGTACCAGGCCGGCGGCATCCGCACGACGGTCTCAGCGACGCGCGCGGCGACGACCGCCCAGCTCGCGCAAGGCGCGTCGCGGCTCGCGGCGGAGGCTCTGCGCGGCGGCACGACGACGCTGGAGACCAAGTCGGGCTACGGGCTCACGGTCGTCGACGAGCGGCGCAGCCTGGAAGCCGCCGCGACGGTGGCCGGCGACGACGTCCCGGCCGTGGAGCGCACGTTTCTCGGTGCCCACGTCGTGCCCGCCGAGCACACCATCGACGACTACGTCGCGCTCGTGTGCGGCGAGATGATGCAGGCGTGCGCCCCGCTCGCCGCGTGGTGCGACGTGTTCTGCGAGGACGGCGCCTTCGGCGAGGACGAGGCTCGCGCGGTGCTGCGGGCGGGCGCGGCGCACGGCCTCGGGGCGCGTATCCACGCCAACCAGCTGGGGCACGGCCCAGGCGCGCAGCTCGCCGCAGAGGTCGGTGCCGCCTCCGCGGACCACCTCACGTTTCTGTCCGACGCCGACGTCGCCGCGCTCGTGGACGGCGGTGTCGTCGCGACGCTGCTGCCGGCCGCCGAGTTCTGCACTCGCTCCGCTCCCGCCCCCGCCCGGCGGCTGCTGTCCGCCGGTGTCGTCGTGGCGCTCGCCAGCGACTGCAACCCGGGAACCAGCTACACGACGTCGATGCCGTTCGTCGTGGCGCTCGCCTGCCAGCGCTACGGGCTGACCGCCGCCGAGGCGGTCCACGCCGCGACGGCAGGCGGAGCCGCTGCGCTGCGCCGGGCCGACGTCGGCCACCTCGCCGTCGGCGCGGCCGCTGACCTCGTCGTGATCGACGCCCCGACGCCGGTGCACCTCGCGTACCGGCCAGGCGTGCAGCTGGTGGCCACGGTCGTGCGTGGCGGACGCGTTGCGTGGCGGTCTGCGGCGTGACCGCCGACGATCCAGACTGGATCCGCGCGTCACGCTGGCTGGCGGGTGACCTGCCCGCGCCGGGCGACGCGGCGCCCGTGCTCGCCGTGCTCGGCGCCCCGCTGTCGGCGACGTCGATCTCGCCCTCGCATGCGGACCGCTGCCCGGCGGCGGTGCGGGCAGCGCTGCGGCGCTTCGCCACGTGGTTCGCGCCGGCGGGCGTCGCGCTGGAGGACGTCCGTGTCGCGGACCACGGCGACATCGATCTCGACGGGCTCGATGTCGCGGCGAGTCTCGCCGCCATCGCCGCGGCAACGGCCGATCTTTGGGCCACACCCCCGCCGCCGGACCTGCTCGTCGTCCTCGGAGGCGACAACGCCGTGACCAGACCGGCCCTACGCGGCTACGCCGGCGAGCTCGCGCGCACGGGGCTGCTGACCCTCGATGCGCACCACGACGTGCGCGGGTTCCACGCCGGCGTGACCAACGGCACGCCGGTACGCGGCTTGATCGACGACGGGCTGCCCGGCGGCAACGTCGTCCAGGTCGGCATCGGCGCCTTCACCAACGTTGCGGCCCACCGCCGGTGGTGCGAGCAGCGGGGCGTCACCGTGGTCGGCGTCAGCGACGCGCGCGCCGAGGGCATCGGCGCGTGCGTGCAGCGCCACCTCGACCTGCTCGCGCGGCGCTGCGACCGCATCTGGGTCGACCTCGACGTCGACGTGCTCGACGCGGCCTTCGCGCCGGGCTGCCCCGGCGCGCGGCCGGGTGGACTGCTGCCGTCCGAGCTGCACGAGGCGGCGCTGGTCGCGGGCCGCCACGCTGCGGTCGCCGGCATCGACATCGTCGAGGTCGACCCCGAGGCCGACCCGACCGGCACGACCGTCGACAACGCGGCGCTGTGCCTGCTGCACGCCGCCGCCGGCCTCGCCCTGCGCGCGCGGGGCCGGCGGGCTGGTTGATCCCTGCGACGCCCTCGCGCGGTCAGGCGCGGGTGACACGAGGCGCCGGCTCGGCGGCCACGGTCTCCGGACGTAGGGGGTCAGTCGCCCCGCGCCACAGGTCACGGGTCCACCACAGCCAGGTGGCGCCGTAGGCGACGGCGAGCACGACCAGCCCGTAGGAGGTCGCGCGCAGCCCGAACAGCTCGGCGGCGATCCCCGCGGCGATCGACGACAGGCCGATCGCGAGCGTCGCCAGGCCGAAGTCGAGGCTGAGCACCCGCCCGCGGACCGCGTCCGGCGTCGTCAGCTGCAGCCCGTACGTCGACAGCACCCATTGGGTGCCACCGCCGGCGTGGGCGAGCGCGACACAGCCGGCGGCAAGTGCCAGTGAGCCGGTCAGCGGCAGCAGGGTGTACGCAGCGCCGTACGCCACGATCGAGGCGCCGCATACGAGCAGCAGGCGGCGCCCGTCGTTCCGGCTGAGCGCGCGACCGACGAACGGGCCCACGAGCGCGCCGAAGCCGCGCGCCCCCAGCAGCAGTCCGATCCCGGCGTCGTCCGCGCCGAAGCGCGTCAGCGCGAAGGCGGGCAGCAGGCCGACGATGCCGTTGCCGACGCCGACGCCCGCTTTGGTGACCATGAGCGCCCGGGTGACCTTGCGTGGTCGGACGTAGGCCCAGACCTCGCCGATGTGCGCGAGCACGCCCGCACGTTCGGGCAGCGGCCCGGTCCGTAGCGGCTGGCGGATCCGGAGGACGAGCAGCGCCGAGACGACGAAGGTCGCGGCGTTGATCACAAAGCTCGCCTCGCGACCCAGCGCCGCGGCGACGAGCCCGCCGAGCGCGGCGCCGACGAACAGCATCGACCCCCACACCGAGCCCATCGCGGTCTGGGCCAGCGACAGGTCCTCGGGCGCGACGACGTTGGGCGTGACGGCCGACACGACCGGCTCGAAGAAGGCAGCCAGCGTCGCGACCGCCATGACGCACACGATCGCGAGCCACGCCTGGCCCAGCAGCAGCGCGGCGAGCATGCCCAGCGCCGGCACGACGCGCAGCAGGTCCACCGTCACGAGCATCGTGCGCCGGTCCACACGGTCGGCGACGACGCCGGCGACCGGCGATGCGAGGAACACCGGCAGCACGCTCGCCGCGAAGACGAACGCGGCGACGCCCTCGCGACCGGTGAGTTCGGTAACGAGGCCGCTGACCGCGACGAAGGCGAACCAGTCGCCGAGCAGCGACACGACGCTGGCGAAGAACAGCCGCCGGTAGTCGGGATTGCGGCGCAGCAGCGCCGCCAGTTCCCGCAGGCCGGCGCCCGCGGGCGCGCGGCGCGTCACAGCAGCGCGGGGCGTTGCCACTCGCCGCCGAGGACGTGGGCGTCGAGGAACGCGCACACGGTCTCGTACCAGACCCGCGCGTTGTTCGGTTTGCTGATCCAGTGCGTCTCGTCGGGGAAGTACAGGAACTGCGAGGTCACGCCGTGACGGCGCAGGTCGGTCCACAGCCGCAGGGCCTCGCTGATCGGCACCCGATGGTCGAGCTCACCGTGGACGACGAGCACCGGCGTCCGGATGTTGGCCACCGCGGTGTGCGGGCTGTTGGCGCGGTACCGCGCGGGGTCGACGTAGGGGTCGCCGAACTCCCGTTCCCACCACACGCCGAGGTCGGTGGTGCCGTGGAACTGCTCGAGCGCCCACAGGCTCGCGTGGGTGACGATCGCGGCGAAGCGGTCGGTGTGGCCGGCGATCCAGTTGGCCATGTAGCCGCCGAACGAGCCGCCGAGCACCGCGGTGCGGTCGCCGTCGACGTCGCGACGGGCGACGGCGGCGTCGACGAGCGTCAACACGTCGCCGTAGACGACGTCGCCCCAGCGGCCCCAGCCGCGCTGGATGTAGTCGATGCCGTAGCCGGTCGAGATCGCGGGGTCGGGCAGCAACACCGCGAAGCCGCGCGCGGCGAAGACGTGGGGGTTCCAGCGCCAGTGCCAGCCGGTCCACGATCCGACGGGGCCGCCGTGGACCAGGACCGTCAGCGGTGCGGGACGGTCGGGCGCCGCGTCCGGGGGCAGCAGCAGCCAGCCGTGCACCGCGGTGCCGTCCGCGGCGGTCGCCGAGATCCGCTCGAGCGTGCCGGGCATCGCGAGCGTCCCCCAGGCGCCCTCGAGCACCTTCGGCTGCTGGTCCGCGGCACGTGCGTCGAGGACCGCCGGGTGCGGTGGCGAGGTCACCAGCGACCGCAGCGCGTAGACCGTGCGGCCGTCGGGGGTCGGGCACAGGTCGCTGTAGGCGCCGTCGCTGGCGAGCCGGGTGACGGTGCCGTCGGACAGCTCGACACGGAACGGCAGCGTCCGGCCGCCGTCGTCGGCGACGAAGTAGACCGCCGACGCGTCCGGCGCCCACACGGGTGCCTGCGGCCAGCGGTCGAACCCGGACAGCAGGTCACGGCCCTCGCCGGTGGCGAGGTCGACGAGCCACAGCGTGTGGTCGCCGGCGCGTTCCGGGGTGGACAGCGCTTCACGGACGGCCACCACCCAGCGGCCGTCGGGCGAACACGCGGGCGTGTCGTACCAGGCGTCGTCCGCCGCGAGGACCCGCTGCTCCAGGGTGGCGACGTCGACGGCGACCAGGTCGAGGGTCCGCCGCCGCAGGTCGGTGACGTCGCGCCAGCGGGTCGTGACGACGGTGCCGCCGTCGGGCGTGACGTCGTAGGTCGCGTTGTCCAGGCCTCGTCCGGGGTCCGGGACGAGATCGACGACGTCGTCGTCGATTGCGCGGTCCTCGGCCGGAGCGTCGGCGGTGCACAGGTGCCGTTGGCGTGGACCGAGGTAGGCGTCCCAGTAGCGGATCGGGTACTCGGTGAACAGCTGCGCGGCGACGCCCTTGTCGACCCGCGCCTTCTCGCGCTCGGCGTCGTCCTTCCACGTGGTGGCGCCCGGATGGATCGCGGCGGTGAACACGATCGTGCCGGCGTCGCCGGCCACCTTCACGGTGTCGACGCCGCCCGGCGGGGCGGCGAGCAGGTAGGCCTCACCGCGACCGGCGGGCAGCAGCCACAGTGCCGGCGCCTCGCCACGCGGGTCGTCCTTGTCCGCGTCGGGGTCGGGCCGCGCGGACGTGAACAGCAACGATCCGTCGGGCAGGAACGCGGGGGTGGACTCGCCGGGCGCCGAACGGGTCAGCCGCCGGGGCGGCGCCGCTCCCGCCGGGTCGAGCTCCCACAGCGCGGTGACGAACCGCTTGCCGCTGCGGTCAGGCCTCGCGACCGAGGTGACCAGCCGCGCCCCGTCGGGTGACAGTGCCAGCCCGGCGACGCGGGGCATTGCGAGCAGCAGGTCGACGCTGAACGGTTCGTCCTCGGGCATGGCGCCCATCCTTCCCGCTATTTCGCCGGCTGCACGGGGCGTGTGACAATGGCCGGACCCCTCGACCGGCCAGGAGTGCATCGCCATGAGTGACGCCGTCATCGTCGGCTACGCCCGCACCCCGATCGGCAAGTTCGGCGGAGGACTGTCCAGCCTGACCGCGATGGAGCTCGGCGGCGTCGCGATGGCGGCGGCCGTCGAGCGTGCCGGCGTGCCGGCCGACGCGGTCGACTCCGTCGTGATGGGCCACGTGCTGCAGGCCGGGCAGGGCCAGATCACCGCCCGGCAGGCGGCGTTCAAGGCCGGCATCGGCATGGGGGTTCCGGCGGTCACGCTCAACAAGGTGTGCCTGTCGGGCATGGCCGCGATCGCGCTCGCGCACCAGACGATCACGCTGGGCGATGCCGATGTCGTCGTCGCGGGCGGGATGGAGTCGATGTCGAACGCGCCGTACCTGCTGCCGAAGGCGCGCAGCGGCTACCGCATGGGCAACGGCGAGGTCGTCGACGCGATGATCCACGACGGACTGTGGTGCGCGTTCGACAACGGGCACATGGGTCAGGGCAGCGACCGGATGAACACCGAGCTGTCGATCAGCCGCCAGGCGCAGGACGAGTGGTCGGCGATGAGCCACGAGCGCGCCGCGACGGCGTGGAAGGACGGGCGCTTCGCCGACGAGGTCGTGCCGGTCGAGGTGCCGCAGCGCAAGGGCGACCCGATCCTCGTCGACACCGACGAGGGGATGCGTCCCGGCACCACCGCCGAGTCGCTCGCCAGGTTGACCGGCGTGTTCTCGAAGGACGGCTCGATCACCGCGGGCAACGCGAGCCAGATCTCCGACGGCGGCGCCGCCGTCGTGCTGATGAGCCGCGACAAGGCGGCGGAGCTCGGCGTGACGCCGTTGGCGCGGATCCTCGGCTACGGCACCGTCGCGGGTCCCGACCCGTCGCTGCACCACCAGCCGGCCGCCGCGATCGAGAAGGCGGCGGGCAGGCTCGGCGTCGACCCGTCGGGCTTCGACCTGTACGAGATGAACGAGGCCTTCGCCTCCGTCACGATCCACTCGGCGTCGCTGCTCGGCCTGTCCGCGGACAAGGTCAACGTCAACGGCGGCGCCGTCGCGCTCGGCCACCCGATCGGCTGCACCGGGGCGCGCATCACCGTGACGCTGCTGGCGGCGCTGCGCGCGCGCGGCGGTGGCCGGGGCGCCGCGGCGCTGTGCGGCGGCGGCGGGCAGGGCGACGCGCTGATCCTCGAGACCCTGTAGTGGCGCGACGAGCGCCGGCCGGGGTGCTGTTCGACGCCGGCGGCACGCTCGTCCAAGTGCACACCGAGCGGCTGGCCCAGGCGCTGCGCGACCGGGGGCACGACCCGGCCGAGCTCGACGACGCCTTCTGGCGCACCCTCGTGCGCCTCGACCACGAGTTCGCTCCGACGGCCGGGGTGTGGGACGGCTGGTTCTCACGCTGGTTGGCGCACCTCGGTGCGGCGTGCGGTGTCCCCGACGACGTCATGCACGAGGCGTGGACGGCGGCGGACGGCGACGTGTCGTTGTGGGACCGCCCGATGGACGGCGCCGTGGCGTGCCTCACCCGGTTGCGCGACGCCGGCGTGCGCGTCGGCGTGGTGTCGAACTCCGACGGTCGAGCCGCCGGGGCGCTCCAGCGTGCTGGGCTCGCCGACCTTCTCGAGGTCATCGTCGACTCGGCCGTCGTCGGCGTCGCTAAGCCCGACCCGGCGATCTTCGCCCACGCCCTCGAGCCGCTCGGGCTGGCCCCCGACGAGACCTGGTACCTCGGCGACACCGTCGCCTACGACGCGGCGGCGGCCGACGCCGCCGGGCTGGTCTCGTGGGTGATCGACCACCGCGGTCTGCACACCGTCGACCACCCCCGCCGGGTCGCGACGCTCGCCGAGTTCGCCGACGCGGTCCTCGCCGACCGCTGAGATCGACGCACCCCGCACCGCGACGTTCGAGGCGGTCGTCCGAAACGCGCCTACAGGCTCGTTGGGTCGACCGTGAGGACGCCGTCGCGCACGCGGCCGAGCACGGCTGCGTCGTCGACCCACCACACGGCGCCCTCGCGCTGCACGTCGTCGAAGTCGTCGGGTGAGACGCCTTCCACGGTCAGCGTCGGTTTCCCGCAGTAGGGGGGATAGGACTCGCCGACGGTGCCGCACAGCTGTGCGGGACCGTCACCATCGCCTTGCAGATGACCGCGTACGAGCAGCGGCTCAGCGCTGTCGGACGCCAGCGCCTGGTCGACGGTCAGCCCGCCGCCAGGCGCCGGCGCCCCCGCGTTGGACGCGCCCCCCGACGGTCCGCGACCACCGCAAGCGGTGAGCGTGAGGCACAGCGCGATCACGGCAAGCAGCGGTCGGGCCATGGCGTCCTCCTCCTTCGTCATCGGTTCGTCCAGTGGGACGCCCGCGGGGCCGCGGAGGTTCCCGGTTCGCCGCCCGGCGGAGACGGCGTTTAGCCTCGCGCGGCATGGAGGCGCGGGAGCTCGTCGACCGGCTGCTCAACGGCGAGCGGCGCGCGGTGGCGCGCCTGCTGACCGCGGTGGAGGACGGCAGCGCCGACCGGCTGCGCGAGGTCGTGCAGCTGCTGCACCCGCACACCGGGCGGGCGCAGCTCGTCGGCCTGACCGGCTCGCCCGGCGTCGGCAAGTCCACGCTCACCAGCGCGCTCGTCAGCCACTGGCGTCGCGAGGACCGGCGGGTCGCGGTGCTGGCCGTCGACCCGTCGTCGCCGTTCTCCGGCGGCGCGCTGCTCGGCGACCGCATCCGCATGCAAGACCACGTGCTCGACGACGGCGTGTTCGTCCGCTCCATGGCCAGCCGCGGCCACCTCGGGGGACTGTCGTGGGCGACGCCCCAGGCGCTGCTCGTGCTCGACGCCGCCGGCTACGACCTCGTCGTCGTCGAGACGGTCGGCGTCGGGCAGGCCGAGGTCGAGATCGCCTCGACGGCGGACACCACCGTCGTCGCGCTCGCACCGGGCATGGGCGACGGCATCCAGGCGGCCAAGGCAGGGATCCTCGAGATCGCCGACGTGTTCTGCGTCAACAAGGCCGACCGCGAGGGCGCCGAGCGGACGGTGCGCGAGCTGCGCGAGATGCAACGGCTCGGCCACGGCGACTGGCTCGCGCCCATCGCGGCGACCGTCGCCGTGCGCGACGAGGGCATCGCCGAGTTGGCCGACGCGATCGACCGGCACTACCGCTGGCTGGCCGACGACGGGCGGCTGGCACAGCGCCGGCTCGAACGTGCGCGGTTGCAGGTGCGCGAGATCGCGCTCGAGGCCGTGCGCGCGCGGTTCGCGACGCTCGGCGACGGTGACCTCGTCGACGAGCTCGCGCGCTCGGTCGCGCGCCGGGAGACCGACCCGTACCGCGCGGCGGACCGGCTGCTCGCGTCGCTCGAGGCCTGAGGCGCCCGGCCCGGCGGCGGGGCGGCGCTGAGCGAAGCGACCGTCCGACCGGACACGGCAACGCGTCGTCGCACGATCGCTACGCTGTGCGCGCTGTCGTCTGCCGACGACGGCTGCGCCGTGCCCGGGAGCTTGCGATGTCGCGCCGTCTCGCTGTCCTGCTGCTCGTCCCCGCGCTCGTGGGGACCATGGTCGGCGTGGGGTTGGCGTCGTTGCGACCGCGCAACGCGGCGCCGGCGGTCGCACGTGAGGAGACCGCCCCGGCTGCCGCGCCCGCGGCGACCGAGGCGCGGCCGGAGCGGGTGGCGGCCGAGCGCACGACGAACGACCGGCCGCGACGCCGTTCCTCCGATGAGCGCCGCGAGCCGGAGCGGGGTCGCAACGAGCAGCGCAAAGCTGCCAAGCCAGCCGCGAAGGTCAAGGCCCCCAAGGTCGCCGCCAAGCCGGCACCGGCCGCGGTCGCGTCGGTCGACGTCGCGAAGGTCCAGCGCGCGTTGACGCGGTTGAAGTACTACGTCGGGCCGATCGACGGCGCTGCCGGTTCGACGACGACCAGTGCCGTGATGGCCTTCCAGAAGGTGAACGGCCTGACCGCCGACGGCGCGGTCGGCCCGGCGACGCTCGCCGCGTTGCGCGACCCGGTGACGCCGACGCTGCGCGGTGGGGCGAGCAACCGCGTCGAGGTCGATCTCACCAAGCAGGTGCTCTATCTGGTCCAGGGCGACGCGCTCGCGCGCATCGTGCCGGTCAGCTCGGGCAACGGCGAGACCTACGAGGAGCCGGGCGGAGGCACGGCGCGCGCGCTGACCCCCGTCGGCACCTACACCATCGAGCGGCGCATCAGCGGTCTGCGCGAGGCCGCGCTCGGCAGCCTCTACGACCCGATGTACTTCTACCAAGGGTGGGCGATCCACGGGTCGAACTCGGTGCCCGCCTACCCGGCCAGCCACGGCTGCGTGCGCGTCACCCGCACCGACGCGCTGTGGCTGTTCGACCGCATGCCAGTCGGCACGCAGGTGTCGCTGTACGGCGGCACGCACACCTTCTCGGCCGGCAGCGATGCGGCCGGCACCAGTGCGCCCGCGGGTGACACGGCCGCGGACACGGCCCAGCCGGAGCGCGAGCCGGACCCCGAACCGTCCGAGCAGCCGCGGCGCACGCCGACCGAGGAGCCGACCCGCGACGCGCGGCCGACGCGCGACGCCGAGCCGGAGCGGGACGAGGAGCGGGACACCGAGCCGACGCGCGACCGCGACCCCGACCGCGACGGCGAGCCGAAGCCGACGCGAACGCCGAAGCCGGAGCCGACACGCGACCCGGAGCCGGAGCCCGAGCCCGAGCCCGAGGGCAGCGAGGAGCCTGAGCCCAAGCCGACGGCCAGCCCCACGCCCAAGCGTTTGCTGCCCGACGACGACGACGACGAGCCGGAGCCCGAGCCGACCGAGGACTGACGGTCAGCGCCGTCCGTGGCGCAGGCGGGTGGCGCGCGCGAGGGCGGGGAGCGCCCATGCCGGCCGGGCGAAGGACTGCAGCTCGACCGGCAAGGGGAACCGCTGGCGGGTGATCGCTTTCGCACGCGAGAACTCACGCAGGCCGTCGGGCCCGTGGATGCGCCCGAAGCCGGACTCGCCCACGCCGCCGAAGGGCAGCCGTGGCACCGTCGCGAAGGTCAGCACCGAGTTGACGCTCGTCATGCCGGCTCGCAGCCGCCGCGCGATCTCGGTGCCGCGCCGGCGCGCGAACACCGCACCGGCCAGCCCGTAGGCGGTGTCGTTGGCGCGGGTGACCGCCTCGTCGGCGTCGCGGACCTTCACGATCGGCAGCGTTGGCCCGAAGGTCTCCTCGCGCAGGATCAGTGCGCCGTCGGGGACGTCGACGAGCACCACCGGGTCGACGTAGGGCCGGTGGACCGCGTCGGCGCCGCCGACGACGGCGCGCGCACCGCGGTCCAGCGCGTCGCGCAGGTGGCGTTCGATGACGTCGACCTGGCCCGGCATGGTGATCGGGCCGATGTGGGCGTCCCGACCGGAACCGGCGCGCACCCGTGACGCGAGATCGACGACCCGCTCCACGAAGCGGTCGTAGACCGGCTCGGTGACGTAGACCCGTTCGACCGCGATGCACGCCTGCCCGGCGTTTTGCAGCCCGCCCCACACCGCGGCGGTCGCGGCGGCGTCAACGTCGGCGTCATCGTCGACGATGAGCGCATCCTTGCCGCCGAGCTCGAGCAGGACGGGGGTGAGCCGCTCGGCGCAGGCCGCCATGACCTTGCGACCGGTCGCCGCCGAGCCGGTGAACGCAAGCTTGTCGACCCCTGCCCGGCACAGCGCCGCGCCGGTGTCGCCGTACCCGGTCACGACGGTGAACACCGGGTGTTCGGGGACGACGTCGGCGAACGCGTCCGCCAGCCAGCGCCCCACCGCGGGGGTGTACTCGCTCGGCTTGAACACCACGGCGTTGCCTGCGGCCAGCGCGTACGCGATCGAGCCCATCGGCGTGTAGACCGGGTAGTTCCACGGTCCGATGACCCCGACGACGCCCAGCGGCTGGTACTCGACGGTCGCGGCGTGGTTCAGCGCGAGCGCGTTGGGCCACACCGCCCGCCGGCGCAGCACCTTCGGGGCGTTGCGCGCCGCCCAGGCGAGGTGGTCGACCGTCAGGACCGCCTCGGTATAGGCGTCGGCGAGCGGCTTGCCGTTCTCGCGGTGGACGAGGTCGCACAGCGCGGCGCTGTCGCGAGCGAGCCGTCGCTTGAAGGCGTTGAGGCGCCGAGCCCGCTGCTCGAAGCCGAGGCCGCCCCACCACGCGGCGGCTCGGCGCGCCGCCGCGACGGCGGCCGCAACCTCGCTGGGCCCGTCGACGGGCAGCGTGGCGACGACCTCGCCGGTCGCCGGGTTGCGCGACTCCAGCGTCGGGGTGGTCAGGTCGGGCGGGGCGATCGCCATGAGATCCTCGTTTCGCCGGCGGCAGTGGCGGCCATCTTCGCACCGACGGCCCGGTGGCAGAATGTCGTCTGCTGGCGGATGGTTCGCCGGTATCCCCGACATGCGAGGAGTCAGCGTGACCAGCGACGAGATGCGCGCGGCATGGGAACGCCGCTACGCCGCGACGCCCGAGCGTGACGCCGACTTCACGACGCTGTCCGACGTCGAGGTGCCGGCGCTGGTGGGCCCGCACAACTACACCGTCGACTTCGAGCGGATCGGTTACCCCGGCGTGTATCCGTTCACGCGTGGCGTCTATCCGTCGATGTACCGCGGGAGGCCGTGGACGATCCGCCAGTTCGCGGGGTTCGGCAGTGTCGAGGACACCAACCGGCGCTACCACGACCTGCTGGAGGCGGGCCAGCACGGGCTGTCGGTGGCCTTCGACATGCCGACCCTCATGGGCCGCGACTCCGACGAGGCCGAGTCCGAGGGCGAGGTCGGCCACTGCGGCGTGGCCGTCGACACCGTCGCCGACGTGCAGCGGCTGTTCGACGGCATCCCGCTCGGCGACATCACGACCTCGATGACGATCAACGGTCCGGCGATCGTGCTGTTCGCGATGTACGCGGTCGCCGCGGAGCGTCAGGGCTTCGACGTCGGGCAGCTCGCGGGGACGCTGCAGACCGACATCCACAAGGAGTACATCGCGCAGAAGGAGTGGCTGTTCCCGCCGGAGCCGCACCTGCGGCTGATCGGTGACCTCATCGAGTACACCGCCGCCAACGTTCCCCGTTACCACCCGATCTCGGTGTCGGGGTACCACATCCGTGAGGCCGGCTCGACGGCCGCGCAGGAGCTCGCGTTCACCCTCGCCGCCGGCTTCTCCTACGTCGAGCTCGGTATGAGCCGCGGGTTGCACCCCGACGAGTTCGCGCCCCGGCTGAGCTTCTTCTTCGACGCTCACATCGACTTCTTCGAGGAGATCGGCAAGTTCCGCGCCGGCCGGCGCATCTGGGCGAAGTGGATGCGCGAGCGCTACGGGGCGACCGCCGACAAGGCGATGCTCATGCGCTTCCACACCCAGACGGCCGGGGTGTCGTTGACCGCGCAGCAGCCGGACAACAACGTCGTGCGCACCGCGATCGAGGCGCTGCGTCCTCGGCGGCACGCAGTCGCTGCACACCAACGCCCTGGACGAGGTGCTGGCCCTGCCCAGCGACCACGCGGCGCGGGTGGCGCTGCGGACCCAACAGGTCATCGCCGAAGAGACCGGCGTGACGAACACCATCGACCCGCTCGGCGGTTCGTGGTTCGTCGAGTGGATGACCGACCGAGTCGAGGCCGACGCCGAGGCGTACCTCGCCCGCATCCTCGACATGGCACCCGACGGGACGGTCACCGGCGGCCTGCTGCGCGGCATCGAGTCCGGCTGGTTCATGTCGGAGATCGCCGACGCCGCGTTCGCCTACCAGCAGCAGCTGGAGAAGGGCACCAAGCACATCGTCGGGGTGAACGTCCACACCGCCGCGGATGAGCCGGACCTGGAAATCCTGCGCATTTCCAAGGAGGTGGAGCTGGCGCAGCAGCGCCGGCTCACCGCGTTCCGCGCGGAGCGTGACACGGCCGCGACCGACGCGGCGCTGGAGCGGCTCGCGGTCGCCGCCAGGGGCGACGAGAACCTCGTCCCCGTCATCATGGACGCCGTGCGCGCGGACGCGACCCTCGGCGAGATCTGCGGCACGCTCAAGGACGTGTTCGGCACCTACCGGGAGCCGCCCGTCATCTAGGGGTCGGCTTTGCGTTCGCGGGGGTCAGGCCACGGGGGCGGCGACGCGCCGGCGCGCGGCCTGCAGCGAAGGCGACACGCCGGTCGACAACCGGAACGCGGCGAGCAGCGCGCGCGTGTTCGCCAGCACCGGCCACGCGGCGACCCGTGACGCCGGAAGGCCCAGCAGCGTGCGCTGCGCCGGGTCCAGTGTGGCGGCCGCTCCCGCCACCATCGGCAGGTAGGCGGCGCGGACCGCCGGCGCCAGCGGCGGCCACCGCAGGAAGCGCAGGGCGTCGCGGCTCTGCTCCGTGAGCGCCAACTCGCCGTCGAATGCCGCCAGCCGCGCCCGCAGTTGTTCGACGGTCCGCGGCAGGTTGCCCTCCTCGAGCAGCGGCAGCGCGAGCGTGCCGGCGCGCAGACTTGATACGGCGCCTTCGTCGGCCGTGAGCGCGTCGAGGTCGACCCGGGGGTCGAGCAACGCCGCCACCCGCGACTGCTCGGCGACGAGCGCATCCGCGGTGGCGCCGGCGACCGGCGTCGGGGCGTAGGCCGCGTCGGTGGCGAGGAAGCTCGACGTCAGCCCGATCGAGACCCACGTGAGCAGGTGCGGGTCGTCGGCGCGGTACGCGCGGCCGTCTGGGGCGGTGCCGCGCACGACGGCGTGGGCACGGCGCACGACGCGCGCCGCGGCCAGCGCCTGCCGCGTCGAGCCGAACGTCGTCGCCGACACGTACGCACTGGTCGCGTGCAGGCGCCCCAGCGGGTCGGTGCGGAAGTTCGAATGGTTCGCGACGCCGGCCATGGCCAGCGGATGCAGCAGCTGGACCAGCAGCGCGCGGATGCCGCCGACGATCGCGGCAGGCTCGCCGATCACCTGCCACGACGCCGACGCAGGCCCCAGCAGCCCGGGGTCGCCCGCGTCGTCGGCGGGGTCGAACGGCGCCGGACCGAAGATCCGCGCCATGCCCGCCGCGACCAGCGTGCGCACCACCGGCAACCCGTCGGGCGCGGCACCCGCGACCCACCGCAGCGGTGAAACCGCCGTCATCCGGTCAGCGCGGCGCCGCGACCCGGGAGCGGTTCCCGGAGCGGTCAGCTCTCGACGCCCTCGTGGCGCAACAGCCACGACTTCTTGTCGACGCCGGTCGTGTAGCCGCCGAGGCCGCCGCCGCTGCGCAGGACGCGGTGGCACGGCACCACGATGCACAGCGGGTTGGCGCCCAGCGCGTTGCCCGCCGCCCGCGACGCCCGCGCGTTGCCTGCCGTCGCGGCAACCTCGCGGTACGTCGCGACCGCGCCGTGCGGGATCGCCGCTGTGGCGTCGAGCACCCGGCGGCCGAAGCCGCCGCGCACCAGCGACCAGTCGACGTCCAGCTCGAAGCGCTGGCGCCGGCCGGCGAAGTACTCGTCGAGCTGGCGGCGGATGCCGTCGAGGCGGTCCGGCGCTTCACGCACCCGCGGCGACACGCGGACGGCGAGCGTGTCGAGCAGCGCGTCGAGGCGGCCGGCCTCGTAGGCGACCAGCGCCAGCCCCCGCGGTGTCGCGGCGGCGACGAGCGGCCCCAGTGGCGAGTCGCAACGTGCCCACGCCACCTCCTCGTCGATGGCGGCCGCCGTCGCGGCCATGGTCGGCGGGGAAGCAGTTTGCAGCAGTGCGGTCACGTCGGTTCCTCGTCTGTTCGCCCGGTCTCAGTCGTCGTCGTCATCCGGCGGTCCGCCGCGCCCCTTGCCCGGAGGACGCTTGTCCTTGTCCGGCGGTCCTGGCTCAGATGTCGCCAGCGGCTCGAGCAGCGTAGCCGCGACCGGGCCGAGGTCGGGATCAAGCTGGCCGTCGGCGACCCACTTCGCGATCTCCTCGCGCAACTTTGCCGCCTCTTCGGCCTGCTTCGGGCCCGCCTCGCCCAGCACCTTGGCGAGCTTGTCGCGCAGGTCCTGCTGCTTCTTGCCGAACTCCTCAGGCTCCGCGTCGTCGAGGAATCCGATCAGCGACGGCAAGTCGGTCGGCACCGGCGCCTCCGCCGGTTCGCTGGGCTCCGGGTCTTCGGTCGGATCGGGTGCTTGCGTGGGCTGTGGTTCCTGGGTCGCCTGGTCCGGCTCCTCGGCCGGCTGCTCCGGCTCGTCGCGTTTCGGTCGGGGGTCGTCGTCCTCGGCCGGCTGTTGCCCCTTGTCGCGCTCGCCCTGGCCGTCGTTGTCGTCAGCCGGCGTCGCGGTCGGGCCCGGGTCGGCGACGGGAGCGTTGTCGCTCGCACCGGCGAGCAGCAGCGCGGCGAGCAGCGCGGCGGCCGCGACGGCGATGAGCAGCCACGGCGTCGCGGCGCGCGGTGGCGTTTGCCGCGGCGGCGGTGTGGCGGGGCGGCGCAGGACCTGCGTCGTCGCGCCACCGCTGGGGAGGACCATGGTCGCCGCCGGGTGGACCGCCGCGGCGGACGGCGCGCCGGTCAGGGCGTCGCGCATCGCCTCCGCGTCGGGGTAACGGTCCTCGGGTCGCTTGGCGAGTGCCGTCTCGACCACGGTGGCCAGCGCGGGGTCGAGGTCGGGGCGGCGTCCCAGCAGCGGGGGCACCGGCTCGCGGGTGTGCGCGAGCGCGACCGCCAGCGCGGAGTCGCCCGTGAACGGCGGCGCGCCGGCGAGCATCTCGTAGAGCACGACCCCGACGGCGTACACGTCCGACGCGGGGGTGGCGCGGGCACCGTCGACCTGCTCGGGCGACAGGTACTTCGCGGTGCCGATGATCTGTCCGGTCGCGGTGACCCCCGCGGTGGCCTCCTGCACGCTCTTCGCGATGCCGAAGTCGGCGAGCTTCACCCCGCCCGTCGCGGGCAGCAGGATGTTCGCCGGCTTCACGTCACGGTGGACCATGCCGTTGCGGTGCGCCGCGTCGAGCGCGGCGAGCACCGCGGCGGCGATGTCGACGGCCTCGGCCGGGTCAAGGCGGCCCTCGGCGGCGAGACGGTCGGCGAGCGTCGGCCCCTCGACCAGCTCCATGACGATCCACGGCCGCCGGCCGTCCTCGCCGGTGTCGTACACCGCGACGGCGTTGGGGTGGTTGAAGCGCGCGGCGGAGCGCGCCTCGCGCAGGAACCGGTCGCGTACCGCGGGGTCGGCGGACAGGTCGTCGCGCATCAGCTTGACCGCGACGCGCCGGTCCAGCAGCCGGTCGTGGCCCTCGACGACGCGCGCCATTCCGCCCGACCCGAGCACGGGCCCCAGCTCGTAGCGGTCGGCGAGCACCTCCATCACCGACGAGCGTATCGGTCGCCCGCGGTGCAACCGGCCTCAGACGGCCAGCGCGCGCAGATCGGCTTCGGTGAGCAGGCCGGGGACCAGGGTGCGGTGGGCGAGCAGCGTCGGGACGCCGCCCACCCCGTCGCGGCGGCGCTCGGCGGTGCGCCGGCGGACCGACGCGAGCAGCGCGGGGTCGTCGAGGGCGGCGCGGACGGCGGCGGGGTCCAGTCCGGCGGCGGATGCGAGGTCGACCAGGACCGCCGGGTCGCCGACGTCGCGTCTGTCGGCCCACACCGCGCGGTAGCAGCTCTGGCGCCACGAGGCGCCGAGGCCGGCGGCGTCGGCGACGCTCGCCACGACGTGCGCCCGGGCGGTCGGCGGCAGCACCGCCGGCCGGCGCAGGACGATCCCCTCGACCGCCGCCTCCTCAGCGAGCCGGTCGAGGTCCGCGAGCACGTCCAGCCCCGGCGGCAGCGCGACGTCGACGCCGGTGACGTCGAAGCCGGCGAACGCGACGGGCAGCCCCTCGTCGGCGAGGCGTTGCAGGCGCGCGACCGCGATAGCCGACGTGGGGCTCGCAAAGTCGTGGAACAGGGTGAGCACCGCGCGACCGCGGAGCCGGCGTTACGAGGCGAACAGCCGGCTGGCGAGTCGCGCGCGATGCTCGGTCGCCGAGCCGTACGCCTGCTCCAGCGCCTTGCCGCGCTTGAGCCACAGGTGCAGGTCGTGCTCCCAGGTGAAGCCGATCCCACCGTGGCACTGCAGCGCCTCGAGGTTGGCCTTGCGCTCGGCGTCGCTGGCGTAGGACTTCGCGACGCTCACGGCCTCGCTGCGGTCCGCACGGTCGGTGGCGATCGCGTAGGCCGCGTACCACGTCGCCGCCTTCGAGGTCTCGACGACGAGCAGCGTCTCGGCGAGCTTGTGCTTGATCGCCTGGAACGAGCCGACGGGGCGGCCGAACTGCTCGCGCTCGCGGACGTAGGACACCGTCATGTCGAGCAGCTGGTGCGCGACGCCGCCGAGCACGCTCGCGGTGGCCCACGCCGCCCGGTCGTACGCCTTGGCGGCGGCGTCCGGGCCGCCGGCCATCGCCGTGTCCGGGCCGGTCTCGGCCTCGACGGTGAACACGCGGCGCGCCCCGTCCAGCGACGGCTGCGCGACGGCGTTGAAGCGTTCGGACGGCACCGCGTGGAGCCGGCCGTCACGTTCGAGCACGAGCACGTCGGCGACGTGGGCGTCGACCGCGAACGGGGCGCCGGCGAGCTGCACCGTCGCGATCGCCTCGCCGGCGGCGATGCGCGGCAGCCAGTGCGCCTGCTGCTCGGGCGTGCCCGCCTCGACGAGGGTCGGGGCGGCGATCGCGGTCGTCTCGACCAGCGGCTCGGGCAACGCCGCCCGCCCGGCCTCCTCGAGCAGGAGGACCAGGTCGACCTCGTCCATGCCGAGGCCGCCGTGCTCCTCGGGGATCGTCAGGCCGACGAAGCCAGTCTCGGCCATCGCCCGCCACAGCGCCGGCGAGCGGCCGGTCTGGTCGTCCCACATTGCGCGGACGTGCGACGGCGGGCACTCGCCGGCGAAGAAGTCGCGCGCCGCGTCGCGCAGCTGGTACTGCTCCTCGGTGAAGTCGAAGTTCACGCGCGGGGCTCCTTGGGCAGGCCGAGCACCCGCTCGGAGACGATGTTCTTCTGGATCTCGGTCGTGCCGGCGTAGATGCACGCCGCCCGCGCGTACCAGTAGCGCTTGTGCCAGGTGTCCTTGTCGACGGCGGCGTCGGCCTTCGAGGTGAGTTCGGCGTAGGGACCCATGACCTCCATGCCGGTCTCGAAGATCCGCACCTCCATCTCCGACCAGAACAGCTTGTTCAGGCTCGCCTCGGGACCGATCGGCTTGCCACCGGCCAGTCGCGTCAGCGTTCGGTACATGTTGTGGCGGTACACCTCGGTTTCGGCGTACAGCCGGGCGACGCGGTCGCGCACCAGCGGATCGTGGTCCGCCCCGACCGCCTTGACCAGCGCGACGAGCTCCTCGAGGTCCTTCGAGAAGCGGACGTGGCTGCCCAGGCCCGTCCCGCGCTCGAAGCCCAGCGTCGTCATCGCGATGCGCCAGCCGTCGTTGAGCTCGCCGACGAGGTTGTCCGCCGCGACCCGGACGTCGGTGAGGAACACCTCGGCGAAGCCTGCGTCGGAGTTGATCTGCACGATCGGACGCACCTCGATGCCGGGGCTGTCCATCGGGATCATGAGAAACGAGATGCCCTTGTGCTTCGGGGCGTCGCGGTCGGTGCGCACGAGCGCGAACATCCAGTCGGCGAAGCGTCCCGACGAGGTCCAGGTCTTCTGGCCGTTGACGACGAACTCGTCGCCTTCGCGCAGCGCCGAGGTGCGCAGGCTCGCAAGGTCGCTGCCGGCGTCGGGCTCGGAGAAGCCCTGGCACCAGATGTCCTCGCACGACAGGATGCCCGGCAGCCAGCGCTGCTTCTGCTCGTCGCTGCCGTAGACCATGAGCGTCGGGCCGGCCAGGCCCAGGCCCAGGACGTTGATGCGCGCCGGGGCGTTGGCGCGGGTGTACTCCTCCTGGAAGATCGCCTGGGTCAGCAGGTCGGCGTCGCGCCCGCCGTAGGCGCGTGGCCAGCTGATGGCGGCGTAGCCGGCGTCGTACAGGCGCCGCTCCCAGTCGCGGTGCGCGGCGAAGCCCTCCGGCGTCGACGTCGGCGGCAACGGCTCGCCCGGAACGTTGGCCTGCAGCCAGGCGCGCACCTCGTCACGGAATGCCTGCTGCTCGTCGGTCAGGTTCAGGTCCATCGCCGTCGCTCCGTGGTGTCGGGGTGCGTGCAGTATCGCCCCACTCCGGCCCTTGTCACCGGCGTTGCGCTTCCGGTGCCGTCGCTGACAAGGCCCGTGGTTCGCTGGGCCGCTCAGCGGGCGCGGGTCGTGCGGCGCCAGACGGCGAGCGCGGCGAGCGCGGCGGCGACCGAGACGAACAGCAGGATGCCCGAGGTGGCAGCGACGTCGGGACGCACCTCGTGGCGCACCTGCGGCCACACGACGGTTGGCAGCGTCCGCACCCGCCCCGACGCGAGGAACAGGCTCATGACGAGCTCGTTGACGCTAGCCACGAACGCGAGCAGCCCGCCGACGACGATCGACGGCGCGAGCAGCGGCAGGGTGACCTCCCAGCCGGCAAGTGGCGCGCGCGATCGCATACCGTCGCGGCATGCCCGTGCTCGTCACCGGAGCCGACACCGCGGAGGGGCGAGCCGCCGTCCGGCGGCTGCTCGCGACTGGCGGCCAGGTCCGCGTCGTCGGGGCGGACCGCCGCGCCCCCGCGGCACCGGCGCTGCGGGCCGCCGGGTGCAAGGTGGCGCAGGGGTCGCTGGACGACGAGGGCCGCCTAGAGACCGCGATGACGCAGGTCCACACCGTCGTCCACCTCGCCGGTGGCCCACTGACGCCGCCGGACGCCGTCGTCGACGACGCCGCGACGGTGCTGTCCGCGGCGATCGGGGCGGGCTGCCGGCGGATCGTCTGGGCGTCGCACCTCGGCGCCGACGACCCCCGCGGCAACCCCTATCTGGAGGCGTGCGCCGCCGTGGAGGCGCTGGTCGACGACGCGCCGCTCGAGTCGGTCGTGATCCGCCGCTCACTGACCTACGCACCCGGCGACCCGTTGACGGCGGCGCTCGCCGCCGGTTCGTTGCCGCCCGCGGCCGCTGAGGCGACCCACGCCCCGCTCTACGTCGACGACCTCGCCCTGACCGTCGCGGAGGCCGACCGGGTCCGGGGCGGCGTCGGTGAGTTGCACCTGTCGCTGACACTGTCCGGGCCCACCGAGGTGCTGCTCGGCGGGTTCGCCGACCTGCTGGCGGCCCCGGGCCGGCGGCGCGGCGCCGCACCGGCGCTGCCGGACGACGTCGCGGGGCTGTTGTGCCGTGACCTGATCGCGACGGCCGGCGTCGTCGGCCCCACCGGCATCGCCGAGGGGCTCGAGCGCCTCGCCAGCGAGGACTGACCGCGGCACCGCCCCGCGGCGCGAGAGCTTACGGCTTGGCGGCCGGCGTGCGTTGCGCCGGCGCCGGCGTGGTCGCGTGCGACCGCAGGCGCACGAGCATCCGCACCGCGGTCACCAACAGGAACGCCCCGAACAGGCGCTGCAGCACGGCGGCGTCCAACGCCAGCGCAACGGTCGCGCCGAGGCGTGCGCCGACGATGCCGCCGACGCCGACGACCAGCCCCAGCCGCCAATCGGTGTAGCCGTGACGGGCGTGACGCGCGGCGCCGACCAGCGCGGTCGGGATGATGATGAGCAGCGAGGTCCCCTCGGCGGCGTGCTGCGAGATGCCGAACAGCACGACCATCGCCGGCACCATGATGACGCCACCGCCGACGCCCATGAGCGCCGACAGCGCACCGGCGACCAGCCCGAGCGCGACGAGTCCGGCCACGGTCGCGGCGGTGACCGCCACCGCCTCGTCACCGCCCGACGGCGCGAATCCGACGAGCATCTGGACGGCGACGGCGACGAGCAGCAGCGCGAACGCCAGGCGCAGCCGCGCGGCGGACAGCCGGTGCATCGCCGCGGCGCCCACCACCGCGCCCACGACCGCTCCCAGCGCGATCAGCGCGCCCGGCACGACGAGCACCGCCCCCTCGTCGGCGAACGCGAGCGCCCCCGAGACGGCGGTGAGGATGATCGCCGCGAGCGACGTGGCGTGGGCGCGATGCTGCGCCAACCCCACGACGGCGACGAGCAGCGGCACGAGCACGGCGCCACCGCCGATGCCGAACAGCCCCGACATCACTCCGGCGACCAGGCCAAGGGCGAGACCCTTGACGGTCCACGACGCGGCGGGCAGTCCCACGGGTCGACCCTACCTGGCCCGCTACACTTCGACCGCTTCGCGACCGGGACGCGACGCGGCCGCGCCGAGGCAGGAGGACCGGGTGGGCGAGTTCGTCAGCGTGAGCACCGACGAGCACGGCGTCGCGACGTTGCGGCTCGACCGCGCGCCGATGAACGCGCTGAACTCCCAGGTCTGGAGCGAGCTGGGCGACGCGGCGGCGCAGCTGACCGACGACGACGCCGTCGGCGCGGTGGTGCTGTGGGGCGGGCCGAAGATCTTTGCCGCCGGCGCCGACATCAAGCAGATGCAGGGCATGGACTTCCAGGAGTTCTTCGCCCACGGCGGTGCGCTGCAGCAGGCGTTCGACGCGCTGGCGCGCATCCCCAAGGTGACCATCGCCGCGGTCAACGGCTACGCGCTCGGCGGCGGCTGCGAGCTCGCCTTGACCGCGGACTTCCGCTACGCCGCCGACAACGCCAAGCTCGGCCAGCCCGAGATCCTGCTCGGCGTCATCCCCGGCGCCGGCGGCACGCAGCGCCTGACCCGCCTCGTCGGCGTCCAGCGCGCGAAGGAACTGGTCTACGGCGGCGGGATGGTCGACGCGCAGGAGGCGCTGGCCATCGGGCTGGTCGACCGCGTGTTCGGCCCCGACGAGGTCTACGAGCGCGCCGTCGAGGCGGCGCGGCGCTACGCCGCCGGACCGTACGCCCTGCGCATGGCGAAAAAGGCGATCGACGAGGGGCGTGAGCTCGACCTCGACAGCGCGCTGCGGCTGGAGACGACGCTGTTCACCGCCTGCTTCGCGACCGAGGACCGCCGTATCGGCATGGACTCGTTCGTCGCGAACGGACCCGGCAAGGCGGCGTTCGTCCGACGATGAGCGCGCCGTCACCCGTCGGCGCCGACCCGGCGACGGCCGCGGTCAAGGACGCCCAGGTCACCTACCACGACTGGGAGGCCCGCTCCTACGACGACAAGTGGTCGATCAGCTTCGACCAGCGTTGCATCGACTACGCGCTCGGCCGCTTCCGCAAGGCGGTGCCCGACTGGGACGGCACGCCCTATCCGCGGGTGCTCGAGGTCGGCTGCGGCACCGGCTTCTTCCTGCTCAACCTCGCCCAGGCCGGGGTCGTCGGCGAGGCCCACTGCACCGACATCTCCCCTGGCATGGTCGCCACCTGCGAGCGCAACGGGACGCGGCTGGGGATCGACGTCGTCGGACAGGTCGCCGACGTCGAGGCGCTGCCGTACGACGACGCCACGTTCGACCTCGTCGTCGGCCACGCCTTCGTCCATCACGTGCCCAACCTCGACGTGGCGTTCGCCGAGCGGCGCCCGGTGCTGTGCCCCCGTGGGCGGCTGGGCGGCGCCCGCGCGGCCACGCCGCTCGGCGACCCCCTCGCCCACCAGGTGTAGCAGATCGGCACAGCGCGCATCGGCGTGAAGCTCGCCGCCGCGGTCGCCGGCGCGCAGCGCGTCCTCGCCGACGAGGAGCACGTCCACATGGACCCCGCCGACCGCGCGGCGGCGGCGCTGGAGCACGAGGTCGACCTGCACCTGTTCACCCCGGCCCGCCTCGAGGCGCTCGCCGTCGCGGCCGGCTTTCGCGACGTGGCGACGGTCACCGAGGAGCTGACGGCCAACTGGTTCGGCTGGGCGACGCGCACCGTCGAGGCGATGCTGCGACCGGGGCTGCTGCCGGCCGGCTACCCGTGGTTCGCCTACCGCACCTGGCAGCGGCTGTTCGCCTTCGACGAGACGGTCGCGCGCCGGGTCGTCCCCAAGGACGCCTTCTACAACTGCATCCTGACGGCGACGGCGCCGGCGGAGCCGATGGGTCCGGCGGCGCGCGGATGACTCCCGAGCCGACCTCGCTGCACGACCGGTCGCCCAGCGAGGTCGCCGACCTGGCGTCCGACCTCGCGCAGGCGCACCGCGAGCTCGCGGTCGCCGCCGCGGTCGGCGCGGCCGGCGTCGCCCGGGCCGACGCGATCGGCGCCGCGCTCGGGGTGGCGCCGCCGCGGGTGCCCCCGCCACCGGCGGCGGTGCGGTGGGGCTGGCGCAAGGCGGTGCGCTTCGCCGTGGAGCGGCGCATGTACACGCCGCAGTACGCCGCCCTCTACGCGCGCTACCTCGCGGCGCGACTGCGCGCCCCGCACGTGCAGCTCGCCGGGATGGTGTTCCTCGGCCCGCGCGTCGAGCTGCGCGCGCGACGCCACCACGGCCGCCTCCAGCTGGGGCCGTGGTGCTGGATCGGTGCGGACAACAAGCTGCGCGCGCACGAGGGCAACCTGCGGCTCGGCCCCAAGGTGGTCATGGGGCGCGACAACGTCGTCAACACGTACCTCGACATCGAGATCGGTCGCAACGCGCTGCTCGGCGACTGGATCTACGTCTGCGACTTCGACCACGGCTACGACCGGCTCGACCTGCCGATCAAGAAGCAGGGTCTGGTCAAGACGCCGGTGCGTATCGGCGAGGACGTGTGGATCGGGGAGAAGGCGTCGATCCTGCGCGGCGCCGACATCGGCGCCGGCTCGGTGATCGCGAGCCAGGCGCTGGTCAAAGGCGCGATCCCGCCGTTCTCGATCGCGGTCGGCAGCCCGGCGCGGGTGATCCGCAGCCGGCTGCCGAAGGGCATGACGGTCGACGAAGCGCTCGACCTGCAGCGTCGCGACGTCCCCATTCCCGGCGACCCGCTGGACGGGTGATCGTGGCGCGCGGCGCCGCGGCCCGTGGCGGGCGCGTCTTCGGCAACGAGCGGCGCATCGGGCTGTGGATCCTGCCGCTGTTCTTGATCACGGCGCTGCTCGGCGCGACGCTCCTCGGCGGCCTCGCCGTCCTGTACTACGCGCAGCAGGTCGCGCGCCTGGAGGCGACCACCGCGCGGGCGCGCGCGAACCTCGACGAGGCAGTCCGCGACGTCGACCGCACCGCCGAGCGGGCCCGCACCGCCATCGACGACGAGGTCCGGGAGGTTCGCGAGTCGCTCGCGCAGCGTTCGCCGATCACGACACCGAACGCGTCGGGGGTCTACGCGGTCAGCGCCGAGCACCCCGACGGCGAGGTCCGCGTCGCGAGCGCCTTCACCGTGTTCAGCACCGCGGTCGAGACGTTCCTGGTCACCGACTACGCGCTGGTCGAGACAGCCGACGAGTTCGCCGTCGATGCGGTGCAGGTGTTCCTACCCGACCAGACCGTCACCGTCCGGGTGCACAACTTCGACCGGGAGCGCGAGCTGGCGGTGCTCGTCGCGCGTGGCGGCCCGCTGCCGGTGCTGCCGTGGCGACCGGCGGACGAACCGGTCCGCGGCGGCGACGTGGTGTTCGCCGTCGGCATCGCCGGCACCGACACCCCGGCGGTCCTGCAAGGCCGCGTCGCGGGCGTCAGCGACGAGGCCGTCGTCCCGAACGTGCCGCTCAACGCCTTCGTCGCCGGGGGACCGCTGGTCGACGCGTCCGGCGAGGTCGTCGCGGTGGCGTCGCTGAGCTACGCCCCGTTCGGCGACGTGGCGGGCGACCTCACCTACGCCGTCCCGATCCGGGCGGTGTGCGAGCGCCTGCTCGCGTGCACCGCCGCGGACCTCGGGGCGGGCGGGCTCGGCGCGCGCGGCGGCACGGGGGCGACAGAGCCTCCGGCCAGCGAGCGACCGCCGCCGCGATCGCCTGCGTCCGAACGGGCGCCGAGCGAGGACGGCTGACGCGGGGGTCAGCCGTCTCCCGTCGCTGGCGCGTCGCTGCGCTCCATGCCTGGCCCCAACCGCCGGCGGTCGGGAATGCGGCGCTCGTCGCGGCCCGGCTCGGTGAACGGCTCCGGCGCGACGCCGGCGAGCAGCGCCCTGGCGGCGTCGTGCCAGATCTGTGCTGGCAGCTCGCCGCCGAAGCAGGTCGACGAGCACCCGGGGACGCCGGCCAGCGGTCGTTGCGCGTCGCGGTGGAACAGCGACACCGCCAGCGACAGCTGGGGCGTGTAGCCGACGAACCAGGCCTCGCGTGACTCCTGGCTCGTACCCGTCTTCCCGGCCTGGGGGCGACCGATGTCGGCGCGCTGGCCGGTGCCGCGCGTCACGGCTGCCGCCAGCGCTTGGGTCGCGCTGCGCGCGACCGACGGTGCCACCGCCCGGTAGCAGCGGCCGAGCTTCTCGTCGCCAAGGTCGTAGCCGAGCTCGCGCAGGCGCGCTCGGAAGCGGCGCCGCAGCGCGGCGCTCGGCTGCCGCGGGTCGGGCGGCTCGAGGCGGTCGCCGTCGACGTCACGGACCTCGGTGATGACGCGCGCCGGGCATGCGACGCCGTCGTTCGCCAGCGTCGCGAACGCCGACGCCATGTCCAACGGCGTGACGTTCTCGGTGCCGAGCACGTTGGTGATCGTCGGGTCGGGGAACCGCTGTCGCACCCCGAGCCGCCGCGCGGTCGTCGTGAAGTCCTCCGCTCCGACGTCGCGTGCCAGCTGCGCGAACACGGTGTTCGCCGATCGCACCGTGGCCTCCAACACGCTGCACGGGCTCGGGCAGCCACCGCTGCCGGTCGGCGACCAGTCGCCGATCGTGACCTGGCCCGGCGCCGGATACGACGAACTCAGCGACCTTCCCTCCTCCAGTGCGGTGACGAGGGCGAAGACCTTGAACGTCGACCCGGACGGGCGCCCCGTGCTGCCGCGCCCCAGCGCGAGGTCGACCTCGCTGGCGCGGAAGTCGCGGCCCGACCAGGCGGCCAGCACGTCGCCGTTGTCCGGTCGCACCGCGGCGGCTCCCACGTCCAGCGACGGGCTCGTCGGCAGGTTGCGGCGCACGTGCAGCTCGAGGGCCGCCTGGCGTGCACGGTCCAACGTCGTCGTGACCCGCAGCCCGCCCTTGTAGACCGCGCGGTCGCCGTAGGCGGCGATGAGCTGGGCGCGGACCTCCTCGACGAAGTAGGGAGCGAACTGCGCCGGCCGCGCGCGGTCGTTCAGCCGGACGCGTGCCCGTTGCTCGCGGGCCGCTCGGCGCGGACTCAGGTAACCCGCGCGCACCATCTCGCTGAGCACGACGTTGCGGCGGGCCTTCGCCCCGTCCCGGTCGGCGCGCGGCGACAGTGCGCTGGGTGCAGAAAGCACGCTGGCGAGCACCGCCGCCTCGCCCGGGCCCAGCTCGCTCGCGCGCTTGCCGAAGTAGGTGCGCGCTGCCGCCTCCGCCCCGTACGCCCCCTCGCCGAAGTACACCTCGTTGAGGTACGCCTCGAGGATCTCGTCTTTGGACCGCTCCTTCTCCAGCTGCAGCGACACCAGCGCCTCACGGATCTTGCGGTACAGCGTGCGGTCGTCGCCGACGTAGACGTTCTTCACGTACTGCTGGGTCAACGTCGAGCCGCCCTCGCGGATCCCTCCGAAGCGGACGTTGGACACGACCGCGCGCAGCACCGACAGCGGGTCGACGCCCTGGTGCTCGTAGAAACGGCGGTCTTCGGTCGCCACGACGGCGTTGCGCAGGTGCACTGAGATCTCGTCGAGGGTCGCGGGGCGGAACTCGACCTCGGCGGCGAGGCGGGCGAGGACCCGGCCGTCGCGGTCGTACACGACTGTGGGCCCCTTGAGCGTGCCGCGCGCCTGCGGGATGTCCCACTCGATGGCCAGCGCGATGGCGCTTCCCGCGAGCAGCACGGCGGCGGTCACGACGACGAACGACACCGCCGCGACCAGCAGGCGCACGGTGAACCGCCGCAACGAGGCCACGGCCCCAGTGTAGGTCGGGACCGGTTTTGGGCGGTTACGAGGTCAGCGCGACCGCGGGCGCACGCGCGGTGCCGTCGCGCTCGGCGAGCGCGGCGAGCCCCTCACCGCGGCAGGCGGCGTCGAAGCGGTCCAGGTGTGCGCGGACGCGCTCCTCGGCGTACTGCGTGGACTGGTCGCGCGTGACCAGGAACGGCCAGTCGCTGGCCTGCAGCAGGGTGAGCTGACGCCACGCCGCGTCGCGCGCCGGCCCGTCGTCGGTCAAGGCGCGAAAGCGCGCCTCGGCCCCGCGCACGGCGGCCCAGATCCAGCGGGTGCGGTCGTTGACCCAAGCGGCGTGGCTCTTGCCCGCCCCCCACGACGACTCGGGCAGCGCGAGCCGCCGCAGCGCCGGGCCGCGACCGAGGTGGCGCTGCAGCGTCGTCGGGCGCAACGTCGGGTCGGCGAGCAGACGGTCGAACACCGCCGCGAGCCACCGCGGGCCCTCGTGCCACCAGTGGCCGAACAGCTCGGTGTCGTAGGCCGCGACGACGACGCGGTCGGCGGGGCGCACGTCGAGGTGGCGGTGCAGCAGCGCCATAACGTCGTCGGCGTGCGCCCGCGCCCGAGCGTCGGCAGCGCGCGCGTCGTACGGCTGCTTGTCCCAGCGGTCCAGCGCCGTCACACCCCACGACTTGAACCCGCCCTCCATGTCGACGCGAAAAAAGTCGCGGTACGCGGGGTCGGTCGGATAGCCGCCGTTGGGGTTCCACACCGCGTAGGACACCGCGAGGTTGCGCCCGAAGGCGGCGACGTCGCTGTCGCCGATGAGCACCGGCGCGTCGAGGACGTCGAGCGGGTCGCCCGGCGCGACGACGTCGCCACCGGTGCCGGCCCAGTCGCGGTCTGGCGCCCCGACCGCGCGCGCGAGCGTCGGTCCGTCGACGACGAGGTGGTCCACGCCCGCCTCGGCCCAGAACTGTTCGAGCCCGGGCAGCACAGCACCCGTGGTGGCGGTGGGGCTCAGCGGATCGAGGACCGGGCCCGCCGGACGGTACGCACACTCGGGGGTCCACACGCCGCGCGGGCGCCGGCCGAAGGTGCGCTCGGCCACCGCGAGCCCGCCCGCGATCTGGCCCCGCAGCAGCGCGGGGTCGTCGAGCAGGGGCAGGTACGGATGCGTCGCCGGCCCGCCGAGCAGCTCGACGACGCCCGTGTCGGCCAGGGCGCGGAACGGCGCCAGCAGCCCGTCGCGCAGCACCCGGCGTTCGACGGTGTCAAGCAGTGCCGTCTGGCGCCGCCAGTGGTCGCGCCAGACGTCGGTGAGCGCGGCCCGGTCCGGCCCGCGGTAGCGCGCGACGGTGTGCTGCAGGTCCAGCAGGCGCCGTGCCAGCCAGCCGTGGAACTCGGCGAGCAGGTACGGGTCGTCCATCTGCTCGGCGAGGACCGGCGTGAAGCCGAGCGTGACGACGTCGCGCGCCCCGCGGTCGGCGAGACGCTCCAAGACGTCGAGCAGCGGCAGGTACGACTCGGACCACGCCTGGAACAGCCACTCCTCGCCGGCGGGGAAGGTGCCGTTGCGCCGCAGCCACGGCAGATGGCCGTGCAGGACGAAGGCGACGTTCACCGAAGCGGCGCGGTGGCGACCGCGAGCAGGTCGAGGCTGCTCGCGAGCCGGTCGCCGCGCACGACGAAGTCGCCGATGCGCACGGCGCGCACCACCGCGCGCAGCCACGCCGGCCACGCCGCGGGCGGTCGCTCGAGCAGCAGCTGTGGCAACGGCCGACGCGCGAGCCGCTCGACCGCGCGCAGCCGCACACCGTGCGCGACGCCGAGTACGGCGTCGACGCGGAAGTGCGTGGCGAGCAGCGCGTGCACCTCGCCCGCGTCGAACTCCTTGACGTGGAACACGTTGACCGGGGTGTCGCTGTGGGGCGTGAAGGTCAGGCGGTTCGGCGTCGCACAGATGAACTGTCCACCGGGGCGCAGCACGCGCGCCACCTCGGCGAGGTAGCGCCCGACGTCGGGCAGGTGCTCGACGACCTGGAGGCTGACGACGGCGTCGAAGCTCGCGTCCGGCAGCGGGAGGTCGCAGACGTCGGCGGCAAGGAACTCGGTGCCGGGATACGCGCCGCGCGCGTGCGCGACGACGTCGGCGACCAGCTCGACGCCCACGACCTTCGCGGCCACCTCGCCCAACAGCCGCGTGCCGTAGCCCTCGCCGCAGCCGGCGTCGACCACCCGCAGGCCGCCGCAACGCTCGGCGGCGAACCGGTAGGCCGCGACGTGGCGCTGGAACCAGTAGTTCTCCTCGGCGACGCCGGGCACGGTCCGCTCGCCGGTCAGTGGCAACGACGCCGTCATGGCGCGCGAGTGTAGGCAGGCGGTGATTCGCCGCCCGTTGTTACCCGGCGGTAGGGTTACGTCAATCGCTGTTCGACCCCCGCGGAGGACACCGTGAGGATCATCTGCCCGGTCAAGCGCGTCCCCGACACGGCCGCGAGCAAGAAGGTCGATCCGGACGACTTCACGCTTGACCGCGACAGCGTCGAGGCAATCCTCAACGCCAACGACGAGTGGTCGATCGAGGAGGCGATGCGCATCAAGGAGCGCGACGGCGCCGAGGTCATCGTCCTGTGCATGGGTCCCGAGCAGGCGCAGACGACGGTGCGCAAGGCGCTGTCGTACGGCTTGGACGGAGCCATCCAGGTCACCGACCCGGCGATCCACGGCTCCGACGCCGTCGCGACCGCCCGCGTGCTCGCCGGCGCGCTGCGCGAGGAGTCGTTCGACCTGATCATCATGGGCAACCAGTCGTCGGACGCGCGCACGACCCTGGTGCCCGCGATGCTCGCCGAGTTCCTCGACCTGCCGGCGCTGACCTACGCCCGCAAGCTCGAGATCGACGGGCGCAAGCTGACGGCGCACCGCGAGACGGCCAGCGGTCACGTCGTCGTCGAGGCGGAGATGCCCGCGATCGTGTCCGTCGTCGAGGCGATCAACGAGCCGCGCTACCCGTCGTTCAAGGGGATCATGGCGGCGAAGTCCAAGCCGCTGTCGACGCGCGACCTCGGGGCGGTCGGGGTCGATGCGTCCGAGGTGGGGCTCGCCAACTCGTGGACGCAGATTATCGAGGCGACGCCGCGCCCGCCGAAGCAGGCCGGCGAGAAGGTCGACGACGACGGGTCGGGCACCGTCGGGGCGAAGGCCATCGCGGACTTTCTCGCCGCGCAGAAGTTCATCTGAGTCCGGCGGGCGACCCAAGGAGCTGCAGCGACATGCCCGACATCCTCGTCCTCGTCGACCACGACGGCGGCACGCCGAAGAAGATCAGCAACCAGATCCTGACCGCGGCCCGGCACCACGGCGGCGGTGAGGTCCACGCGGCGGTGCTCGGCGAGGGCGCCGGCGCGGCCGCCGAGCGCCTGGGCGCCTACGGGGTGAGCAAGGCCTTCGTGTGGGACAGCCCGGACGCCGACGCCTACGCGACGGAGCCGCGCACCGCCGCGCTGCTCGCGGCGCTCCAGCAGTCCGGCGCGCCGATCTTGCTGTACCCGGCCGATCCGTTCATCTCCGATGTCGTCGCCCGCGCCGCGATCCGCGCCGGCGCCGGCGTCGTCACCGACGCCAGCGACCTCGCGCTCGACGGCACGACGATGGTCGCGACGAAGGCCATCTTCGGCGGGGAGATGGCGTCGCGCTGCCACGTCAAGGGCGACCGGCCGCAGTTCATCGGCGTGAAGGCCAACGCCTTCACCGCCGAGGAGACCGGTGGGGCGCCGCCCGAGGTCGTGGCGCTGGACGTGACGCTCGACGAGCGCAGCAAGCGCGCGAGGGTCGTCGACGTCGTCGAGCAGGGCGGCGGCGGGCGTCCCGAGATGACCGAGGCGGCGATCATCGTCGCCGGCGGGCGTGGGCTCGGCGACGCCGAAGGCTTCCGGCTCATCGAGCAGCTCGCCGACACGCTCGGCGCCGCGGTCGGGGCGTCGCGCGCGGCGACCGACGCCGGCTGGTATCCCCACCAGCACCAGATCGGCCAGACCGGCAAGACCGTCGCGCCGCAGCTGTACATCGGCGCCGGCATCTCGGGTGCGATCCAGCACCGCGCCGGCATGCAGACGTCGCAGACGATCGTCGCGATCAACAAGGACGCGGAGGCGCCGATCTTCTCGATCGCCGACTTCGGCGTCGTCGGCGACCTGCACAAGGTGATCCCGCCGCTGGTCGAGGAGATCGCGAAGCGCAAGTAGGCGCCGGCGCCGCTACCGTCGTCCGTCGTGTCCTGGGACCGGCAGCGCGCGACCGCCCGCGACCGTGCGCAGGGCCGGCTGCTCGACGACTGGCTGACCCACGAGGTCCGGCCGTTCAGCGCGTTCTGGCACAACCGTCTCGGCGGGCGGCGGGTCCGCTCGCTCGCCGAACTCGCCACCGTGCCCGTCGCCACCGAGGCGCAGCTGGCGGGCGCCGGCGGCGCCGGTAACCCGGCACTGCTGTTGCTGCCGACCGAGGCCGGGTTCAAACGCCACGCGGCGCGCGGCGACCTGCTCGCCGCCGCCCGCGAGGTCGGCGGCGGCGGCGAGGACGCCCGCCGCGCGGCGCTGTTCCGCCGCTACAAACCGGTCCACGTCCACGAGGCCGGCGTCGCGCGCCTGCTCGCGATCGCCTACAGCCGCAGCGACCTCGACCGGCTGCACCTCGCCGGCGCGAGGCTCGTCGAGGTGCTCGGGCTGGGCGCCGACGACACGCTCGTCAACGCCGTACCGGCGGGGCCGTCGCTGCGCTTCTGGGGTCTGTACCACGCGGCGCTCGCCGCCCGCATGGCGGCGCTGCACCCGCGCGGCGCGGGCGAGGCGCCGCTGCGCCCCGCCGTCCGTGCGATCGCGATGCTGCCGCCGACGGTGCTCGCGGTGCCCGTCGCGGAGGCGGCGACGCTGCTCGACGGGCTGGCCGAGCGTCGCGTTCCCCTCCGCGGGCTGCGCACCGTCCTGACCGTCGGTGCGCCGCCGTCACCGCGCCTGCGGGCCGCGCTGTGCGAGGCCGCGACACGACTGAGCGGGCAGCCGGTACGGGTGCAGGCGGTGTGGGCACCCGAGAGCGCGCGTGCGTTGTGGGGCGAGTGCCGCCCGGCCTCGGCGGACCCCGGCGAGGCGACGTACGGCCTGCACACCTACCCCGACCTCGAGATCGTCGAAGTGCGCGACATCGCGGGCGGCGGCCGGGCCGGCGAAGGAAGGGACGGCGAGATCGTGGTCACGAGCCTCGGCTGGCGCGGGACCGCGCTGGTGCGCGCGGCCACCGGCGCGTGGACCGCCGGGCTCGCCGCGACGGTGCCGTGCCCCGCGTGCGGTCGCACGGTGCCGCGGCTCGCGCCCGCCGCCGTCGAGGGCGCCTGGCAGCCGCGGATCGCCACCGGCGACGGCCGCACGGTGCGCGTGGACCTGCGCGACGCGCCCGCCGCACTGACGCCCGAGGCGCTGGCCGCCGCTGGAGCGACCCGTTGGTCGTTGCGCCCCGTGAGCGGGCGGCTGGTGCTGACCGTCGACGCCGCCGCCGACCGGGCAGCCCTCGTGGAGTTGGCCCGTCGCGTCGGCATCGCGCTCGGCGTGGACCTCGAGGTGCGGGTCGACGCGGCGGCTGCGGTCGCCGCGCCGCAGCTCGGCGACGCGGGCGTCGCCGCGTAGCCCCCGCAGCGCGGCGTACCCCTTGAGTCCGCCGCCGCATCGCCAACACTGTCGCCCGGCGGGAACCCGTCGGCGGGCAGTGCGGCGAAGTGGAGCGGGCGATGATCGTTGGTGGCGTGCGACAGCTCAGGGTGGCGCTGGTCGCGCTGCTCGTGGCGACCCTGGTTGCCACGACCGGGCCGGCGGCGGCCGGCGGCGACGAGCCGCCCGACCGGGTCGACCCGCCCGCAGGGCGAGAGCCAGCCACTCGAGGACCCCACCGACCCGACGCCGCCCGCGTACGCCGCCGCCCAGGAGCCGTCGGTGCGCCTTGATCTGCACGGGCCGCGGTGGCGTCGACCAACGGTGCGCACCGTCGGCGCGCGCCACCGGGTGCGCAGCGCCGTCAGGCTCAGCCGCGCCGCCTGGCCGCGCGGCGCCGCCTCCGCGGTCGTGGTCGGCGCCGACAGCTACTACGACGCGTTGACCGCGACGACCTTGGCCGGCACCGTCGGCGGACCGCTGCTCTACACCCGCGACGGAAGGCTCAGCCGGGTGACCGCCCGCGAGCTGGACCGCCTGGGCGTGCGCCGCGTGCACCTGGTGGGCGACGTCGGGGACGGCCCGGCGCGTGCGGTGGAGCGCCTCGGCGCCGTCGCGGAGCCGGTGGGGGCGGGGTCGCGCTACCGCACCGCGATGGCGGTGGCGCGCCGGGCCGTTCAGCTCGGCGCGAACCCGTCGACGGTCATCGTCGCCAGCGGGCGCACGCCGGTCGACAGTCTCGCCGCCGGCGCGCTCGCCGCGGGCAAGCGCCGTCCCGTCGTGTTCGCGCGCCGGTGGACCGGCAAGGCACGGCTCGCCCGGCGCTTGGAGGAGCTCGGTGCGCGCCGCACGGTCGTCGTCGCCCCGCGCCGGCAGATCTCCGCGCGCATGGTCCGCGGCTTGCCCAACGTGCGGCGGGTGACCGGGCCGACGCGCACGGCGTCGGCCGCCGCCGTCGCCACCCGCGCCCGCCGCGCCGGACTGACCGGCAGGCCGGTGCTCGTCGGTGGCAGGCGCTGGGGCGACGCGCCGGCCGCCGGCGTCGTCGCGGGGCACCGGCGCGAGGCGCCCGTGCTCGTGACGACGGGGCGCGAGCTGGCCCGTCCGGCGGCACGCTGGCTCGCGCGGGTCGAGCCGCGCGGCGTGATGCTCGTCGGCCGTCGCGGGCGGATGCCGGACATGACGCGCTGCCAGGTCCGCTCCGGCGGCTTGCGCCGCTGGCGGTGCGCCGAACGGGCGTTGCACCGGCAGGGCTACGTCGTCCCGCACGTCGACGGGCGCATCGACCGGTTCAGCGTGTGGGCGGTCTACGCCTTCGAGAAGATCGCCCGCCGCCGGCCCAACGGGCTGTTCGGCGAGGGTGAGTGGCAAGCGCTGCTGCGGCGACCGCGGATGCGCGTGCGCCGGCCGGATCTGCCGCCGACCCACGTCGAGATCACATCGCCCGGCAGCTGATCCTGCTGGTCAAGAAGGGCAAGGTCGCCCACGTCATCCACACGTCGACCGGGAAGCCGTCGACGCCGACGGTGCGGGGCACGTTCACCGTCTACGAGAAGCGCAGCTACCGCCAGGACAACGGCATCTACAAGGGCATCTTCTTCTATGGGGGGTACGCCATCCACGGCTACCCGAAGGTCCCGCTGTATCCCGCCAGCCACGGCTGCGCGCGCGTGTACGACGGCAACCAGGACTTCCTGTGGCGGCGGGTGTTCGTGGGGGAGCGCGTCGCGACGTATTGAGCGTGCGACGCACTGACGGCGCGGGCGGCCGGGCGCTACCGTCGACACCGCCGTGACCGTCTACCTCGACCACGCCGCCACGACGCCGCTGGACCCGGGCGTCCTCGCCGCGATGCGGCCGTACCTCGAACACGAGCACGGCAACCCGTCGTCGCTGCACGCCGTGGGCCGGGTGGCGCGGGCCGCCGTCGAACACGCGCGCGAGCAGGTCGCCGCCGCCCTCGGCGTCACACCGCTCGAGGTGGTGTTCACCGGCGGCGGCACCGAGTCCGACAACGCCGCCGTGAAGGGCATCGCGTGGGCCGCGCGGGAGGCGGGACGCGGCCGTCACGTCGTGACGACCGCGATCGAACACCCTGCGGTGCTCGAGTCGGTCCGCTGGCTGGCGCAGTCGCACGCGTTCGAGGTCACCGTCGTCGCGCCCGAGCCCGACGGGGTGGTCGACGCGGAGCGCCTGCTCGCCGCCGTCCGCGCCGACACGGTGCTCGTCAGCGTCATGGCGGCGAACAACGAGATCGGCACGCTGCAGCCGCTCGACGTCGTCGGGCCGGCGCTGCGCGACCGCGGCGTCGTGCTGCACACCGACGCGGTGCAGGCGTTCGGCCGCGCCCCGCTCGACGTCGACGGTTGGGGCATCGGGGCGCTGTCGCTGTCGGCGCACAAGTTCAACGGGCCCAAGGGCGTCGGCGTGCTGGTCCTGCGCCGCGACGTGCCGGTGCAGCCGCTGCTGTCGGGCGGCGGCCAGGAGCGCGGCGTGCGGTCGGGGACGCTGAACGCCGCCGGCATCGTCGGCTGCGGGGGGGCGGCGGCGCTGACCGCCGCGACGGCGGCCGACGAGGTGGTGCGCCTGCGGGCGCTGCGCGACCGCCTCGCCGGCGCGCTGCTCGGCGTCGACGGGGTGACCCTGAACGGCAGCGCCACCCGGCGGCTGCCGCACAACGCCGCCGTCGCCGTCGCCGGCTGCGACGGCGAGGCGCTGCTGCTCGCGCTGGACGCCGCCGGCGTGGCCGTGTCGACCGGCTCGGCGTGCCAGTCCGGTGCCGCCGAGCCGTCGCACGTGCTGACCGCCATCGGCGCCCCGACCGACCGCGCGCACCTGCGGTTCACGCTGGGCCGCACCACCACCGACGACGACGTCGACACCGCCGCCGCCGCCTTCGCCGACGCGGTCAAACGCCTGCGCGACGCCGGCGGCGGCTACGCCTGACGGCGTCGCTACCCTGCAACGGATGCGGGTGCTCGTGGCGATGTCCGGCGGCGTCGACTCGGCGATGGCCGCGGCGCTGCTCGTCGAGGCCGGCCACGACGTCACCGGGGTGCACCTGAAGATGGCCGACACCCCGTCGGGGCTGCCGGGCAAGGGCTGCTGCACGCTGGACGACGCCCGCGACGCGCGCCGCGTCGCCGACCGGCTCGGCATCCCCTTCTACGTGTGGGACCTGTCGGCGCCGTTCCGCGCCCGCGTCGTCGACGACTTCGTCGCCGAGTACGCCGCCGGGCGCACCCCCAACCCGTGCATCCGCTGCAACGAGCGCGTCAAGTACGCGGCGCTGCTCGCCCGCGCCCGCGCCGTCGGCTTCGACGCGCTCGCGACCGGCCACCACGTCCGCCTCAGCTCCGACGCGACGGGCGCCGCGCACCTGTGGCGGGCGGTCGATCGCGCGAAGGACCAGACCTACGTGCTGTACATGGCCACGCAGGACCAACTGGCCCACACCCGCTGGCCGGTCGGCGAGTACCCCAAGGCACAGCTGCGGGCGATGGCCGCCGAGCGCGGCCTGCCCGTCGCGGCCAAGCCCGACAGCACCGACGTGTGCTTCATTCCCTCCGGCGACCTCGGCGGGTTCCTCCGCCCGCGCCTCGGCCAGCGCACCGGCGCGTTCGTCGGCCCCGACGGGGCGGTGGTCGGGTCCCACGACGGGGCCTACCGCTTCACCGTCGGGCAGCGCCGCGGGCTCGGTCTCGGCGGCGTGGGTGAGCCCTGGTACGTCACGGCCATCGCGGGCGACGACGTCTTCGTCGGCCCGCGCGCCCTGCTGGAACGCGCCACGGTCACCGCCACGGCGTGCTCGTGGATCGCCGGAGCACCACCGACCGGGCGGGTCGCGGCGCAGGTGCGCTACCGCGGGGTCCCGCTGCCGTGCGAGCTGACCGTCACCGGGCCGGACAGCGTCGAGCTCGCCTTCGCCGACGAGCGGCCGGTCGGCGTCGCGGCCGGCCAGGCGGTGGTCGTCTACGACGGCGACGAGTGCCTCGGCGGCGGCACGATCGCCGGGAGCAGCCCCTAGACTTTGTCGCCGATGGCCGACGAGCAGACCCGCCGGCGGGTCGACAGCCTGCGCGTCGAGATCGAGCAGCACCGCCGCCACTACTACGTCGAGTCCGCCCCGCAGGTCAGCGACGCGGAGTTTGACGCGCTCGTGCGCGAGCTGCGTGAGCTGGAGGCGCAGCACCCGGAGCTCGACCGCCCCGACTCGCCGACCCACACCGTCGGCGCACCGCCGGCGGGTGGCTTCGCGTCGGTGGCGCACCGCGTGGCGATGCTGTCGCTGGACAACGCCTTCGACGAGGCCGACCTGCGCCGCTGGGCCGAGCGCAACGAGCGGCTGCTCGGCGGCACCGCGCTGCGCCTGACGTGCGAGCTGAAGGTCGACGGCGTCGCGATCGCGGTCAGCTACGTCGACGGTCGCCTGGAGCGCGCCGTCACCCGCGGCGACGGCCGCAGCGGCGAGGACGTCACCGCCAACGTGCGCACCATCGCCGACGTCCCTGACGTCCTGGCCGTCGACGCGCCACCCCCCCTGGTCGAGGCGCGCGGCGAGATCTACTACCCCGTGGCCGCGTTCGAGGCGATGAACGACGCCCGCGAGGCGGCCGGCGAGGCGCGCTTCGCCAACCCGCGCAACGCCGCCTCGGGGGCGCTGCGCCAGAAAGACCCCCGCAAGACCGCCGAGCGCCCCCTGCGCCTGGTCTGCCACGGCATGGGCGCCGTCGACGGGCTCGCGGTCGCGGGCCACGCCGAGTTCCTGCGCTGGATCGGCACCGCCGGGCTGCCCGTCGCGGAGCAGACGCGCACCTTCGACGACCTCGGGGCGGTGCTCGACTACATCGCGCACTGGGGCGAGCACCGTCACGACGCCGAGTACGAGATCGACGGGGTGGTCGTCAAGGTCGACGAGCTCGCGGTGCAGCGCCGGCTCGGCAACACCAGCCACGGCCCGCGCTGGGCGATCGCGTTCAAGTACCCGCCAGAGGAGCAGCGCACCGTGCTGCGCGACATCTTCGTCAACGTCGGGCGGACCGGGAAGGTGACCCCCTTCGCGAGCTTCGAGCCGGTGCGCGTGGCGGGGTCGACGTTGCAGCTGGCGACCCTGCACAACGAGGATCAGGCGCGGCACAAAGACGTCCGCCCCGGCGACACGATCATCGTGCGCAAGGCCGGCGACGTGATCCCGGAGGTCGTCGGGCCGGTCCTGTCGCTGCGCCCGCCGGAGGTCGAGGCCGCCGGCCCGTGGCAGTTCCCGCGCACCTGCCCGTTCTGCGGGTCACCCATCGAGCGGCTGGAGGGCGAGTCGGCGAGCTTCTGCACCAACGTCGACTGCCCCAACCGCCTGCTCGAGTCGCTGGCGCACTTCGCCGGCCGCGGCGGCATGGACATCGAGGGCCTCGGCTACGAGACCGCGCGGACCTTGCGCGACGAGGGGGTTCGTGCGCCACCTCGGCGACGTCTACCGGCTGACCGCCGAGCAGCTGCTGCCGTTGGAGGGGTTCGGCGAGAAGAAGGTCGAGGCGCTGCTCGCCGGCATCGCAGCCTCCAAACAGCAGCCGTTGGAGCGCCTGCTCATCGCGCTGAACATCCGCATGGTCGGCGGCACCGGTCGCGCGGGCCGTCGCCCGCCACTTCGGCACGATGGCGGCGCTGCGTGCCGCCACCGTCGACGAGATCGCCGCCGTCGAAGGGGTGGGACCGGTCCGTGCCGCCGCGCTGCGCGTTCCTCGACAACCCCCGCACCCAGGCGCTGCTCGACGACCTCGCCGGCCTCGGCCTGCGGATGGACACCGACGCGGTCAAGGTCGACGACGCCCTGGCCGGGATGACGATCGTCGTCACCGGCAACCTCGCCGGCTTTACCCGCGACGAGGCGAAGCAGGCGATCACCGACCGCGGCGGCCGTGCCACGTCGAGTGTCAGCAAGCAGACGTCACTGGTGGTGCTCGGCAGCGACCCCGGGGCGCAGAAGGTCACCAAGGCCGCCGAGCTGGGCGTCCCCACCACCGACGAGGAGGGCTTCGTCGCGCTGCTGCAGACCGGGGCGGTGCCGGCGTAGCGGGGTCGTCTGGCAGCGCGGCCGGGGCGCGCGGTAGCGTCTTTGCCAGGCGTTCCCCCTCCCACCCGGAGCGGTTCCCGTGTCCCTGAGCACCGACGACGTGCGCCACGTCGCGCGCCTCGCGCGCCTCGCGCTGGGCGACGACGAGATCGTCGCGCTCCAGGCGCAGCTGTCCGACATCCTGGCGTACGCCGAGAAGGTCGGTGAGGTTGCGACCGGTGACGTGCCGCCGACCGGGCACGCCTACCCGCTCGCAGACGTGCTGCGCGACGACGAGCCTCGCCCGTCGCTGCCGCCCGACGCCGCGGTCGCGACCGCCCCGCAGGCCGAGGACGGGCGCTTCCGCGTGCCGCGGATCGTCGACGAGGCCTGACGTGGATCTGTCCGCCTGCGACGCGGCGACGCTGCGCACGCTGCTGGGCAACGGCGACGTCAGCGCGGTCGAGGTGACCCAGGCGTCGCTCGACCGCATCGGCGCCACCGAGCCGCACGTCAAGGCGTTCCTGCGCGTGCTCGACGAGCAGGCACTGGCCCACGCCGCCGACATCGACCGGCGCCACGCCGCCGGCGAGCCGGTCGGCCCGCTGGCCGGCGTCCCGCTCGCGCTCAAGGACATCCTGTGCACCGCCGGGGTCGAGACGACCTGCGGCTCGCGGATCCTCGAGCACTACCGCCCCCCGTACGACGCCGCGGTCGTGGAGCGCCTGCGCGCCGCCGACGCGGTCGTCGTCGGCAAGACGAACATGGACGAGTTCGCGATGGGCTCGTCGTGCGAGAACTCGGCGTTCTTTCCGACCCGCAACCCGTGGGACCTCGACCGCGTCCCCGGTGGCTCGTCGGGCGGCTCCGTCGCGGCGGTCGCCGCGTTCGACGCGCCCTTGGGGATCGGCACCGACACCGGCGGATCCATCCGCCAGCCGGCGGCGCTGTGCGGCCTGGTCGGCGTCAAGCCGACCTACGGGCTGGTCAGCCGCTACGGGCTCATCGCGTTCGCCTCGTCGCTTGACCAGGTCGGCCCCATCGCCCGCACCGTGACCGACGCGGCGCTGCTGCTCGCAGCGATCGGCGGCCACGACCCGCGCGACTCGACCTCCATCCCGCAGCCGGTGCCCGACCTGACCGCGGCGCTCGACGCGGGCGTCGACGGGCTGCGGGTGGGCGTCGTGCGCGAGTTCACCGGCGATGGCATGGAGCCGGGCGTCCGCGCGCGGGTCGACGCGGCCATCGCGCGCCTCGGCGCGCTCGGCGCGGACGTCGTCGAGGTGAGCCTGCCGCACGCCGGCTACGGCGTGAGCGCCTACTACCTCATCGCGCCGAGCGAGTGCTCGTCGAACCTGTCGCGCTACGACGGCGTGCGCTACGGGTTGCGGGTCGACGGTGCCACCACCGAGGAGATGATGGCGCGGACCCGGGCGGCGGGCTTTGGGTCGGAGGTCAAGCGGCGGGTGATGATCGGCACCTACGCGCTGTCCGCCGGCTACTACGACGCCTACTACGCGCAGGCGCAGCGGGTCCGCACGCTGATCATCCGCGACTTCGAGGCGGCCTACGAGCACTGCGACGTGCTGGTCAGTCCCACGTCGCCGACGACGGCGTTCCGCCTCGGTGAACGCGCGGCCGACCCGCTGGCGATGTACCTGTCCGACATCTACACCATCCCCTCGAACCTGGCGGGGGCGCCCGCCCTTTCGCTGCCGGTCGGCACCGACGACGCCGGCCTCCCTGTCGGCCTGCAGGTCATGGCCCCGGTCCTCGGCGAGGCGGTGCTGTTCCGCGTCGCCCGCGCGCTGGAGGCCGATCTGCGCTTCGACGCCACGCCGACCGGCCGCAACTCGCTCGCGGAGGTGCTCGCATGACGGCGCTGCCGGAACAGGCCAGCCGCTACGAAGCCGTCATCGGCCTGGAGGTCCACGTCGAGCTGAACACCCGCACGAAGATGTTCTGCGGCTGCGCGACCGACTTCGGCGGGCAGCCCAACAGCCGCACCTGCCCGGTGTGCCTCGGCCAGCCCGGCAGCCTGCCGGTCGTCAACCGCCGGGCGGTCGAGTCCGCGATCCGCCTCGGTCTGGCGCTCGGCTGCGACATCGCGCCGGTCAGCCAGTTCCACCGCAAGAACTACTTCTATCCCGACATGCCGAAGAACTACCAGATCAGCCAGTACGACGTGCCGATCTGTCTGCGTGGGTCGCTGACCATCACCACTGCCGCCGGCGAGCACCGCGTCGGGATCACCCGTGTCCACATGGAGGAGGACACCGGCAAGTCGCTGCACGTCGGCACCTCCGGCCGCATCCACGGCGCCGACTACTCGCTGGTGGATTACAACCGGGCCGGGATCCCGCTGCTCGAGGTCGTCTCCGAACCCGACATCCGCAGCGCCGCGCAGGCGCAGTCGTACCTGTCCGAGCTGCGCGCCGTCGTGCTCGCGCTGGGCATCAGCGACGCGAAGCTCGAGGAAGGGTCGATGCGCTGCGACGCGAACATCTCGCTGCGCCCCGTCGGCCACACGGTGTTCGGCACCCGCGCCGAGGTCAAGAACATGAACTCGATCCGGTCGCTGGGCCGCGCCATCGACTACGAGATCGCCCGCCAGACCGACCTGCTGATCGCCGGCGAGCCGGTCGTGCAGGAGACCCGCCACTGGAACGAGGACGCCGGCACGACGTCCACGCTGCGGGTGAAAGAGACGACGGAGGACTACCGCTACTTCCCCGACCCGGACCTCATCCCGATCACCCCCGCCGCGGCGCAGGTCGACGCGCTGCGTGCCGCGCTGCCCGAGCTGCCGGCCGCGCAGCGCGCCCGGTTGGCGCAGGATCACGGGCTGCCCCGCGAGCAGGCGGCGACGCTCGTCGCGGTCGGGCTTGCGCCGCTGTTCGAGCGGGCCGTCGCCGCCGGGGCGGCACCGGTCGACGCGGCGAACTGGCTCAACAACGAGGTCGTCGGCTGGGCCAACGAGCGCGGCGCCGACCCCACCGGCGTCCCGCTCGCTCCGGGCGACCTCGCCGAGCTCACCGCCTGCGTCGCGGACGGCACGTTGTCGAAGAAGCTCGCCCGCGAGGTGCTCGACGCCGTCCTGGCGGGGGAAGGCTCGCCGCGTGCGGTCGCGGCGGAACGCGGGCTGGTGCAGATCTCCGACACCGGCGCGTTGACCGCGGCGGTCGACGCGGCGCTGCGTGAGCACGCGGACGCCGCGCAGCGCGTGCGCGACGGCAACGACAAGGCCATCGGCGCGCTCGTCGGCGCCGTGATGAAGGCGACCCGCGGCAAGGCGAACCCCGCGCTGGTCAACCAGCTGCTGCGCGAGCGCCTGTCCGGCGTGGACGACGGGCGCTAAGGTGGCGCCTCCGAGGCGCACCGCCGCCCCGGACGCCACGGCGACGGACAGGGGCACGATGCTGGGCTCTGCAACCCGCGGTGTCGCGCGGCGCGCACCCCGGGTCGCCGACGCGGCTGACGACCACCGGCGCGTGGACGCGCTGGACCGGGTCCTCGCCCCGGTGGACGTGCTGCTCGACACCTTCCTCGCCGCCCGCACCGGCGAGTTGATCGAGCTCGACCCCGCCCTCGGCCCGATCGGGGCCGAGGTCGCCGACCTGGTCGCGGCCGGTGGCAAGCGGTTGCGCCCAGCGTTCGTGTACTGGGGCCACCGCGCGACCGGCGCGGGGCACTGCGACGGCGTGGTCGCCGCGGCGGGCGCCGTCGAGCTGCTCCACACCTTCGCGTTGATCCACGACGACGTGATGGACCGTTCGCGGGAGCGCCGCGGGCGCTTGGCGGCGCACGCCTCGCTCGCGCGCGTGCACGGCAGGGAACGGCTCAGCGGCGACGCGGCGTGGTTCGGCGTCGGTGGCGCCATCCTCGCCGGCGACCTCGCGTTCGTGTGGGCCGACCAGCTGCTCGACGAGGCGCCGCTGCCCGCGGAGGGCATCGCCCGTGCGCGCTGCGTGTTCAACGCGCTGCGCGTCGAGGTCATGGCGGGGCAGTACCTCGACCTGCGGCTGGCCGGCCTGACCGACGCGACCGAGGACGACGCGACGCGCGTGGCGTTGCTCAAGTCCGGGCGCTACACCGTCACCCGGCCGCTGCAGGTCGGGGCCGCCATCGCGGGGAGCGACGCAGCGCTGGACCAGGCGCTGTGCCTCTACGGCGACGCGGTCGGGCTGGCGTTCCAGCTCCGCGACGACATCCTGGGGCTGTTCGGCGACCCGCGCACCACCGGCAAGGGCGCGCTGGACGACCTGCGCGAGGGCAAGCGCACCGTGCTCATCCTGCGCGCGCTGGCGTTGTGCGACCCGCCGTCGCGCCGGGCCCTGCTCGCGCTGCTCGGCGACGCGGAGCTCGACGACCGCGGGGCGGACCGGGCCCGCGACATCGTCGCGGACTGCGGCGCGCTCGCCGCCGTCGAGGCGCTGCTCGGCGCGAAGCAGGCCGGCGCCCGGCGGGCCATCGCCGACGTCGCGCAGCCGGCCCGCGCGGCGCTCGAGGAGCTCGCCGACCTCGCCGCCTTCCGGACGCTGTAGCGCTCCGGCGGTGGGCGGCAAGGTCGTCGTCGTCGGCGCGGGTCTGGGCGGGCTGGCCGCCGCGGTCCGCCTTGCGGTCGCCGGCGCCGACGTGACGCTGCTGGAACGCGAGGACCGCCCCGGCGGGCGCGCCGGACGACTCGAACGCGACGGGTTCGCGTTCGACACCGGCCCGTCGGTGCTGACCATGCCGGCGCTGCTCGACGAGCTCTACGCGCTGGCCGGCGAGCGGATGGCCGACTCGCTGCGCTTGACACGGCTGGACCCGGCCTACCGTGCGGTGTTCGCCGATGGGTCGGTGCTCCATGTGCGCGGCAGCGTCGAGGCGATGGCCGCGGAGGTTCGGGACGTGTGCGGACCGGCGGAGTCGCAGCGGTTCCTGCGCTTCGCCGCACGCCTGCAGGCGCTGTACGAGGCCGAGTACGACACCTTCATCGACGCGAACTTCGACTCGCCGCTGGATCTCGCCCGCCCCGCGGCGATGGCGCGCCTGGTCCGCCTGGGCGCGTTCCGCCGGATGATGCCGCTGGTCCGGTCGTTCCTGCGCGACTGGCGCCTCGTGCGGCTGTTCACCTTCCAGGCGATGTACGCCGGCATGAGCCCGTACGAGGCGCTCGGCGTCTACGCCGTCATCGCATACATGGACGCGATCGCCGGCGTGTACTTCCCCGCCGGCGGCGTCCACGCCGTCAGCCGCGGGCTGGCCGACCTCGCCGGGCGCGTCGGCGTCGACCTGCGGCTCGGCACCGCGGTCGAGGCGGTCGAGACCGCCTCGGCGCGCGCCGTCGCGGTGCGCACGGCCACCGGTGAGCGGTTCGCGTGCGACCTCGTCGTGCTCAACCCCGACCTGCCGGTCGCCTACCGCGACCTGCTGCCCGCGGAGGCGACGCCGTGGCGCGTGCCGCGCCTGCGCCACTCGCCGTCGTGCGTCGTGGTCCACCTGGGCCTGGACCGCCCGCTCGCCGGTGCCGCCCACCACAACATCCACTTCTCGCACGACTACGCCGCGTCGTTCGACGACATCCTCGCGGGGCGCCTGCAGCGCGACGCGTCGTGGTTTCTCACCGTCCCCACCGTCACGGACCCCTCGCTCGCGCCGCCGGGCGGCGCCGTCGGCTTCTACCTGCTGCCGACTCCCAACCTGGTCGGGAGCGCGCTGAACTGGGACGCCCAGGGGCCGCGCGAGGTCGCGATGGCGCAACGCCGCCTGACCGACGCCGGCTACGGCGACGTGGCCGCCGCCACCGTCGTCGCCGAGGTCGTCACCCCCGCGGACTGGGCCCGGCAGGGCATGGCCGCCGGCACGCCGTTCGCGGCGGCGCACACCTTCACGCAGACCGGACCGTTCCGCCCCGCCAACGTCGCGCCGAAGGTCGGCGGCGTCGTGTTCACGGGATCCGGGACCACACCGGGCGTCGGCGTGCCGATGGTGCTGGTGTCGGGCAAGCTCGCCGCCGCACGGGCGCTGGCGTTGCTCGGCCGCGAACCGGCGGGAGCCGCGCGGTGACGGCCGGCGGCTACCGCCATCCTGCCCCGTCGACGGCGATCGTCGCCGCCGGGCTACGCGCGCCCGCCGGACCGGTCGACGTCGGGACGAGCTACGAGCTGTGCCGCCGGCTCAACGCCACGCACGGGCGCACCTACTACTTCGCGACCCGCTTTCTGCCGCGGGCCAAACGCCACCACGTCCACGCGCTGTACGGGTTCGCCCGCTACGCCGACGACCTCGTCGACCACCTCGACCTGTCCTGGGACCCGCAGCAGCGGCGCAAGGCCCTCGAGGCGTGGTCCGACGAGTTCCTCGCCTCCCTGGGCACCGGCGTCACCGACGACCCGGTGCTCGTCGCGGTGCTCGCGACGGTGCGCGAGCTCGACATCCGCCACGACGACCTGCGCGCGTTCCTCGCCTCGATGGCGATGGACCTGACGGTCACCCGCTACGCGACCTACGACGACCTGTACGCCTACGTCTACGGGTCGGCGGCGGTCATCGGGTCGATGATGCTGCCGGTGCTCGGACCCACCCACCCCGACGCGCGGGACCGGGCGATGGACCTGGGCATCGCCTTCCAGCTGACCAACTTTCTGCGCGACGTCGCCGAGGACTGGGACCGTGGCCGGATCTACCTGCCGCTGGAGGATCTCGACCGCTTCGGTGTGACCGAGGACGACTTTCACGCCAGGCACGTCAGCCCGCCGTTGCGCCGGTTGCTCGCGTTCGAGATCGCCCGCACGCGGGCGCTGTACCGCCGCGCCGAAGCCGGCTGGGCGATGCTCGCGCCGTCGAGCCAGGTGTGCATCCGCATCGCTCATCGCCTCTACGCCGGCATCCTCGACCGCCTCGAGGCCGCCGACTACCAGGTGTTCCGCGTCCGCGCCGCCGTGCCCGCCGCGCGCAAGGCCGCCGTCGCGGTGCGCGAGCTGGCGCGCCCGCCGGCGCGGCCGGTCACGCCCCGCTGAGCGCCTTGCGGGTGGCGGTCGCGATGCCGGCGCCGTCCAGCCCGAGGTTGGTCAGGATGCGCGCCGGCTTGCCCTGGGCGATGTAGGCGTCGGGGGTGCCGAGCAGCAGGAAGCGCGGCGCCTCGCGCCGCTCGTCGAGCCCGGCGACGGCGTCGGCGATCGCGGAACCGGCGCCGCCGACGCGCATCCCGTCCTCCACGGTGACCACCAACGGGTGGCGGGCGGCGTCGGCGAGCATCCGCTGGTCCAGCGGCTTGACGACGCGCACGTCCCACACCGTCGCGGCGACATCCTCCGAGGCGAGGTGCTCGGCGGCCTCCTCGGCGGCCTCGACCATCTTGCCGACGGCGAGCAGGCACACGTCGGCGCCCTCGCGGACCCGCCGCGCGTGCAGCCCGGAGCCGACCTCGTCCGGGCCGGCCTCGCGCGCCGTGCCCTTGGGGAAGCGCACGACCGCCGGCCCGTCGAGCGTCAGCGCGTCGCCAAGCATCTGCGCGAGCTCGCGGTCCGACGACGGGGCGAACACCGTCATGCCGGGGATGCGCAGGCACAGCGCGATGTCGAGCACGCCGTGGTGCGAGGCGCCGTCGTCGCCGGTGATCCCGGCACGGTCCAGGGCGAACACGACCGGCTGGCCGTGCAGCCCCACGTCGAGGTTCGCCTGGTCGAACGCCCGCGTGAAGAACGTCGAGTACACCGCCACGACGGGGCGCAGCCCGCCCATCGCCATGCCCGCAGCCGCGGTGACGGCGTGCTGCTCGGCGATGCCGACGTCGAGCACGCGGTCCGGGTAGCGCTCCGCCAGTGGCAGCAGCCCGGTGGAGCCCGGCATCGCGGCGGTGATCGCGACGAGCTCGGGGTGGCGCTCGGCGAGCTGGACCATGGTGTCGCTGAACACCTGGGTGTACGTCGTCGTCTCGCCGGCCGCGCGTGGAAGCCCGGTCTCGGGGTCGAACGCCGAGACGTCGTGGAGGCACTTCTCGACGTCGAGCTCGGCCGGCTCGTACCCGCGCCCCTTCTGGGTCTGGACGTGCACGACGATCGGGCCGTCGTAGGCCGCGGCGTGGGTCAGCGCCTGTTCGAGCTTGCCGACGTCGTGACCGTCGATCGGGCCGGTGTAGCGCACGCCAAGCGCCTCGAAGAACGTCGGCGGCTCGAGCATCTCACGGAAGGCGGCCTTGGTGCCCTGCCACGCCTGCACCGCGAGGTCGCCGACGCCGGGCACGTCGCGCACGGTCTGCTCGATGCGCCGGCTCGCCGAGACCCAGGCCGGGTTCAGCCGCAGCATCGCAAGGTTCTCGCCCAGCCGGGACACGGTGGGGGCGTACGAGCGCCCGTTGTCGTTGAGCACGATGACGACGCGCCGCCCGCTGTGACCGAGGTTGTTCAGCGCCTCGTAGGCCATGCCCCCGGTCATCGCGCCGTCGCCGACGACGGCGACGACGGTGCGGTCCTCCCCGCGCGTCGCGTGCGCGGTGGCCAGGCCGTGGGCGTAGGACAGGATCGTCGAGGCGTGACTGTTCTCGACCCAGTCGTGCTCGGACTCCGCCCGCGACGGATAGCCCGACAGCCCGTCGGCCTGCTTCAGAGAGTCGAAGCGGTCGCGCCGGCCGGTCACGATCTTGTGGACGTACGCCTGGTGACCGGTGTCCCACAGGATCACGTCGCGCGGGCTGTCGAAGACCCGGTGCAGCGCGAAGGTGAGCTCGACCGCGCCGAGGTTGGAGCCGAGGTGGCCGCCGCCCCGCGACACGGCCCGGACAATGAAGGTGCGCACCTCCTGGGCCAGCGCAGCGAGCTGCGCAGCGTCGAGCGCCCGCAGGTCGCGGGGCGAGGTGATCTGGTCGAGGAGCATCGCGGCCTCCGTCCGGCGCCTGTCGATGCCCCAACGTACCGGCTGTCCGCGCGGCCCCCCACTGGGCGAGCGACCATGCGTCCTCCGGCTACCATCGCCACGACGGGAGGGGAGCCGATGGCGGCGGCCGACGCGGGGGGTGCGCTGTCCGGGCGCAAGCGCGACCATCTGCGGCTGTCGCTCGACGCCGACGTCGGCTTCGCGTCCCTGACGACCGGCTTGGAGGCGGTCCGCGTGATGCCGCGCGCGCTGCCCGAACGCGACCTCGAGGCGGTGGACCTGTCGTTGTCGCTGTGGGGTCGCACGCTGTCGGCGCCGCTGCTGATCTCGTGCATGACCGGCGGCGTCAGCGAAGCCGGGCCGGTCAACCGGGCGCTTGCCGCGGCCGCCCAGCGCCACGGCGTCGCCTTGGGGCTCGGTTCCGGGCGGGCGCTGCTCGAAGGCGGCGACCCAGCGACGTTCGCCGTGCTCGACGTCGCGCCGGATGTCTTGGTCCTCGCCAACCTCGGCGCGGTGCAGCTGCGCACCTACGGCGTCGACGAATGCCGGCGGCTGCTCGACGCCTGCGCGGCCGACGTGCTCGTCCTGCACGCGAACGCCGTGCAGGAGGCGGTGCAGCCGGGCGGTGACACGACGTTCGCGGGGCTGATCGAGCGCATCGCCGTGGTGTGTGAGGCGCTCGACCGGCCGGTCGTCGTCAAGGAGGTGGGCTTCGGACTGGCGCCCGCCGACGTCTCTGCGTTGGCCGCCGCCGGCGTGGCCGGCGTCGACGTCGCCGGCGCGGGGGGCACCAACTGGGCGCGCGTCGAGGGGCTGCGCGACGACCGCGCCGGCGCGGTGGCCGCTGCGTTCGCCGACTGGGGTCTGCCGACGGCGGACGCGATCCGCGGGGCGCGCGCGGCGCTGGACTCCGCCGGCGCCGACGACGTCGTGCTCGTCGGCTCGGGCGGGTTGCGCCACGGCGTCGATGCGCTGAAGGCGCTGTGCCTCGGCGCCGACGTCGCCGGCGTGGCGCGCGGGCTGCTCGCCGCCGGCGCGGCGGGCGCGGACGCGGCGACCGCCGCCGTCGGGGTGCTGTGCGAGCAGCTGCGTGTCGCCGCCTGGGCGGCGGGCGCCGGCGGCGTCGGCGACCTGGGGCCGGAGCTGCTGGCGGCGGAGCGGGACTAGGAGACGTCGACGCCGAGGCGCCGGCCCCACCACACCCACCACATCACACCCTGGGCGATCATCGCGAACCCGAAGACGAGGTCCTCGATCGGCATGCCGCCGGCGCGGAACAGTGCCGACGGCGGGCAGCCGAGGCGGATCCCGCTGAACTGCTCCTCGGCGTAGGTCACGATCGGGCGGCACGTCAGCCACCCGTCGACGAGCACCTGGAAGAAGCCGACGATCGCCATGGCGATCCAGAACCGCCGCTCGCGCAGCACGCCGGTGCGCAGAATCCGCTCGAGCCCCAGCGTCAACGCCAGGGCCACGAGGCAGAACAGGGTGTAGCCGAGGGTCACCGCCGGCTCCGCTGTGTCCGCTGCGTGTGGTGGGTCCGCAGCCTGGCGCGCACGTCGTCAAGCGTCAGGCGCACCGCCTCGTAGGCCATGATCCCGCACAGCGGCACGACGACGAAGAACAGGTACTCCTCCAGCGGCAGCCCCAGCGCGCGGATGCCGGTCGTGTAGGCGGGGTTGTAGTCCCAGTGGCCGAGCCGGGCGCCGAGCAGGTCCCAGCCGACGAACACGGCCCCCATGCAGGCCAGCGCCAGCGCCAGCCGCAGCCCCTGGCGGTAGACCCGCACGTGGAGGAACAGCTCCAGCGGGGCGGTCACCACCAGGCACAGCGCGAGCAGCGCGAGGTACTCCAACGAGCCCATCGCCGCAGTCTGCCACCGCCCGCTGGGGCGTCCGCGGGGTCGCCGCGGGGCGGGGGAGGGGCGCGTCCCAAGAAAGTGCTTTCCAAACCGCCCGCGGTATGGGATACTCCGCAGCGAGCGAGGCCTCTCTCTTCGGGCTTGCGCGCTTCTGCGCGTGCCTCGGCCGAAGAGACGTTCTTCCAACATCCGTGGAAGCACCACAGGAGGTCACGCAACGTGAGCAAGTTCTCGCCTCGGGTTATCTCGGTCCTCACCGCCGTCTCCGCGCTGTTCGCTGCGGGCGCTGCCAGCAAAAGCGCGTGGTAGTCGTGAAGCGCGCTTCCAAGAGCGCCTGGTAGTCCACCCGCCCGGCCGCGGGCATCGCGCCGGCGGGCCGGTCGGGCGACCCAGGCCCAAGCGAAGAGAAAGCCGCTGCTCCTGCACTTCGTGTGCGGCGGCAGCGGCTTTTCGCTGCGCAAGAATAGCCACGTCGTGACCTCTGTGAAGGACAGACCCGCACGGGCGACCCGGCGGACGCCAGCGCCTAGCTGGGCGCTGCGCGCTTACGTCCTAGCGCTCGTCGGCGGCGTGGCGCTGCTACTCCCTGCAGGTATCGCCATGGCGGCACGAGCACCGATCGAAGCCTTGCTGTGGGTGGTTTTTCTGGCAGCGGCGAACTTGCTTGCCATTCCGATTCTGCCGAAGGTCGACGTGGACGCCGGTCTCGGTGCTCCGGTCATCGTCGCATCGGCCACGTTGCTGAGCCCCCCGTTCGCCGCGCTCGTCAACGTGGTCGGCTTTACGAACGAACGCGAATTCAAGCGTGGAACGTCACCGTGGGCAATCGCGTTCAACCGCACCCAGAACGGGCTGGCGGCGGCCGCGGCGTCGTGGGCGGCACTGCGTCAACCGTACGGGCTGATCGCCGGCACCATCGTCGCGGCGGTCGTCTACAACGTTCTCAACACCCTCGCCGTCGGCTTTTTCGTATATCTCCGGGGACGCGCCGGTCTCGGTCGCGCCGCGCGGGCGGTGTCCAACCCCTTCCCGCGGTTTTTCGTCGACTACGGCCTCGTCGCGCTGCTCGCCATCGCCATCGTCCTGCTCTACGAGCAGGTGGGGCAGTGGGGCGTGCTACTCCTCGCCGTGCCGATGTATCTGGGCTACAGCGCCTTGCGGTCTGCTCGTGTGGCGGAGGACCGCGCGGAGGAACTCGCCGGGCAGGTCGCGGAGCTCGAGACGCTCAATCGGCTCGGGACCGGGCTGCTGGGCGTGCGCGGTGTCGATCAGGTCGCCGACACGGGCGCCGCCGCCCTGCGGACACTGCTCGAAAGCGACGCCGTCGAGGTGTCGCCGAGCGGCACGGTCTCCGACTCGCTCGACGTCGTGAAGATCCCCGGTTCGGAGCCGGCGGCGATCGGCGTGCCCCCTGGCCTGTCGGAGCGCCCCGTCGTCGAAGCGGCGGCGCGTCTGCTCGGCATGGCACTTCAGCGCCTCGATCTGGAGGCGGAGCTCGCCGAGGGGCAGCGGGCGAGGGTCGCGCTGTCGGGGCGCATCCTCGAGGAGGGCACCCGCGAGCGCAGCCGCATCGCGTTGGAAATCCACGACGACGTGCTGCCGTTCCTCGCCGCCGCCGAGATCCAGGCCGACAACGTCCGGTCCGCGCTCGCCGGTGGCGACGCCCCTCGTGCCGACCGCATCGCCTCGCTGACCCGCGAGGCCGTGCACGGGGGGATGGGGCGCCTCCGCGAGGTGCTCGACGCGTTGCGCCGGCAGATCATCGTGCCAGGCGGCCTGCGCCAGGGCCTGGTCGAAGCGCTCGACGAGCTGCGGCTGACCACCGGCGTCGACTCGGTCCTTGACGTCGCCGACCCGCTACCAGAGGTGCCGCTGGCAGTCGAGATCGTGGTGCTCGAGCTCGTGCGCGGCTGCCTTACCAACGTCAGCCGCCACGCCCGAGCGAAACGTGTCGAGGTCGCCGTCCGGGTCGAGGGCGGTGTCGTGTCGGTCACGGTCACCGACGACGGCTGCGGCTTCGATCCCGAGGCGGTGCCGCCCGGGCACCACGGCCTTGCGCTGATGGCACAACGAATCGAGCTCGCACGCGGTAGGTTCCACGTCGAGAGCGCCCGCGGGGAGGGCACACGCGTCGAGGTGGAGGTGCCCCTGTGAACTCCAGCCGTCCGACGCCGTTCGCGCCGGCGGCGGCGTCCGACAGCGGCGTCATCCGCATCGTCATCGCCGAGGACCACGGCGTCGTGGCCGACGGCGTCGCGACCATGCTGTCGTTCGAGAACGACATGGAGGTCGTCGACATCGTCACCTCCGGTGAGGCGCTCGTCGCGTCGGTGGCCGCGCACCGCCCGGAGGTCGCGCTCGTGGACGTGAGCCTGGAGGGCATGGACGGGCTCAGCGCCGTCCGAGCCATCGGCGAGCAGGGCCTGCCGACGCGCACGATGGCGCTGACGATGTTCACCGACCACGACACCGTGACGCGGGCGGTCGCGGCCGGCGTCGCGGGCTACCTGCCGAAGAACGTCCGCCGCGAGGAGCTCGTCCAGGCCGTACGCGCGGTCGCGCTGGGTAAGGGCTTCCTGCATCCCGACGTGACACGGCCGTTCCTCGAGCGCGTCGGCCCGCTCGCGATGCACTCGGGACTGCAGCCGCTGTCCAAGCGCGAGCAGGACGTCCTCGAGGAGTTGGCCACCGGCAAGTCCACCCGCGAGATCGCCGAAGCGCTCGACCTCGGCGACGAGACGGTGAAAAGCCATCTGTCACGGATCTACGCCAAGCTCAAGGCGGGCGACCGCGTGCAGGCGGTGGTCATCGCGATGCGCCACGGCCTCGTCCGCTGAAGCGCCGCTGCTGCGTTGACTGGACGCTTTCGGCGATATACCGCCGCAAGCGTCCACTCAATGCGTCACAGCCTTGGAGTCACGGCCTCGACACGAGCTGGCGGCGCTGGCGCAAAATCCGGTCCAGGTCGGCGAGGAACGCGTCGCCGCCCGCGTCGAACTCGTCCTGGAGCAGGTGCAGCAGCACCCAGCCCATCGCGGCGGCCGCGTTGTCCTTCGCGCGGTCGCGGCGCTGCGCCGACGGCAGCAGATGCGTCCAGCGCCCGTCGCACGCGATCCCGACGCGCTCGCGTGAGAACGGGACGTCGACCTTGCCGATGACCCGGCCGCGGTCGATCAGCGTGACTTGGACGACGTCCGGCTGGTAGCCGCGGCGGCGCAGCCACGCGCGGACGGCACGCTCGAAGGCAGAGTCGGTCTCGTCGCGCGGCAGATCGGCGAGGATGCGCAACAGCGCCCGCTTGCCCCTCACCGGCCCCATGCGGTTCAGCTGCGCCTGGATCTTCCCGTCATCGACGACCCCGAGTCGGAACGCCATCACGACGAGGTCCGCGAGCTGCGCCGGCGACACCCGCGCCGCGACATCGACCAGCGTGCGCGGCGCCGAGGTGACGCGCAGCCCGTCGATCACCGCGACATCGGCGTGCGACAAGGTCGCCGACCGGCGGACGTCGACGAACTCACGCGCACGGACGCGGCGGTCCTCGGGCGTGATGATCTCGACCCGCCCCGGCGGTCGCCGCCGCAGGCCCCAGCACCACGCCGCCGTCGACCCCGACAGCAACGACCGCTCGCCGCTGGACAGCAGGGCCGCGCTCGCCCGCAACGGGAAGGTGTCGGGCGCCGCCGCGAGCGCGTAGACGCCGGCGTGCACGCGGCGCCAACCCCGCTCGTGGTGCTGTTCGTTGACCGTGCGGGGCGGGATGCCGAGCTGTGTCGCCTGCTCGACGGAGACGACGAGATGCTGGCGTCGCGCCAGTGCCGCAAGCTCGTCCCACCGCCCCACGCAGGCAGTGTGTGTCGGGGGCCCGGCGTCGGCGCGGCGCACGGGGCGGATGCTGTGGACAACGCATCGAGTGGACACTTTCGGCGGTATTTCGCCGAAACCGTCCACTCGACGTAGGACGAGGCGGGGCAAGCGGGGGCCGCCGGTGGTGTAGCGGGCCGGAAACGAAAAAGGACACCGTCTGCGGGGGGAGGGGGCGGGAACCCGCCCCCCGCATGGTGCCTCGAAGTGATCCCAGTGTGCCCCGTCCTGCGGCGCTCGCAAACGTCGGCCGCCGTTTTTTCCCGGCGCGCACGGTCCCCCCGGACGACCGTTTCGTGGTCGGCCGCCGCGGGCACAACAGGGGGGGCGCCCCGTACCCGCGACCGCGCCGCCACGGAGGATTTCCATGGGCATCGGAGCGAGCATCTTCCTCATCGCGCTCGGCGCGATCCTGACCTTCGCCCTGGACTTCGAGGTCAGCGGCATCGACATCAAGACGATCGGGATCATCCTCATGATCGCCGGCGTGCTCGGCGCCATTCTCACCGCGATCCTGCTCAGCCGCCGTCGCACGACCACCTACGTCGACGACCCCGTCGTCCGCCGCGAGCGGGTCATCGAGCGGGACCGCGACATCTACTGAGCTAACAGCCGCCGCAGCGGCGCCTCCGGCTCCGCCGGGGCGCTGTCGCGTTTAGCGCGATAGCAAGGCGCCGCGTCGGGTCGCCCGCGGGCGGGATCGCCGCCACGGCTATGCTCGTCCGTCATGACGTCAACCGTGCGCGAGTTGCTCGCCGCCGGTCGCCCGTCGTTCTCGTTCGAGTTCTTTCCACCCGCCGATGACGCTGGCGAAGCTGCGCTGTGGCGGGCGATCCGTGAGCTGGAGCCGCTTGCCCCCAGCTTCGTCGACGTGACGTACGGCGCCGGCGGTTCGACCCGCGGCCGCACCCTGCGCATGGTCGAGCGCATCGCCCGGGAGACGACACTGACGGTCGTCGCCCACCTGACCTGCGTCGGTTCGTCGCGCGACGAGCTTCGCACCGTGATCCGCGAGCTCGCCACGGCGGGGGTGCGCAACGTCCTCGCCCTTCGCGGCGACCCCCCGCGCGGCCTCGACGCCCCGTGGGAGCCGCACCCCGACGGCCTGCACCACGCCGACCAGCTAGTGCAGCTGCTGCACGAGGAGGGCGACTTCTGTGTCGGCGTCGCCGCCTTCCCGGAGGGTCATCCGGAGTCGCCGGACCCCGATACCGACGCCAAGTTCCTGGCCCAGAAGTGCGCCGCCGGCGCCGACTTCGCGATCACCCAGTTCTTCTTCGACGCCGAGGACTACTTCAGCCTCGTGCGTCGCGCCGGGGAGATCGGGTGCCAGGTGCCGATCATCCCCGGCGTGATGCCGGTCACCAACGTCGCCCAGATCGAGCGGATGGCCAAGCTGTCGGGCGCCGCGTTCCCCCCCGTGCTTGCCGCACGGCTGCGGGCGGTCGCCGACGAGCCTGCCCGAGTGCGCGCCATCGGCGTCGAGATGGCGACCGGCCTGTGCCGGAGGCTGCTCGCCGGCGGCGCCCCGGGCATCCACTTCTACACACTGAACCGGTCGACGGCGACGCGCGAGATCCACGCCCTCCTCCACGCCAGCGACGCGTGACCCGTCGACGACGGCGGACCTGCGGGGCAGCGTTCGGCGACGCCAGCGCCTGCCGCGCGCAACTCATTCCGGGTGGTCACGAAGGGTCGTCCGTCAGTCGGCTGTCGGCCAGCGCGACGAAGGGGAGTTCCGGGTCGCTGCGCGTGACGCGAATGCCGTAGCGGGCCAGTGCAGCCGTGATCTCCGGCTCCTCCAGCGATTCGAGGTCCCACTGCCACGATGCGTCGTCATAGGGCCGGTGCGCGCCGGCGCAGTCGAACAGCGTGACCGCCCGCAGGCGTCCTCCGGGGTCATGGGAGACTCCGTGGTAGGCGGCGCGCCAGCCCGCACGGTGCAGGTTCACCGCCCACGCCTGCGTGCACGTCCGGTCCTCGCCTGCCCACAGCGCGGCCGTCACCCCCACGCCGTGCGCGACCGCGGCGGTGAGCCGAACGGCCGCCGGAGCGGTCTTGGGTCCCTCGACCCTGGCAGCGACGCGTCGACGTAGCGCCGTGTCCGGCAAGAGGCCCGCGCCGAAGTCCTGCAACGCTTCGAGCACCGCCGCGATCTTGGAAGTCGCCAGGTAGCAGGTGCCGAACGGCGCCGGCAGGTCGAAGCGGCCGGACGACTGCGCGTCGTCGGGCACCGTCGACCCGAAAAACCACGGTTGCGTGTGCCTGCGGTGGTAGATGCGCCACAGGGTGCGCCCGCCGAGACGCAGGCGCGGCAGTCCGCCGAGCGCCGCCGGTCCCGGAGGAGGGCAGCGCAGCGGCATCTACGCTGCCGACCGCGCGAACCGGCGCGCGAGCGCGACGACGGCCTCCACGTCGCCGGCGCGCAGCGCGTCGACCGGTCGACGCTCGCCCAACGACGGCTGGGTCCCGGTCAGCCATGCGATGACCGTCAACGGGTCCGCCACGGGGTCGAGGATCGCCAGCACGTCGCCGAGCCCGGCGACGACCGCACGCCCGTCGAACTGCACCACCGGGTAGGCCACTCGGCCGGAACGCGTCTTGACCCGCAGCAGTCGGGGGTCCTTCGCCGTGGCCTGCTCGCTCTTGCCCAACAACCGGGCGGCGTCGGCCTGTGTGAGCGACGGACCGATCTGCGAGGCCCAGTCCCGGTCAGCGGCGTCTTGCTCCAGCAGCGTGGTGACGAGCT